>NZ_JBYOLA010000014.1:0-118193 GCF_057799055.1 Stenotrophomonas sp. 14P6.2.3
CTGAAATACGGATCACGCACCTCGCCGGACACCGCCAGCGGCAAGGCCTGCGCCTGCTGCCAGCGGCCGTCGACCACGCGCGCCTGCCACAGCCCCCAGCCGGCCTCGCCACGGCGGGCGAAGACGATGCGCTGGCCATCGGCGCTGATCGTGGCCCGGCCCTCGTCGGCACGGGTGGAGACCACGCCCATGCCCTCGATGCCGTACTCGTTCAACGCCATCGCCACCGGGGCAGAGAGTAGACTGGCGGCGAGCACCAGCAGGGTCGGGGCGATACGCATCATCCAGGTCCATGCACGAAAGAGCACCAGTCTAGCCAGCTTGAGGATTCCATGACCGATCGTTACGCCGTCTTCGGACACCCCGTCGCCCACTCGAAGTCGCCGCAGATCCATGCTGCGTTCGGTCGCCAGGAAGGCATCTCCCTCGACTACCGCAGCATCGATCTCGCCCCGGACGCATTCCTGGCCGGGCTGGAGGCGTTCGCCGCCGAGGGCGGTGTCGGTGCCAACGTCACCTCACCGCACAAGGAAGCGGCATTCTCCGTGTGCACCACGCTGACCGCACGCGCGCGCCGCGCCGGCTCGGTCAACACTCTGCTGCGCAAGGGCGACCGCTGGCACGGTGACACCACCGATGGCATCGGTCTGGTGCGCGACCTCACCGACCGCCACGGCCTGGACCTGCGCGGCCGCCGCGTGCTGCTGCTGGGCGCCGGTGGTTCGGCGCGCAGCGTTGCGCCGGCGCTGCTGGATGCCGGCATCACCGAACTGGTGGTGGTCAACCGCACGCCGGAACGCGCCGACGAACTGATCGATGCCATGGGCGAGCCGGGCCGCGCGCTCAGCCGCTACTGGGACGATCTGCGCGACCTCGGAGATTTCGAGCTGATCCTCAACGCCACTTCGGCCGGCCGCGATCGCGACGCCGAGTTCAAGCTGCCGCTGTCGCTGGTCAATTCGATGACCACGGCGGTCGACCTGAACTACGGCGAGGCTGCCATTGCCTTCCTGGCCTGGGCGCGCGCCGCGCAGTGCCGCAACACGGTCGATGGCCTGGGCATGCTGGTCGAGCAGGCGGCCGAGAGCTTCCTGCAGTGGCACGCCGTACGCCCACAGACCGACGCGGTCTACCAGCAGCTGCGCGCCGGAGCCGGTGCCTTCGCCGGGCAGGACTGATCGATGGACAGCCAGGCTCTGATGGTCTCCCTGCTGACCATGGTCGGCGTGCGCCTGCCGGTGCTGATCGCCCTGTGCGTCGGCCTGGTCTGGGTGATGGGCGCGCCGCGCGATCCGGCACGCACCGGCGCGCTGACCGGCCTGCTGCTGTTGCTGGCGTCCAGCATGGGCAGCCTGCTGGCCAACCTGGTGCCGATGTGGATGGTCAGCAAGGGTGACTTCAGTGCGATCTCGCAGCTGAGCACCGTGCTGGGCGTGGTCCACTTCGGCCTGGCCATGCTGGATGCCGTCGGCACGGTACTGCTGGTCTGGGCATTGGTACGGCTGCTGCGGCAGCGCGCTGCGACGCCCTGACCGTGATGGCGGCCTTGGCCGCGTCGGTGGCGTTGCGGGGCGCTCATCCAGCCATGGCGCGACGCTGCTGACCCCGTTCAGCGCCCGCGCATCGGAGCCCGTGGCCGGCCATGCGACAATGACCGGCCTGACCCCGCTACGGTAGTTCTGGCGTGACCGAAACCGTCGCCGCCCCACGCAAGCTCGATGACACCTTGAAGGACGCGATCCGCAAGGCGTACACGACGCTGCAGGCCAATACCCCCGGCTTCTCCACCCGCCGCTCGCAGAGCCAGATGATCGGCGTGGTGTCGCGTGCGCTGTCCACCAGCGGCGGTGTGGGCGTGGTCGAGGCGCCGACCGGCGTGGGCAAGAGCCTGGGCTACCTGACCGCCGGCGTGCCGATTGCCCTGGCCAGCAAGAAGAAGCTGGTGATCAGCACCGGTACCGTGGCGCTGCAGTCGCAGCTGGTCGAGCGCGATATCCCGAACTTCCTCAAGGCAACCGGCCTGGAGGCGACCATCGCCCTGGCCAAGGGCCGTACCCGCTACCTGTGCACGCGCAACGCCGCCGAAGCGCATGGCGAGGGCGCGCAGAACGGCATGTTCGACGACGAGCAGCCGCTGTTCGACCGCCCGCTGGCGCCGATCGAGATGGACATCGCCAAGCGCCTCACCGTGGCCTTCAGCAACGGCAGCTGGGACGGCGACATCGACAACGCACCGGAAACCATCAGCCCCGGTCTGCGCGGGCGCATCACCACGCCGGCCTCGGGCTGTGCGGGGCGGCGCTGTGCATACTCGGCGCAGTGCGCGGTGCTGCGTTCGCGCAACACCGTGCGTGACGCGCAGATCGTGGTCACCAACCACGCGCTGCTGCTGTCGGCGCTGTCCATTGGTGACAGCGACAACGGGCAGCCGATGATCGCCGCGCCGTCGGACATGCTGCTGGTGCTCGACGAAGGCCACCACGTTGGCAATGTGGCCATCGATCAGGGCGCCGCCAGCCTCGCATTGGATGAAATGGCCAAGCGCACCGGCCGCCTGCAGATCCTGATCGCCGGCGCCTACCGCGCGGTCGACAAGGACCGCCTCGGCAACCTGCTGCCGAACGAAGCCATCGACGCGGCCAGCAACGTGGCCAAGGGCCTGCGCATGTTCCGCGACCACGTGGAAGCGGTGTGGATGCCGGCGCCGGCCGATGAGGAACCAATGTGGCGCGCGGCCAACGGGCGCCTGCCCGAGGCCTGGCGCGAGCCGATCGAGGCGCTGGCCGACGATACCCGCAGCCTCTACAACTGGGCGCACGCGGCCACCGCGCAGGTCGCCAAGGGCAAGCCGGACGATCCGGCACGCGAGCGCCTGCAGCGCAACCTGGGCATGGCCCTGGAGATGATCGAGCAGCAGTACAACCTGTGGCAGGTCTGGCGCCGCGAGGACAAGGAAGGCGCGCCGCCGATGGCGCGCTGGGTGACCGCTACCCGTGATGGCGACCTAGTGCTGCATGGCTCGCCGGTGTCGGCCGCGCACGTGCTGCGCAAGCTGTTGTGGGATGAAGTGGATTCGGTGGTGCTGACCTCGGCGACGCTGACCGGCGGCGGCGATTTCCAGGCGCTGGCGATCGACAACGGCATCCCCGAAACCGCCGAGATGGTCTCGTTGTCTTCCCCGTTCGACCTGCCCAACCAGGCCGAGCTGATCGTGCCGCCGTTCCCTGTCACGCCCGATGACCGCGAAGGCCATCCGCGTGAAGTAGCGCGCTACATCGGCAAGGAACTGGACTGGACGAAGGGCTCGATGGTGCTGTTCACCTCGCGCTGGAAGATGGAGAAGGTGGCGGGCCTGATGCCGGCCGCCAAGCGCAAGCAGGTGCTGGTGCAGGGCGAGATGTCGAAGACGCGCATGATCGACGAACACCTGCGCCGCGTGGCCGCCGGCGAGGGTTCGGTGCTGTTCGGGCTCAACTCGTTCGGCGAAGGCCTGGATCTTCCGGGTGAGGCCTGCACCACGGTGGTGATCACCCAGGTACCGTTCGCGGTGCCGACCGATCCGCAGACCGCCACGCTGAGCGAGTGGGTGGAAGCGCGTGGCCTCAATGCGTTCAACCTGATTGCGATTCCGCATGCGCTGCGCACGCTGACCCAGTTCGCCGGCCGCCTGATCCGCACCTCCACCGACACCGGCCGGGTGATCATCCTCGACTCGCGGCTGCTGACCCGTCGTTACGGCAAGCGCATCATCGACGCGCTGCCGCCGTTCAAGCGCACCATCGGCTGACCCTCCTAAAAGGGGACGGAGGGGATTAAGTCGTTTGTGGCACTTACGACTTAATTCCCTCCGTCCCCTTTTCTGTCAATCGCCGAGCAGGGCGGTGTTGCGCACGGCGCCCTTGTCGGCGCTGGTGGCTAGTAGGGCGTAGGCCTTCAGCGCGCTGGTGACCTTGCGCGGGCGCGGTGCACGCGGCTTCCAGCCACGCGCATCGGCGTCGGCGCGGCGTTGGGCCAGCGTGGCGTCGTCCAGCAGCAGGTCGATGCGCCGCGCCGGGATGTCGATGCGGATGCGGTCGCCATCCTCCACCAGACCGATCACACCGCCGCTGGCCGCTTCCGGAGAGACATGGCCGATCGACAGGCCCGAGGTGCCACCGGAGAAACGACCATCGGTCAGCAGCGCACATTGCTTGCCCAGCCCCTTCGACTTCAGGTAACTGGTCGGATACAGCATTTCCTGCATGCCCGGGCCACCCTTCGGGCCTTCGTAGCGGATCACCACCACGTCGCCGGGCTTCACTTCATCGGCGAGGATGCCGGCCACCGCCGCGTCCTGGCTTTCGAACACGCGCGCATTGCCTTCGAACACGTGGATCGATTCGTCCACGCCCGCAGTCTTCACCACGCAGCCGTCGACGGCGAGGTTGCCGCGCAGCACGGCAAGCCCACCTTCCTGCGAATAGGCATGCTCCAGCGCACGGATGCAGCCTTCGGCGCGGTCAACATCCAGCGACGGCCAGCGTGTGGCCTGGCTGAAGGCTTCCTGGGTGGGAATGCCGGCCGGGCCGGCCTTGAAGAACGTGTGCAGGGTGTCGTTGTCGCTGCGCATCACGTCCCAGCGATCCAGTGCTTCGCCGAGCGTGGCGCTGTGCACGGTGGGCACGGAGGTATCCAGCAGCCCGGCGCGGTCCAGCTCCCCGAGGATGCCGAACACACCACCGGCGCGATGCACATCTTCGACGTGGTACCTGGGCGAGTTCGGCGCCACCTTGCACAGTTGTGGCACGCGACGCGACAGTGCGTCGATGTGGGACAGGTCGAAGTCGACCTCCGCTTCCTGCGCGGCAGCCAGCAGGTGCAGGATGGTGTTGGTGGAGCCGCCCATGGCGATGTCCAGGGTCATCGCGTTGGCGAACGCGGCCTGGGTGGCGATGCTACGCGGCAGTGCGCGCGGATCCTCGCCGCCATACCAGCGGTGGCAGAGCTCGACGATCAGGCGGCCGGCACGGCGGAACAGCGCTTCGCGGTCGGCATGGGTGGCCAGAGTGGTGCCGTTGCCGGGCAGCGACAGGCCCAGCGCTTCGGTCAGGCAGTTCATCGAATTGGCGGTGAACATTCCGGAGCACGAACCACAGGTGGGGCAGGCGCTGCGCTCGTACTCGGCTACTTTCTCGTCGCTGGCGCTTTCGTCGGCGGCGATCACCATCGCATCAACCAGATCCAGCTTGTGCTCGGACAGCTTGGTCTTGCCGGCTTCCATCGGTCCGCCGGACACGAACACCACCGGAATGTCCAGGCGCAGTGCGGCCATCAGCATGCCGGGGGTGATCTTGTCGCAGTTGCTGATGCACACCAGCGCATCGGCGCAGTGCGCATTGACCATGTACTCCACCGAGTCGGCGATGATCTCGCGGCTGGGCAGCGAGTACAGCATGCCGTCGTGGCCCATGGCGATGCCGTCGTCCACGGCGATCGTGTTGAATTCCTTGGCGACGCCGCCGACCTGTTCGATCTCGCGCGCGACCAGCTGGCCAAGGTCCTTCAGGTGCACGTGACCGGGCACGAACTGGGTGAAGGAGTTGGCGATGGCGATGATCGGCTTGTGGAAGTCGCCATCCTTCATGCCGGTGGCACGCCACAGGGCGCGGGCGCCGGCCATGTTGCGGCCGGCGGTGGAGGTGCGGGAGCGGTATTCAGGCATGGCTGGCGGAACGGGCGGGCCGTACGACGTGGGGGTCGGTTGATCATGGCCAATTTTTTCGGTTGCTGCTGCAACCACCGGTGGTGGTCCGGCAGGGCTGCGCCCTGCACCTGCCGAATCAACGGCAACGGCAACGGCGTGCATTCCGTGGGATGGCGGGGTGGGTCCGGTGGCGGGGGACGCCGTAAATACGTCCATGTAGGCTCGGTCGCGCCATCCATGGCGCTCACGCCCCCGCAACCGGACCCACCCCGCCTTCGACAGTTGTCCGCGATCTGACAGGGTCGGATCCCGTTGCTGCACAGTGGGCTCTGACCCGATTCTTGCTGTTGGTAGGTGTCGACCTTGGTCGACACGTGGATCCACGCCATGCGTGGATGGAGCGAGGGAGAGAACGACGAAAATGAAAGATCGTTCATCTTTCCCACTTTGCCGATTCCGGTTGTTGGCCGGGATTTGGCATGATGGGGCATTGTTCCGACTTGAAGGCATGAGGCCATGAAACGTTCCCGCACCACCGCGCTGCTGCTGATGAGCGCTGCGCCGCTGCTGTTCACTGCCTGCCAGAAGGAAGAGCAGGTGCAGGTGCAGGAAGGCCTGTATACCTCGGTGGAGGCCTGCACCACGGCTACCGCCGATCCTTCTGCCTGCCGCAATGCATTTGCCGAGGCGCAGAAGAAGTCCGCCGATGCAGCGCCGAAGTACGCGACCAAGGAAGCCTGCCAACAGGACTACAAGCCTGAGCAGTGCGTGCAGCAGCACACCTCGGCCGGTACCTCGTTCATCGGCCCGATGATGATGGGCTTCTTCATGTCGCAGATGCTGAGCAACCGCGGTGGCCTGGCCCCGCAGGCGCCGGCGTCGGCGCCGGCCTACCAGGACAAGAGCGCCGGCTGGGCGCGTCCTGCCCCGGGTGGCAGCGGCGGCCTGAACACCGCCAGCGGCATCGGCGCGGGCAAGGCCGGGCTGGCCCCGGTCAGCAGCGAACCGAACCGTGCGGTGACCGCCAGCCGCAGCGGCTTCGGCAGCACCAGTGCGCGCCGTAGCGGCAGCAGCGTCGGCGGCTGATCAATCCATGCAACGTATCCGTATTGCCGAGCGCGCCCAGTGGCGGGCGCGCGCGGAGGAAGCCGGTTTCCGCTTCCACACCATCGAAGGCCAGCCGTACTGGGATGAAAGCGCGTATTACGCGTTCACCCTGCGCCAGATCGAACAGGACATCGAAGACCCCAGCGCCGAGCTGCATGCGATGGCGATGGACCTGGTTGGCGATGTCATCGGCAGCGAGCGCCTGATGGACCAGCTGGCGATCCCCGCGCATTACCGCGACTGGATCGCCGACAGCTGGCGCCAGCGCCAGCCGCATCTGTACGGGCGCCTGGATCTGGCCTACGACGGCACCGGCCCGGCCAAGCTGTACGAGCTGAACTACGACACGCCGACCTCGCTGTTCGAAGCCAGCTTCTTCCAGTGGCAGTGGCTGGAGGACCAGCGCAATGCCGGCCGCCTGCCGCAGCATGCCGACCAGTTCAATGCGATCCATGAAGCCCTGGTCGAACGCTTCGGCGAACTGGCCACGCAGCTGCCGCCGCCGCTGTACTTCAGTGCGGTGGGCAGCTCGGACGAAGACCGCGGTACGGTCGATTACCTGCGCGACTGCGCCTCGCAGACGGGCCTGCACGGGCAAGCGATCGCCATCGAGGATATCGGCCTGTCCCAAGATGGGCGCTTCACCGCGCTGGACGATACGGTGATCGGCACGCTGTTCAAGCTGTACCCGCTGGAAGACCTGATGGCCGAGGAATTCGGCCGCGCGCTGCCGGGCTCGGGCGTGCAGCTGCTGGAACCGGCGTGGAAGGCGGTGCTGAGCAACAAGGGCATCCTGCCGTTGCTGTGGCAGCGCAACGTTGGGCATCCGAACCTGCTGGAAGCACATTTCGATGACGGCAGCGCGCTGGCCTCGGGTTGGGTGCGCAAGCCGTTGTTCTCGCGCGAAGGTGCCAACATCGAGATGCACCTGGCCGACGGCAGCACGCAGCGCAGCGACGGCCCGTACGACGGTCCGGCCATCCTCCAGCGTGCGCACCCGCTCACCCGCTTCGAAGGCGGTTACCCGCTGATCGGCAGCTGGGTGATCGGCGACCACGCCTGCGGCATAGGCATCCGCGAAGACGACAGCGCGATCACCCGCGACAGCGCGCGCTTCGTGCCGCACGCGATCGTTGATGAGGCGCCGACGCGGATCTACGTCTGATGGCGTCCCCGGTGTGCAGCAACGCCGTTGGTAGATGCCGACCTTGGTCGGCGCCGTTGATTGTGTGCCAACCGAGGTTGGCAACTACCAGAGCAACGGGCCGGTAGCGCCGGGCCATGCCCGGTGTCCACGGCGCTACCGCTCAGAGCAACCCTTCGCGCTTCACCGCCAGGTAGCGTTCCACCAGCGCGGCGGGCAGCGCATCTGCGGTCACATCCAGCACCATCACCCGTTCGGCACGCAGCGCGTCATGCGCCTGCGCGCGCTGTTGCAGGTACAGCGCGGCGGCACCGGCCTGCGCGGCATCCTCGACCGTATGCACCTCGCCCTCCAGCGCGGCATCCAGCTCGCGCTCGCGCAGGCTGGCCACGCACACCAGGTGGCGGCGCTGCAGCAGGCGCACGGCAGCAAGCAGGTCTTCGATGTCTTCATCGCGCACGTTGCTGACCAGCATCACCAGCGCGCGTCGACGCTGGCGCAGTGATACTTCGGTGGCGGCGGCCAGGTAATCGGTGGCCACGGCCTGTGGCTGCAGGTCGTAGCTGGCGCGCAACAGGTGCTGCACCGTGCCCATGCCGCGCTGCGGCGCCACCCAGCGGCGCTCGCCGCCCACCGCGAACAGGCCGGCGGCATCGCCCTGGCGCAGCGCCAGGTAAGCCACCACCAGCGAGGCGTTCAAGGCATGGTCGAAATGCGAGAGCCCGCCTTCGCTGGCCAGCATGCGGCGGCCGCTGTCGAGCATCAGCAGCAGCTGCTGGTTCTTCTCGTCCTGGTACTCGCGCGAGATCAGCTTGCGCGCGCGTGCGGTGGCCTTCCAGTCGAGCTGGCGCAGGCTGTCGCCGATGCGGTACTCGCGCATCTGGTGGAAGTCGGTGCCCTCGCCACGCCGCCGTTTCACATGGGCGCCCACCAGGCGTGAGGCCTGGTCGGCACTGAACAGTGCGAAGCGGGTGAGCGGCACGAAGTTGGGATAGACCCGTACCTCCAGCGCCGGTGGCAGCGTGCGTTGCTGCCACCACAATCGCCACGGCGAGCGGATGCGCAGCTGCACACCCTCGAAGGCAAAGCGGCCGCGCTGCTGCGGCTGCACGTGGTAATGCAGCGAGCTGACATGGCCGGCCCGCAACTGCACGCGCTGCGGCATTGATTCCAGTGGCCAACCGCCCGGCACCAGATCGAACACATGCACGTGCATGGCCTGTTCGCTATGCAGGCGCAGGCCGATCTCGCGACGCACGCCCAGTGCCAGCGCTTCGGGCGCGTCGCGTTCGACGCTGGGCGACGGCCGTCGCCGTTGTCGCCACAGATCAACCAGTGCCAGCACCGCAATCAATGCGCCGGCCAGCGCCCAGCTCCAGCGCGGCAGCGGGCCGCCCAGCACCACGCCACCCAGCACAGCCCAGGCCAACAGCAACGCCAGCAGCAGCGGCGCAGGCCTCATCGGCGCGGCGCTTCGACCTTGGCCAGCAGCGCACCCAGTACGTCGTCGGCATCCTGGCCTTCGATCTGCAGCTCTGGTGCCAGTGCAATGCGGTGGCGCAGGGCAGGGCGGGCGATGTCGCGGACATCATCGGGGGTGACGAAATCACGCGCGGCCAGCACCGCCTGCGCGCGCGAGGCACGTACCAGGGCGATGCTGCCGCGCGGTCCGGCACCAACGGCGATGCCGGGCCACTGCCGGGTGGCGGCCACGATGCGCACCGCGTAGTCGATCACTTCGTCATCGACGGTGATCGCCGCGGTGGCCTGCTGCAACGCCAACAGTTCACCGGCACCGAGTACGCGGGGCACCTGGCTCAGGTCGAAATCGCTGGCGGCACGGCCGCTGGTGATCGCCGCGACCATGCGCTTCTCGTCTTCCAGCTGCGGATAGTCGATCAGCACCTTCAGCAGGAAACGGTCCAGCTGCGCTTCCGGCAGCGGATAGGTGCCTTCCTGTTCCAGCGGGTTCTGCGTGGCCAGCGCCATGAACGGCGGCGCCAGGGTGAAGGCCTTGCCTTCGATGGTGACCTGGCCCTCCTGCATCACTTCCAGCAGCGCGGACTGGGTCTTGGCCGGGGCACGGTTGATTTCATCGGCCAGCAGCAGGTTGGTGAACACCGGGCCACGGCGGATCTTGAAGCTCTCGCTCTTCGGGTCGTACACCGCATGCCCGCTGACGTCGCTGGGCATCAGGTCGGGGGTGAACTGCACGCGGCCATAGTCCAGTTCCAGCGCCTGCGCCAGCGCGCGCACCAGCAGGGTCTTGCCGAGGCCGGGCACGCCTTCGATCAGCACGTGGCCACCGGCCAGCAGGGCGACCAGGATCTGGTCAAGCACATCGGCCTGGCCGATGAAGGCGTGGCCGACGGCCTGGCGGATGGCGTCGACGCGTTCGATCAGGCGGGCGGTGGCGGCCGCCGGAAGTTCAGGGGCATCGGTCATAGCAGGGATCTCATCTGGAGCAGCAAGCGGATGCGCTCGCGCAGGGCGGAGGAATCATGCGGCGAAGGCGGCGTGAGTGCGCTGGTGACACGACTGACCGGCCATTGCAGCACTGCGGCGATGGCCTGGTCACGCGCGGCACCGTCGAGCGCGGCAGCCACGGGTGCACGCAGGCGCAGGCGATGCAGGAACAGCGCCTGCACGGCCTGGTAAAGACGCGCGCCATGGCCGAAGCGCAGCAGCAGTTCGCCACTGGCGCGGACGTGTTCCAGCAGCGAACGGCGCTCGATCACCGGTGCTGGCAGGGCACTGCCGAAGCGTTGCGCACGCGACCACAGCCAGCCGAGGATCGCCAGCAGCAGCGGCACCCACAGTGGCCAGCCCTGGTAGAAGATGCGCGCGCCCAGCGAGGGCGGGCGACTGCCGTACACCAGCCAGACCGTGCCCCGCCCATAGTTGGGATCGAGCAGGTAGCGCGTCAGGTCGCGGTGCGAGAGGTCATGCAGGCCATCGCGGGCGACGGCATCGACTGTGCGGCGGCGCGTTGATGCGTTCGGTCCTTCACCACGCATGACGTCCATGTCCGCCAGCACGTCGATGCGGCCCTTGCCGTGCGGCAGGCGCGCGAACACCAGCCCTTCGTTGCCGCCCCACCGGCGCTCGGCCGTGGCGTTGGCCTGGAAGCCCAGGCTGAAGCGCCGGCCGCCGCAGAACTCGACGTGGCTCGGATCATCGACCACGTGGAAGGGCTGGCAGTCGCTGCCATGGAACAGGCTGTCCACGCCGATCCTGTCCAGCAATGGCCCCTGCGTGCTGCCGGCATCATCCTCGGCCGGAGGTTGCGTGCGCAGCAGCAGATGGCCACCGGTATCCACCCAATCCAGCAGGGCCTGCGCAGTGCGCGGCGGCATGTCGGCGGTGTCCTGCAGCAGCACCAGCGTATCGGTGGCGGCCAGTGGCATCTGTGCCAGGTCCAACCGCTGCCTGGACTGCACCTCGATGCCGTCGGCGCGCAGGGCCTGGCCCAGCACATACAGCGGGTTGTAGCTCGCTTCGCCCTGCGGCGGCAGCACGACGGTCTCGGTCACCTTTTCGTGCGTGCGCAGGAAAAGGATCGTCAGCGGTACCCCGAACAGGACCAGCGCGCCCAGCAGCAATGACCAGAACAGGCGCGGATTCATGCCTGCCACCCGTACTGCTGGCGCAACGTGCTGGCCAACGCGTCGAAATCGCTGCGGGCAGGCAGGCGCCCACCGTAGGCGGCGTACTGCCACATGCGCACGATGCGCGCGAACAGTTCACGGTCGGTGCTGTCGGTCAGACGCCGCGAGGCACGCAGGCACTGTGCTTCGGTCGCACCAGGCGGCAAAGCGATGCCGGTGCGCTCCACCAGCGTGCGTACGCTGGCGCGATACAACAGGGCCAGCGCCTGCCGCGGTCGTCCCTGGTCCCACAGCAGGCCGGCCTGGGTCGCCACATCCGGCGGCAGCACCACCGGCATTTCCACCTGTTCTTCAGTGACCTGCGGTGCCTGCTTTTCTTTGCGGCGGCCGGAACCGCGCAACCACGGCAGCCACAGCCGCGCGGTCAACAGCAGCACCAGCAGCAGGACACCCAGCAGCCCCCACAGGCCCCATTCGGCGATCCGGGCCAGCCACAGCTGGCCGCTCTTGCGCGCCTTGCGGTCTGCGTCGCTGCCGCTGTCCTTCTGCAGATCCTTCTTGTCTTTCTTCTTCTCGGCCGCTTCTTCGATCGGCTTCCATCGGCTGACCTGCCGCGTCGGCCGCTGCAACGGATCTTCGTAAGCGCGGTTCACGGCCTGGCGGAAGCCAGCGGTATCCATCGCCTTGTCGCCGAAGATCACCGCCGGTGTATTGGCCGGATCGTTTTCCGCAGTGGCTGCTTCCTCGGCTTCTTCAGCGTCTTCGTCTTCCTCGGCGCTGGCCGTGGCGGTCTGCCCGGCGTCCGGCGTGTCGGCGTCCTGCGCGTGCGCGGGCGCCAACGGCAGCGCCAGGGACAGCAGCAGCACCAACGAAGAGGCGATGGGCAGCAAGCGTTCGCGCAGGCGGCGCAGGGCGATTTCCACGTCCCACGCTTCCATCTGCGTGCGCCGGTTCAAGTACAGGCCGAAGCCGGCGCCCACGTAGAACGGGCCGATCAGCGCCGCTGCCAGCCAGCACAGCAGGTTGAGGCCAAGCTTGGCCCACGCAGGCGCTTCCACGCTGACCATCGCCCACGCCGCGCGCCAGGATTCGGGCAGCAGTTCCAGGGGAATGAAGATGAAGATGGTTGCGATCGCGCCCACCACCAGCACCAGTTCGAAGGCCAGGCAGATCATCGCCAGCACCAGTGCAGGGCCTGCGGCGCCGGCAGCGACCGCTCGCCGGCGAGCACCGCGCTGTGCGGGCGCATTGCCCTCCAGCAGGTTGACCGGCAGGCACAGGCTGCGCAGACCGCTGAAGCGGCGCCAGCCCAGGTAGCCCCAGAAGCCACTGCCACCCCACTGCCGCTGCGCGCGCAGTGCAGCGCGCGGACCGACCCGCTCGCCGAAGATGCCGCGCGAAAGTACGTACAGCGGTGCGCGCTCGAACAAGGGCTTGCACCACCACATCGCCAGCCAGGCCCAGCCGAAGGCATCCAGCCACCAGGCCAGCGCATTGAACAGCACGAACAACGGCGCACTGGCCAGCAGCCAGCTGCCCCACACACCGCGTGCATGGCGGCGGGTCAGCGCGGTGCCCAGCTCCATTGCTTCCCAGCTGCTGCGCGCGCGCAGCACCACGTCCAGGTGGTCAATCCGCATGGCTGCCTCCGCGTCCACCGCGCCACAGCCACAGCAGCACGCCGGCCCACAGCACACCGGCCACGCTGAACTTCACTGCAGCCGGGATTTCGGCGATGGACGACCAGAACGCTTCCACGAACGCTGCCAGCAGCAGCATGAAGGCCGCGCCCAGGCACAGCCGCGCGCCGATGCGCCCCCCTTCAACCAGCGCATCCAGACGGCGGCGGCGCCCGGGCGCCAGCAGTTTCATGCCCAGCTGCAGGCCGGCACCGCCAGCGATCACGATCGCGGTCAGCTCGAACGCACCATGGCCGACCACGAAGCGCCAGAACGGGCCACCGTGGCCGATGTGCTGCAGATGGCCGGCCACCGCGCCGATGGTGATGCCGTTGAACAACAGCACCAGCAGCGTGCCCAATCCGGCCAGCAGGCCGCTGGCGAAGGTGCGCAGGGCGATGCCGATGTTGTTCATGATGTAGTAGCCGAACATCATCCAGTCGGTGCCGCTGTCGCGGCCCAGGCGCTCGGCGGATGGATCGTACATGCGTTCCATCTCGGCGATCTGGCTGTTGTCCATCAGCAGGTGGATGCTGTCCGGGTACACCTGCACCAGCACGAAGCAGGCCAGCGCGGGCACCGCGAACATCGCCAGCGCCGCCCACATGCTGCGCGCCTGGCTGCGTACCAGCAGCGGGAAATCAGCGACCAGGAATTCCAGTGCGCGCCGCCAGCGGGTGGGTGGCGTGCGGTACAGCACGCCATGGCCGTCCTGCATCAGCTGCTGCAGACGCTGCACCAGCTGCGGGCTGTAGCCGCGTTCGCGGGCCAGCGCCAGCTGCTGGCACAGCCGTCGGTAGCGCTGTGGGAAGCTGACATCGCCGGCCTCCTCTGCACCCGGCTTGCGCCGACGCCGACGCGAGGCACCGGCGCGATGCTGCAGCCACTGCTCCAGGTCATGCCATTCCTGTTGATGGCGGGCGACGAACTGTTCCTGCTTCATCGTCGACCCAGCAACCAGTTGGCCATCGCATACAGGCGCAGCACGCCGACCTGGCCGGACGCACTGGTCAATGGCTCAGCGATGCCGGCCAGCTCCTGCTGGCGCGCGGGAGACAGGCGTGGCGCGCGCTCGGCGAAGGCCATCACTGCCGCCTGTTCCTCCGGCCGCAGCGGTTGCGGCGGGGCCAGCACGCTGTCGATGGTGGCCGGCGGCGGCAGGTAGTGCGGTGGCGAATGCACCACCATCGTGCCGGCAACCAGATCGCCCAGGCGGCGGCCATGCGGATCGAACAGGCTGCTGATCAGGCCCAGCGCGTAGCCGAAGGGCAGCATGTCCACGGTGCGCAGCAGGTTGCGGGTGATCGAAGCCATCCAGCCCACCGGTGCGCCATCCTGTGCCAGCACCCGCAGGCCAAGAACACGTTTGCCGAGGGTGCGGCCCCACAGCGCTTCGCAGACGATGGGGTAGGCCCACATCAGCAGGAACATCAGCGCCATGTACAGGCCGCGGCCGAACTCATCGAGCAGGGCCAGCGGAATGGACAGCGCGGTCAGCGCGCCGAAGCGGACTGCCAGGTCGATCAGCCAGGCCAGGGCGCGCGGCATCGGTCCGGCCGCAGGCAACTGCAGCGGCACGCCTTCCGGCGTTACCACCTCGCGGTAGGTATCGAGCATCGGCGCGGCCATCAGCGCGATGGCCGCCGAAGTGGGCGCTGGAGTCCTCTCCGGCGTGCAGCCACGGGCATGGGGGTCTCGACGGTTCCTGGTCGGGCCCAGACTTTAGCAGAGCCCGGCCACCGGCGATGCGGCCTCAGCCCAGGTACTCGTCCTTCAGCCGCACGTAGTGGTCGGCCGAATAGTGCAGCGACTCGATCTCCTTGTCGCTGAGCGTGCGCGCCGGACGGGCGGGGTTGCCCACCCACAGTTCGCCTTCGCCCACCACCTTGCCCGGGCCGACCACTGCACCGGCACCGACGAAGCCATGGCGCTCGACCCGGGCACCGTCGAGGATGCACGCGCCCATGCCGATCAGGCTGTAATCGCCGATGCTGCAGGCGTGGATGATGCAGCCATGGCCGACAGTCACGCCTTCGCCGATCAGGGTCGGGTAGCCGGCCTTGTTGTACGGGCTGTGGTGGCTGACGTGGATGATGGTGCCGTCCTGCACGTTGGTGCGTGCACCGATGCGGACGAAATTGACGTCGCCGCGGATGACCGTGCCCGGCCAGACCGACACGTCGTCGGCCAGTTCGACATCACCGATGATGGTGCAGGCCGGATCGACATACACGCGCTGGCCGAGCACCGGCATCTTGTCGCGGAAAGGGCGCAGCGGGGTCATCGGTGTCTCCAGCAGATCAGGGCAATCGCGATGATGATACGCGCTCCGCCGATGCCGACCCCGCGGGCGCCTGCCGCGACCGGGATGCTTCATGCATCCGTGTCGACCAAGGTCGACACCTACCAGAGCGGACCGCGAGTAGATCCACGCCATGCGTGGATGGCATTTGCCGATCCCGCGTTACGCCACGCGTCCGCGCCGCGCGCGCTCCAGGTGCACCAGCAGCAGCGAGATCGCCGCCGGGGTCATGCCCGGAATGCGCTGTGCCTGGCCGATGGTCTGCGGACGAACGCGCTCCAGCTTCTGCAGCGCTTCGGCTGACAACCCGCGCACGATGGCGTAGTCGAAATCGCCGGCAATCGGGGTTGCTTCATGCCGCTGCTGGCGCTCGATCTCCTCGCGCTGGCGATCCAGGTAACCGGCGTACTTCACCCCGATCTCTACCTGTTCGGCCACCTTGCCATCGGCCACGGCGGGGCCGAGCGAGGGCACCTGCATCAGCTGCGCGTAATCCAGTTCCGGGCGCTTGATCAGGTCCAGCACGTTGGTTTCGCGGCTGACTGCCACGCCGAGCGTTTCCTGTACTTCGCGGCCCAGCGCATTGGCCGGGGTCGCCCACAGCGCGCCCAGGCGGGTGCGTTCTGCGGTTACGGCGGCCTGCTTGGTTTCGAAGGCACTCCAGCGATGGTCATCGACCAGGCCCATGTCGCGGCCGGCCGGGGTCAGGCGCTGGTCGGCGTTGTCTTCGCGCAGCTGCAGGCGGTATTCGGCGCGGCTGGTGAACATGCGGTACGGCTCGTTGGTGCCGTGGGTGATCAGGTCGTCCACCAGCACGCCGAGGTAGGCTTCGTCGCGACGCGGGCACCAGCCATCCAGGCCACGCACCTGGCGAGCGGCATTGAGGCCGGCCAGCAAGCCCTGCGCGGCCGCTTCTTCGTAACCGGTGGTGCCGTTGATCTGGCCGGCGAAGAACAGGCCGTTGACCAGCTTGGTTTCCAGCGAGGCTTTCAGCCCGCGCGGATCGAAGAAGTCGTATTCGATGGCGTAACCAGGGCGGGTGATGTGCGCGTTGGCGAAACCGCGGATGCTGCGCACCATCTCCAGCTGCACGTCGAACGGCAGCGAAGTGGAAATGCCGTTGGGATAGATCTCGACGATGCCCAGGCCTTCCGGCTCGACGAAGATCTGGTGGCTGGCCTTCTCGGCGAAGCGCACCACCTTGTCTTCGATGGACGGGCAGTAGCGCGGGCCGATGCCTTCGATCTGGCCGCTGTACAGCGGCGAGCGGTGCAGAGCGTCGCGGATGATCTGGTGGGTCTGCTCGCTGGTATGGGTGATCCAGCAGCTGACCTGCTGCGGATGCTCATCCACCGAACCGAGGAAGGACATCACCGGGCGCGGCGTGTCGCCGGGCTGCTCGTCCATCACGCTGTAGTCCAGCGAACGGCCGTCGATGCGCGGCGGCGTGCCGGTCTTCAGGCGGTCCACCTGGAACGGCCGCTCGCGCAGGCGCGCGGCCAGCGTGGTGGCCGGCGGGTCACCCATGCGGCCAGCGGCGTACTGGGTCGGGCCGACGTGGATCTTGCCGGCCAGGAAGGTGCCGGCGGTCAGCACCACGGCCTCGGCGTCGAAACGCAGGCCGGTCTGGGTGATGACCCCGCGCACGTGGTCGCCCTCGATGACCAGGTCATCCACCGCCGCCTGGAACACGGTCAGGTTGGCCTGGCCCTCGACGATGGCGCGGATCGCCATGCGGTACAGGTTGCGGTCGGCCTGGCAGCGGGTGGCGCGCACGGCCGGGCCCTTGGAGGCATTGAGCGTGCGCCACTGGATGCCGGCGCGGTCGGCGGCATGCGCCATCGCACCGCCGAGGGCGTCGATTTCCTTGACCAGATGGCCCTTGCCGATGCCGCCGATGGCCGGGTTGCAGCTCATCGCCCCCACCGTTTCGATGTTGTGGGTCAACAACAGGGTGCGCACGCCGGTACGGGCCGCAGCCAGCGCGGCCTCGGTGCCGGCGTGGCCGCCGCCGATGACGATGACGTCGTAACGATGGAAGGAATCGATCATGGAGGCTGTTCAGCAAGGGGCAGGCGCGGCCGGGGGGCCATGCCGGGGTGGCGATTTTAGCGCCAATCGGGGCAGGGACGCCGGCGCCGGTCGGCTGGCGTCGAAATCAACCCTAAAGTTGGCAGGATATTTGCAGATAACCCAATAGCACCCACCGTGGCTGGCGCCGCAGGCGCTGGTGACCGGAATTGGAACAGGGGCCGGTACAGGCGCACGGTGGGGAAGCAGAGGGGCCGGCAGTCGGGGGACTGTCCGGCCCTGTTTTTTTTTGTGGCTTCCGGGAAAGCGTCATCCACGCATGGCGTGGATCTACTGTCCTGGTGCCCGGGCTGCGACCAGACATGGCGTGAAAACGGCTCCCGCGCGCAGTGTCCAGGTAGATCCACGCCATGCGTGGATGCCGTTGCGGCGCCCCGGAACAACAAACGGCCCCGCAGTGCGGGGCCGTTCGTCTTCAAAGGTGCCGACATCCGACAGGGCCGGAACAGGGGGGATCCAGATGTTCCTGTCGGATATCGACGCAGAGCTGTTTGGGACGTGCCCTTAACGTTTTTGTCACTTTGTGACGCGGGCCGTCACCACCTGCGTAGATTGAGGCTTGGACCGTGTGAAATGCAAGACGGAACAGCCACAACTGTGCGCTATCTCTCTTGATCCATCGCACGCCAGGGGGAACTGTTCATCCTCGGCGCACGCGGAGCCGGAGCCGGTCGTGCCTGCGGCGGCGGCGACGGGCGCTCGACCCGCTGCGCGGGCTGCGGCGGACGACGCATTGAATCCATGTTGCGCCAGGGCGAGCCGCCATTGTTCTGGCGCGGCGGCGGCGGCGGGCGGTTCTCGCCGCCATTGCCCGGACGCGGTGGCGGGCGGTGGTTGTTGTGCGGCGGGCGGTAGATCGGCCGCTGGTAGTACGGGCCGCCGTAGCCGTAATAGCCACCGCCGTAGCCGCCATAGCCACCGTAATACGGGTAGCCGGCGTCATAGGGGTAACCATTGGGGTAGCGGTACTCCACCGACGGCGCACCGTGGTAGTAACCACCGCCGCGGCCACCGACATAGTCGTAAGTGGTGCAACCGGTCAGGGCCAGCAACAGGCCACCGGCAAGCATCAGGCGCGTTTTCATGATGGGTCCCCCCAGAGGACGGGTATGCAGGCAGCTTCAGCCGCCAGCGTTGAATCAGCCCTTAACTCCACCGCCCAGGATGAATGGCGGTGTACGCCAGCATGCTGGCATGACCGATGGCGCCCTCGCCAGCGCGGAGGCATAAGTTAATCTTGCGTCATGAGCGATTCACTGTTGCCCCGCGCTGATGACGTCCTTGCCGCCGCTGCGCGGATAGCGCCCCATGCCAGCGTGACCCCGGTGCTGCGCTCGCGCACGCTGGACGCATTGGCTGGTGCGCGACTGGCGTTCAAGGCCGAGCACCTGCAGCGGGGTGGCGCGTTCAAGTTCCGTGGTGCCTGCAATGCGGTGTGGTCGCTGGATGCCGATCACGCCAGTGCCGGTGTGGTGACCCATTCCTCGGGCAATCACGGCGCCGCCTTGGCGCTGGCTGCCCGCACGCGGGGCATCCCCTGCCACGTGGTGGTGCCCGAAGGGGCGGTGGCCGCCAAGCTGGCCAACATCGCCCGGCATGGTGCCACCCTCTGGCGCTGCCCGGCCACCATCGCCGACCGCGAGGCCACCTGCGCCAAGGTGCAGGCCGATACCGGCGCCACTCTGGTCCACCCGTACACCAACCCCGCAGTGATGGCCGGGCAGGGCACGGCCGCGCTGGAGCTGCTGCACAGTGAGGGTCCGTTCGACGTGCTGGTGGTGCCGGTGGGCGGCGGTGGCCTGGCCAGTGGGACCGCGTTGGCCCTGCAGCACGCAAGCCCGGGCACCCGGCTGGTGCTGGCCGAGCCGGCTGGTGCCGACGACACCGCCCGTTCGCTGGCAACCGGCAAGCGGCAGGAGGCATTTGCCCCGGACACGATCTGCGATGGACTGCGCACGCTGATCGGTGCACCCAACTTCGCGTTGCTGCAGGCCGCAGGTGCCGAGGTCATCGTGGTTGACGATGCCGCCACCGTGGCGGCGATGCGCCTGCTGTGGGACGTGCTCAAGCAGGTGGTCGAACCGTCCTCGGCGATCGTGCTGGCGGCGGTGCTTGCGCAGCCTGCGCGCTTCGCCGGCCTGCGCGTGGGGCTGGTGCTGTCCGGTGGCAATGTCGATCTGCCTGCCCTGCGTTGGGGAGCGCCGTGAGCCGCGGCCGCCATCGCGAACGTACCGGCCTGCTCGGTTGGTTGTGGCGGTTGTTCGTGTTGCTGGTGATCTGGCTGCTGGGCGTGACCGCCTGGATCGTCTGGGTCGGTGAACGCGACCAGGCGGCCAAGGCGGACGCGATCATCGTTCTCGGCGCGGCCGCCTATGATTCAAAGCCCTCGCCGGTGTTTGAAGAACGCATCCGCCATGGCCTGGATCTGTACGACGCCGGCTACGCGCCACTGCTGATCTTCACCGGTGGCTATGGCGGCAGCGGCGCGCGCTTCTCGGAATCGCAGGTGGCCCGGCGCTATGCGCTCAAGCACGGCATTCCCGATGACGCGATCCTCATCGAGACCGCCTCGCGCAATACCGTGCAGAACCTGGTCGAGGCCAAGCGGCTGATGGACCAGCGCAAGCTGCATTCGGTGATCATCGTCAGCGACCCGCTGCACATGGCGCGCGCGCTGCGCCTGAGCAAGGCGCTGGGTATCCAGGCGTTGGCGTCTTCCACGCCGAGCACGCGCTTCCGCAGCTTCCATACCAGCTGGCGCTTCCTGGTGCAGGAGATCTACTTCTTCCACCGTGATCTTGTGCGGCCGCCGCTGAGTTCACCGGCCAATACCTGAGCGGCTGCCGCTGCGCTCGCCGGGCATGGCCCGGCGCTACCCATGACGCGCGCCCGGTAGCGCCGGGCCATGCCCGGCGGCGCCTTCGAATCAGGTCTGCTTGCGCCGGATCGGAATCGCCGACACCGGCACGGAAGCAATGTCATGCCCGCCTTCGCGGATCGGTGCGCCCGGGTCGGGTGCCCAGGCATGGGCGTAGATCACTTCCCAGCTGCTGGGCAGCTTGCCATCGTCACGGCGCATCGGTTCGTACGCCGCCGCGGCCGCCGCAAACCGACCGCGACCGGTCAACGTATGGCGGCGATCGACGCGTGCGTTGGTCGCGCCCATCGCGCGCAGCTCGCGCATCAACGAAGGCAGATCGTCGTAGGTGAGGGTGAACAGGTCGCGGTCGAGTACCGGATCGCGGAAGCCGGCCATCATCAGCGCATCGCCGAACTGGGCGATCTGCGCGAAGCGGCTCACGTGCGGGCGGTCATCGGCGGCGGCGAAGGCTTCATTGAGTTCGATCAGCGTTTCCGGCCCGAAGGTCGAACACAGCAGCAGCCCACCGGGCTTGAGCACGCGGCGGAAACCGGCGAACACCGCCGGCAGGTCATCCACCCACTGCAGGCACAGGTTGCTGAAGATCACATCCACGCTGTTGTCGGCCAACGGCAGCGCGGTCGCATCGGCGGCCAGGCGTTGGAACGGCTTCCACCAGCCGGCCTGGCGCTTGGCCTGGTCCAGCATCGGCAGCGCCACATCCAGCGCGATCACCTGCGCCTTCGGCCAGCGTTTCTTCATCAGCGCGCTGGCATGACCGGTGCCGGCGCCGATATCCAGCACCACGTCCGGCTTGCGCGCCTCCAGGTAATCCAGCGATTCCAGCAGCCGCGACTGCACCTCGCGCTGCAGGGCGGCAGCAGCGTCGTAGCTGCTGGCGGCGCGGGCAAAGGCGCGACGGACATGGCGGGTATCGAAGTGGGACGGCATTGCAGAAGTCTCTTAGAACGTACCGGGGTAGGCGCCGCCGTCGATCAGCAGGTTCTGTCCGGTGAGGTAGCCCGCCTGTGCGCTGCACAGGAAGGCGCAGGCGGCGCCGAATTCGTCCGGCGTACCGAAGCGGCCAGCGGGGATCTGCTGGCGGCGGCGTTCGGCCACAGCCTGCGCATCACCATCCTGCCCCGCGGCGTGGGCGAAGTTGGCGCGCAGGCGGTCGGTATCGAACTGGCCGGGCAGCAGATTGTTGATCGTGACGTTGTGGGCAACGGTGCGCCGCGCCAGCCCGGCGACGAAACCGGTCAGGCCGCTGCGCGCGCCGTTGGACAGGGCCAGCGTATCGATGGGTGCCTTCACCGATGACGAGGTGATGTTGACGATGCGGCCGAAGCCGCGTTCGATCATCGCGTCCACGGTGGCGCGGATCAGCGCGATCGGCGCCAGCATGTTGGCGTCCAGCGCGGCGATCCAGTCGTCGCGCTCGAACGTGCGGAAGTCGCCCGGCGGCGGGCCACCGGCGTTGGTCACCAGGATGTCGACCTGCGGGCAGGCGGCCAGCGCGTGGGCGCGGCCCGCCTCGGTGGTGACGTCGGCGGCGATCGCGCGTACTTCAGCGGCACCGGGCAGCGCGCGCAGTTCCGCAGCCGCGGCCTGCAGCGCAGCGTCACCGCGGGCGACGATGACCACGTTCACGCCTTCGCGCACCAATGCGCGCGCGCAGCCCAGGCCAAGCCCCTTGCTGGCGCCGCAGACCAGTGCCCAGCGGCCGGAAATGCCCAGATCCATGCGTCAGTCCTGCAGAAGCGTTGGGAGGCTCATTGTCCGCCATCGGCCGGTGACAGGCCGGCAACGAAGTGTTGCAGAGCGGCTGCCACTTCATCGGCATGGCCGAGGAAGGGGGCGTGGCCGCCATGGGCGACGGTCAGCGACTGTCCGCCCGGCGCCAGCGCGGCAGCGGCCTGCATCGCGGCCGGCGAGACCAGGCGGTCGCGCTGGCCGGCAATCCACAGGCTGGGCTTGCCCAGTGCGGGCAGGGCGCCGCGCAGGTCGGTGTTCTCCAGCAGCTGCAGGCCCTCGCGCAATGCGCGTTCGGTAGGCGCACCGCGTTCGACCAGGCGCTGGCGCAGGGTGCGCAGTTCCTCGCGGGCATGCGCCGAACCCATCACGTCCAGTGCCAGGAAACGCTCCAGGGTGCCACTGAAGTCCTGCGCCAGGTCACGACCGAACTGCTCGAACACCGACGGCTCCACAGCGTGCGGCCAGTCATCAGCGCGCACGAAGCGCGGCGTGGCGGCGATCATCGCCAGACCACGTACCTTCGGCAGCGTGGCCGCCGCGTGCAGCGCGAACAGGCCACCCAGTGACCAACCGCACCACACCGCCGGCGGTGTGGCCGCGGCAATGGCGTTGACCACGAACGGCAGACGCAGCGGCGTGCTGTCGTCTCGGCTGTGGCCGTGGCCGGGCAGGTCGACCAGATGCAGCGTGAACCGATCGGCCAGACGCTGCACCAGCGGCGCAAATACGCCGCCCTGCAGGGCCCAGCCGTGAATCAGTACCAGGTCCGGCCCATGGCCGGTCACTTCGATATGCATGGGGAACTACACGATCACTCAGGCCAGCGCCGGCAACGACGGCGGCAGCACTTCGCGCGCGGCAAAGGCCACGCGGTCGCGTGCAACGGCGATGGCTTCGACCAGGCCGCGCACCTGTTCGGTGGTGTGCAGCGCGGACAAGGTGACGCGCAGGCGCGCCTTGCCCTCCGGCACGGTCGGTGGGCGGATCGCGCCGACCAGCCAGCCGGCCTGTTCCAGCGCCTGCGACATCGCCACGGCGGTGTGGTCGTCGCCACAGAGCAACGGCTGGATCGGCGTTTCCGATGCCATCAGATCCAGCCCGTGACGGCGCGCTTCGCCGCGGAACAGTGCAATCAGATCGGCCAGCTTCGCGCGCCGCCAATGATCGCGTCGGGCCAGCCGCACCGCTTCCAGCGCGGATGCCGCCAATGCCGGCGCCATGGCGGTGGTGTAGATGTAGGGGCGTGCGGTTTCGGCCAGATGCTCGATCAGGTCTTCGCGGCCGAGCACCAGCGCGCCGGAACCACCGAGCGCCTTGCCCAGGGTGACCAGCTGCAGCGGCACATCGTCCACGCCCAGGCCGGCGGTGGCGACCGCGCCACGGCCATCGCCAAGCACGCCCACGCCATGCGCATCGTCCACGTAGAACAACGCCTGCTGCAGGCGCGCGACCAGCGACAGCGCACGCAGCGGCGCGATATCGCCATCCATGCTGAAGACACCATCGGTGGCCAGCATCGCCGCGCCATCGGGCGCATGCTTGAGCTGGCGCATCGCACCTTCCGCATCCAGGTGCGGGTAGCGGCGCAGGCGCGCGCCGGCCAGCCGCGTGGCATCGAGCAGACTGGCGTGGTTGAGCTTGTCCTGCACGCAGACATCGTTCTCTTCGCTCAGCAACGCCTGCTGCACGGCCAGGTTGGCGGCGAAGCCACTGCCGAACAGCAGCGCACGCGGGTAACCGAGCCACTCGGCCACTTCGCGTTCCAATGCGTCATGCAGCGCGTGGTGGCCGCAGACCAGGTGCGAAGCACCTGCGCCAGCACCTTCGCGCGCGGCGGCGTCCTGCAGTGCGTTGACCACGCTGAACTGCTGGGCCAGGCCCAGGTAATCGTTGCTGCAGAAGCCGGTCAGCCAGCGCCCATCGACTTCCAGGCGCACACCATCGCGACGGGTGACCGTGCGCCGCGGGCGGCGACGGCCTTGTGCATCGCGCAACGCGCGCTGGGCTTGGAGGCGGGCGGTCAGGTCGGGGCGTGCCATGGCGGCTGGATGCGGCGACGGGGCGGCTAGGGTAGCGCGTTGCCGCGACGCCTGCTTGGCCGCCGGCTCAGGCCGCGTGGGCGCAGCCGCAGCCGGGGGCATCGGCGCTGATATCGGCATGCACGGTGCCGCCATGGTCGTGACCGTCGGCGTCTACCTGCACCGCCATCGGCTGCAGGCCCAACCGTGCGAACAGGGCCATGTCGCGCTCGCTTTCCGGGTTGCCGGTGGTCAGCAGCTTGTCGCCATAGAAGATGGAGTTGGCGCCGGCCAGGAAGCACAGCGCCTGCAGTTCGTCACTCATCGCTTCGCGGCCGGCCGACAGCCGCACCATCGAACGCGGCATGGCGATGCGCGCCACGGCGATCATGCGCACGAACTCGAACGGGTCCAGCTCGGCACTGCCATGCAGCGGTGTGCCGGCGACCTGCACCAGCTTGTTGATCGGCACCGAATCGGGATGTGCCGGCAACGTGGCCAGCGCCAGCAGCAAGCCGACGCGCTGCGCGCGCGTTTCACCCATGCCGACGATGCCGCCGCAGCAGGTCTTGAGCCCCGCATCGCGCACATGGCCCAGCGTATCCAGGCGATCCTGGTACTGCCGGGTATGGATGATCGAGTCGTAGTAGTCCGGCGCGGTATCGAGGTTGTGGTTGTAGTAGTCCAGGCCGGCGTCCTTCAACGCGCGCGCCTGCTCGCCACTGAGCATGCCCAGCGTGGCGCAGGTTTCCAGGCCCAGCGCCTTCACTCCGGCGATCATCGCAGCCACCTTCGGAATGTCACGGTCCTTCGGCGAACGCCAGGCCGCACCCATGCAGAAACGCGAAGCACCGGCCGCCTTCGCCTGGAGTGCCTTGGCCAGCACCGCGTCGGTGTCCATCAGCTTCTGTGCGTTGACCCCGGTGCTGTAGCGCTGCGCCTGTGGGCAGTACGCGCAGTCTTCCGGGCAGCCACCGGTCTTCACCGACAGCAGCGTGGAGACCTGTACCTGGGCCGGGTCGAAGTGCTCGCGGTGGACGGCGGCGGCGCGGAACAGCAGTTCCGGAAAGGGCAGGTCGAACAGCGCCTGCAGTTCGTCGTGGTGCCAGTCGTGGCGGATGGCGGTTGCCATGGCGGGACCTTGGAAGGGCTGGAGCGAGGGCGCAGTCTGGGTGGCTCGTGGCGAGCTGTCAACTGTTGCGGATATTGATAAGTTTACATTGCGTCCGAAGTTTAGACTGGGCGCTCACGCAAAGGATTGCCATGAACAACCCATTGATCGCCGTACTGAAGGCCGTGGCGGCGAACGCGCTGCAGGCGACGGCCATTGCCACTGCCTTGATGCTGACCCCCATTCCCGGCATCGCCCTGGCGACGACGCAGTGCGTGCTCCCGGCTGCCGATGGCGATGACATTCCTCCCTCGCCGCCCTCGGTGACGGGGAAGATCGTGAAGATCCACGATCACCGGCTGACGGTCCAGACCAAAGCAGGCTTGGTTCACCGCACTATCGTCAACGAGGGCACTGGTCTGTGGACGGTCTATGGCGGCGGTATCGAGGAGACCGACCTCAAGGTGGGGCAGCACGCATTGATCTGGTTGCAGGATTGCAGGCATGTGGGAAAGGGACCGCAGGTCGCAGCTGTCGTGCAGATCTGCTCGCTTGCCGCCGAAGCATGTGCAGAGCGATAAGGCATCTCGAGGAGATGAGCATGTTCAGAAGTTGCACGACCGTCCTACTGGCCATGGCCGGCGCAGGACTGATCCTTTGTTCGGCGAGGCAGGCGCAGGCCATGCAGGCAAGCACCCCGTATCCCACGGATGCCACAAGTTCCATTGGCCCGACTGCGGCACAAGTCGCGGAGAACGTGCGAATCCGCGAGGCGATCTTCAATGGCGAAGGCGGCAATCCCAGATTCGCCGACTACCCCGTGACAAAGTTCTACAGCGGGCCGACCGCATCGCTGGATCTCAGCGATCCGCGCGCCCGCATGTTCAGGACGCGCCTGTCTGCAGCCCTGAAGGACGGAGAGGTCCGCTTTGCCGGCGAGTACACGCTGGTGGGCTGGGGTTGCGGCACCAGTTGTGTTTCGATGACCTTCGTCAGCAAGCGTACCGGCAAGCTCGCTACGCCATCGCTGGGCGGAGAGCTCGGCCCGATGGTGGTCAAGGTCGATCCGCACAGCGCGCTGGTAGTGGCCGAGGGCGGGGAGTTCGACGACAACTACGCAAGGACCGGCAACTTCGCGTTCTTCTACGTGCTGGAAGGACGCGCGCTCAAGTTGATCCGCAAGGTGCCGTTGCCGGTGGCACTGGGCGAGGAGTGAGCGGCTGGATGGCGTTGCAGGTAACTGCCGTCGCTACGATGCAGTAGAGCGGCCAGCGTGCACGAGCCATGCACCGAGCGGGGCATTGCGTTGAATGCCCGCCCGGCGCATCAGATCACTTCGGCATCAGTACCGTGTCCACGACATGGATCACGCCATTGGACTGCCTGACATCGGCAATGCTGATGGCGGCCTTGCCGCCCTTGGCATCAACCACCCAAAGCGCGCCGTCGTGCAGCTTCACGGTCAGCGGCTCGCCTTCCACGGTTTTCAGCGACACTGTGCCGCCGTGCTTCCTGGCGTCGGCCATCAACTGCTGCGAGGTATGGGTGCCGGCGACCACGTGGTAGGTCAGGATCTTGGTCAGGTCTGCCTTGTGCTCCGGCTTGACCAGAGTGTCGACCGTGCCTGCGGGCAGCTTGGCAAATGCCTCGTTGGTGGGCGCAAAGACCGTGAACGGGCCTTTGCCATTGAGCGTATCCACCAGCCCGGCGGCCTTCACGGCGGCCACCAGCGTGGTGTGGTCCCTGGAGTTGAGGGCGTTCTCGACGATGGTCTTGTTGGGGTACATCGCAGCGCCACCGACCATCACCGTGTCGGCGGCGAAGCTGACCGAGGCGGTGCCGCAGAGCACAGCAAGGCTGGCGGTGAGGGCGATACGTTGAAGAAGAGCGTGCATGGTGCGTCTCCTGGGTACTTCCGCCCCCGGCATGGGGGCATGGAAGGTACGCAGCAGGCAGACCAGCGGATGCACCGCCGTACCTGGAAACGCGCGCGTTGGCTGCACGGTTCAGCGATGAGACGCCGTCGTGAGTGGCCGGCCAGCGTCCGCTCCGGGCGCCCAGCGTCTGCAGTCAGCCTTGTTTGAAGACCGTTCGCTGGCCGATCGTGCTGGTCTTGCGAGCGGCGGACCGACCCAGCCCGGGAATCAGGAAATCAGCGGGGCTGCGACCATGCTTGGTCTTCTCGGCAAGCCAGCGCGGCATCCGGCCGCGGCCCGACCACGTGTTGCGCTTGTTGTCCGGATCGCGGTACTTGGCGGCTACCTTGCCGGGCCTGCGCCGTGCGGCAGGTTTTCTCGCCGGCGCCGTGGCCTCGGCGGGCGCGGTGCCGATCAGTTCCTCGATCGTGTAACCGCATTGCGCAGCGAAGGCGATCAGCTTGCGGCGGACGACGGCCACCGGGCGGCGGCTGGCGACCAGCGCCCTCCGCTGCTCGGCAGCAGTCACAAGGGCGTTCAGTTCGCGCAGGCTCAGGTGTTCAACGTCGATAGTCATGCTGCGGAGAGTCAGGACATCCCGGTTGCCTGTCAAGCAGCGCATGCCACGATCCATCACGCTGGATCGGCTCCCCCGGGCCCCGGGAACGATCGCTTGACGCGCCAACGCGCGCGCCATGAAGATCTACCCCTTCAATCCGGCCGTCAGGAATCGTCCATGTCTGGCTTCATCGGTGATCTGTTGGAAGGGATAGCCAGCTTCGTCTCCGATGTATGGCTGCTGCGTCGGCAGCGCGCCAGCAGGGGCCGGGCGCAAAACACCTGGAAAGAAGACGCAGCGGATATCGCGCTGTTCGATATCCGGGTGATCGGGCTGTCGATCCTCGCGCTTGCTGCCGCCACACTGATGTTCTTCGTGCTCGGGCTGCCGCTCTGGATAAGTCTGGCGCCCGTCGCCGCAGGCGCCGTCTATTTCGGCTACCGATGGATCGCGCTTACGCGCGCCTGACGTCGATCCGTTCGGAGTTTCGTGCACAGCGCTGGTCGACAGTGCACGGTCCCGAAGAGGGAAAAACAAGCGGTTTTGATGAATAATCTGCACCGCCATGCATTGGACAGGTGCATCAACATCAGGATATTGCCCTGATCAGGAACAAGCGAAAGTCTGTTCCCTCTGACCCGGCTGGGACGCTGCAAGCCATTCCCATCTTTGCAAGATTGCGCTCCCAGAATGCGTGCGCTGCATGGTCCTTGCGGAATGTGGCCAGCAACCATTCCCCCGTTGTTGGCCGCACGAGGTCTGCAACCACTGCTGATGCGATGCCTTTACCGCGATGTTTTGGAAGGATGAACAGATCCGCCAACTCTGGCACGCGCCGCCCCTGGAACTCGACGTCATCCACCTGGACGAATCCACACAGCAGGCCATCGAGCCAGAGCAGACGGGTCCACTCGGGTTCTTCCTGCAGGCGAGCCCGGACATCGGCAAGTGCGCAGTCGTAAAGGCCATCGGCACGGATCTCCTCACCGCTCCAGGCAGAGGCTTCGAAGTAGTACAGCTGCATCAGTCTGAAGACCACATCCGCATCCTGCGCGGTTGCTTTGACAAGCGTCAGTCCGTCCATGCAGCAGAGACCCGTCCAGGGCAACCGTGCCCATGGTGATGATAGCTGGCGGCGGATCCGCAGGGATGGCTTGCCGCGCCCTCGGACAGCTCGGGCGTGATGATCACCCGCGATCCCTTCGATCGCGCCCGCTACCATGTGACCCATATCTCGGCCAAGCACGGTCTGGGTATCCGCGTGGTGGAGGGAAAGCGCGCGGTAGCAGGTGCGACGCAGGCTTACGGCCGCGCAAGACGCGGACCCCCAAGGGCAACGCTCCCTGTACTGACATGCATGCAGTCCCTTCACCGATGGGCAGCCTGCGCTTGCAGGGCGATGCTGCGGCATGCGCTTCCCACTGCCTTCTGTCCTCGGTGAACCACTACAGGCTGCCTTTCGCCTGCTGCTGCCCTTGCGCTGCCTGGTCTGCAGCGAGCCCGGCCACGACAGACTCGATCTTTGCCCCGCCTGCCTCGCCGAGCTGCCGTGGGCGGGTCGCGCCTGCCGTCGCTGCGCGCTGCCGCTACCGGATGAAGCCCTGCCCATCTGCGGAACCTGCCGCGATGAGCCGCCAGCGCAGACCGCGACCCATGCCAGTCTGTTGTACCTGCCGCCGGTCGATCAACTGCTGGTCCGCTACAAGTTCCATCAGGATCTGGCTGCCGGACGCCTGCTTGCGCAGTTGATGCTGCGCAACCCGCCGCCATGGTCGTGCGCGCCGCTGGTACCCGTGCCGTTGCACCGGAAACGCCTGCGTCAACGTGGTTACGACCAGGCCGCCGAACTGTGCCGCCTGCTGCAGTTGCCGACGTGGCGTGGGCTGTATCGTCGTCGCCACACCGCCCCGCAGTCCGAACGCAGCGCCGAGCAGCGCCGCGACAACCTGTTCGACGCCTTCGATGTGCGCGGCGCCGTCCCAGCGCGGCTGACCATCGTGGACGACGTGATGACCACCGGCAGTACCGTGCTGGAGATTGCAGAGACGTTGCGGCTGGTGGGCGCAGGAGAGGTGCGTGCATGGGTCTGCGCTCGCGTTCCGTGATCGCCCCTTTCATCCGCAAGGGCTAGGATGGCCATGAACCCGGATCGAAGGAGTGGTCATGAATTCCCCCTTGTCTCCTCTGTTGTCGGCCGTTGGACGCAGCTGGTGGATCCTGCTGCTGTACGGTCTGGTCGCGCTGGGCTTCGGCATCATCGCGATCGGCTGGCCGATGTCGGCCGCCATCGCGCTGGCGTGGACGCTGGGCGTGATGGCCATCGTCGAGGGTGTCATCAGTCTGCTGGCGCTGGTCACCGGTAGCAGCGGCGCCTCGCGCGGCTGGCTGCTGCTCTACGTCGTCGCCTCGCTGGGCTTCGGCATCCTGGCCGTGATCAATCCGCTGGCCACTGCCAGCGTGCTGGTGCTGTTCCTGGCGGCATGGCTGCTGGTGGCGGGTATCTACCGCATCGTCTTCGCCATTCGCGTACGCAAGCAGATCCAGGGTGAGTGGCTGCTGATCCTCAGCGGTGTGCTGGCAATCGTGCTGGGCCTGCTGTTTGCAGCCAACCCGTATGCCGGCGTGGCGGTAACCACGTTGTGGATCGGCATCGGCAGCCTGCTGTACGGCGTGCTGCAGGTGCTGGTGGCGTTCAAGCTGCGCAAGCTGCGCTGAGGTCTACTTCACTGCGGCAGCGCGATGGGTAGCGTCGGCTGAAAGTCGACTGCGCTTTGATCCAGCCATATGACCTCCGCGCTGCGCGCGGAGGTCGACCAAGGTCGACCGCTACCGGGCAAATCCGGCTTCGATCTCTTCCAGTGAGCGGCCCTTGGTTTCCGGCAACCACAATGCAGCCACCAGGAAGAACACGAACGTGCAGCCGGCCCAGAACAGGAACATGCTGGCGTAGCCGTAGTGCCCCACCGTCGGCAGGAAGATCGCGGCAATGGTGGTGGACACGAACTGGTTGATCAGCAGCGCGATGCTCATGCCGTTGGAGCGGATGCGGTTGGGCATCAGCTCGGACAGCGCCAGCCACACGCACACGCCGGGGCCGACCGCGAAGAACGCCACGAACACCAGGATGCAGGCAGCGACCGCCCAGCCATGCGCGGGCGGCGGGATCGGGCCGATGCGCGCCTGCTCGATGCGCAGGGGTGCCTGCGCGGCACTGGCCGGGTCGGCGAACGGATTCAGGTGCACCGTGCGGAAGAACGCGCCGATGACGCTGTCCGGCTGCACGGTGCCGGCGCGTTCGATGCGCAGCTCGCGGTCGGTCAGGTTGTCGCTGCGCAGGGCGCGTACGTTGGTGAAGTCGCCGTAGGCGTAGGACACGGTCAGCTGCAGCGGCCGGCCCTCGCGGTCGACGCTACCGGCAAGACGCTGCCACCGCGCGTCGTCGAGTACCAGTTGCAGGCCGTCGCCACTTACCGCGGCCTGCAGCTGCGGCTGCACGTCGGCGCGGCCTCGTTCGGCCTGGAAGAACAGCGTTGCTGCGGCCAGCAAGGCCACGCAGATGCCACCGCTGCCCAGCATCAGCAGGAACTTGCGGCCCTTGCGGTCGACCAGCAGCAGCGCGACCACGGTCATCACCGCATTGAGCAGCTTGATCGCCACGTCGGCGCCGTTGGCGACCGAGCCGGACAGGCCTGCCTGGTTGAGGATGTTCACCGCATAGGCCAGCACCGAGTTGATGCCGGTGGCCTGGGTGCAGGCCAGCACCACGCAGGCCAGCACGAACGGCACCACGTAGCGGCGGCTGAGCAGCGGGTCGCGCTTGCCGCTGCTGCTGCTCGATTCCGGTGCCTGGATCTGCGCCAGCGTGGGCTCGACGTCGGCAGCGGGCAGCACGCGCTGCAGGCTGCGCCGCGCATCATCGATGCGGCCACGACGCACCAGCCAGCGCGGTGATTCGGACAGCCAGAAGATGCCGGCGCAGAACAGCAGGCCCGGCCCCAGGCAGGTCCAGAAGATGGTGCGCCAGGCATGGTCCTTCACCGTGAACAGTTCCTGCGCCTGCTGCGCGACCGGCAGCGAACGCACGGCTTCTGCGGCGGCGTCCACGGCATGCGCGTGGTACAGGCCGATCAACGCGGCCAGCACCAGGCCGACGGTCAGCAGCAGCTGGAACATCGCCGCACCGCGGCCGCGCCGCTCAGGGCTGAGCACTTCGGCCAGGTACAGCGGAATGACCACGCCGATCAGGCCGCCGCTGACGCCTTGCAGCAGTCGCCCCAGCAGCAGCGGGGTGTAGCCCGACGCCAGCGCCATGATCGGAATGCTGGCGGTGAACAGGATGCCGGCCAGCAGCATCGCACCGCGACGGCCGATGAGGTCGGCGATCATGCCGGCGAACAACGAGGACAGTACGCTGCCCAGCAGCACCGCAGCGACGACGAAACCGAGCTGCTGGCTGCTGAGCTGCCAGGCGTGGCTGGCGGTGGCTTCAAGATAGGGCAGGGCGCCGGCGATGATGCCGATGTCGATGCCGTACAGCAGGCCACCGAGGCCGCCGATGAAGAGCAGATAGCGTACGGGCCAGCGCGGGGCGGTGGAAGCGGGTACGGCAGGTGCAGTGGCTGCGGTCATCGGCGTATTCCTGGAATAACGGGGATGGTGCGTGGCTGATGCAATGCGCTTGCGCGCTTCATGTAGAGCCGAGCGATGCTCGGCTGGCCGCGCGAAGCGCGGCGCGGACGTCGTCGATGTCGGTGCGAAAAGCAGCCGAGCATGGCTCGGCTCTACAGACGTGCGTCGCTTAGTGCAGGTCGATCACGCGGCCACCGACCACCACCTGCTGCAGACGCAGTTCCGCATCCAGTACCACCAGGTCGGCGCGGGCGTCGGGCGCAATGCGGCCGCGATCGCTCAAGCCCAGGTAATCGGCGGGGAAGGTGGACACGCGCTGCGACGCGTCAGCCAGATCCAATCCCACTTGCACCAGATTGCGCAGCGCCTGGTCCATGGTCAGCGCACTGCCGGCCAGCGAGCCGGTGGCCAGGCGCACGCAGCCGCCGCACTTGTGCACGCGCTGCTCGCCCAGCGCGTACTCGCCATCGGGCATGCCAGTGGCGGCGGTCGCGTCGGTCACCGCGTACAGGCGTGGAATCGCGCGTGCGGCCAGACGGATCACGCCGGGGTGGATGTGCTGCAGGTCGGGAATGATCTCGGCGTACTGCGCGTGCGCCAGGGCAGCCGCGGCGATGCCAGGCCGGTAGTGGTCGACGCCGGTCATGCCGTTGAACAGATGGGTGAAGCCGGAAGCACCGGCCTGCAATGCGGCCACGCCTTCCTCGTAGGTGCCGGCGCTGTGGCCGAGCTGCACGCGGATGCCGAGTGCGGACAGCGCGGGAATCAGCGCGGTGTGCTCGCCGATCTCGGGCGCCAGCGTCATCACCCGGATCGGTGCCAGCGCGTGCAGCTGCCGCACCAGCGCCATCGTCGCCTCGATCGTGCGGTTGGGCTGCGCGCCCAGCCGCTGCGGGCTGATGAAGGGGCCTTCCAGGTGCACGCCGGCGATGCAGGCCGCATCGGCATCGGGCGCGGCCATTGTTGCCGCAACGCCCTGCAGCGCGTACTCGATCTCGTCCAGGCCGGCGGTCATGGTGGTCGCCAGCAGCGTGGTGGTGCCGAAGCGCGCATGGGTGCGGGCGATGGTGCGGGCCACATCGCCACCCTGCATCAGGTCCACGCCGGCCGCGCCATGCACGTGCAGGTCGATGAAACCGGGCAGGATCACCGGCAGCTGCAGGTCATCGCCGCCGCTGTGGTCGTCCACCTGCAGTTGGCGCACGTGCGAATCGAACTGGACCTGGCCGCGACGCCAGCCCAGTGGGGTAAGGATGCGGCCGTGCAGGGAGCGGGTGTCGGTCATGCGGGTGGCTCGGCGATGATCACTTCGATGCCCAGCCGCTGCAGCCCCTCGCGGGTTGCCTCGTCGATGCCGGCGTCGGTGATGATGGCGTGGATCTGATCGAGGCGGGCGATGCGGTGCAGGCTGACGCGGCCGAACTTGGAGGCGTCGGTGAGCACCACGATGCGCCGTGCGCGTTCGACCATGCGGTGGTTGAGGCGTGCTTCGGCTTCGTCGTGCGTGGTCAGGCCGAACTGCAGGTCCAGGCCATCCACGCCCAGGAACAGCGTGTCGAAACTGTAGGAGTTGAGGCTGGCTTCGGCCTGGCTGCCCTGCAGCGACAGCGATTGCTGGCGCAGCAGGCCACCGGTCAGCAGCACGGTGATGCCGGCGGCGTTGGCCAGTTCCCAGGCGATGTTCAGGCCATTGGTCATCACCGTCACATCGCGGTGTTCGCGCAGGTGGCGGGCCAAGGTCATAGTGGTGGAGCCGGAGTCGATGATGATGTTGTCACCGGCCTGCACCAGGCGCGCGGCCGCGGTGCCGATGGAATCCTTCAGCGGCAGGTTCAGCGCATCCTTCTCGTGGATGTCCTGTTCCTGCGGCGGCGTTCGCACCAGGGTGGCACCACCGTGGGTACGCGTGGCCAGCCCCTGCGCTTCGAAGTGGGTCAGATCGGCACGGATGGTCACCGCCGACACGCCGAAGCGCTCGACCAGATCGGCTACCTGCACCGAGCCGTGCTCGATCAGCAGCTGCAGGATCTGTTGCCGGCGGGAGCGGGTGTTGCGCATGGCCATTCTCGGTTTCGCAGGGAAAGGTAGAGATTAGCCGTTCGCAAGTACGGCGGCAGCCGAAGTTGCGTTGTGCTTGCGGGATCCGGCCTGGTTGGCGCTGCACGCGCGGGCGTATTCGCCCAGGCACAGGCCGATGCGATGCTGCACCAGGGCGGTAGGCGTATTGGCCAGGGTGCCCTCGCGCACGGCGCGGTACTGCTCCGGCAGATACTGGCTGAGCAGCGCCAGCGGTGGCGCGTGCTGTTCCAGGTTGGCGAACAGTGTCTGCACGGCCTGCAGCAGCGCCGGCTCGCCCCAGTAGTAGCGGCAGCGGTCGCTGAAGGAATAGCTGCGCAGCAGGCGCAGGGTCGCTTCGTCGCCCTGGTAGTAGGACTGCCAGGACTTCGGCTGCGCCACCATCACTTCGTCCAGCACCTGCGGCAGGCGCGAGCACTGTGCGGCCGGCAGCAGCTCGGCTTCGATGGCAGCCAGCGCGAACAGCGCTTCGCGGTAGGCGAAGGTGGCCGCGGGGCCGACCTTGAGGATGGCGAAATGGTCGCGCACCAGGGCATGCAGGCCACTTTCGCGCTGGTAGTCGGTGGAATGCGCTTCGAACACGATGCGCGGCTGTTGTTCGAGGAAGTCGGCCAGTTCACTGGCGGCGGCAGCGTCGTACTCGTGCACGCTGCTGTGGTCGAAGTCCACGCCCGGCTGCACCACCATTGCCAGCACGCGCTGCCATGCATCGCGCAGCTGCGGGGTATCGAAGGCCTGCTGGTGGATGGCCAGGGTCTGTGCGGCGGCGGCCGGCATGGTCACCTGCAGGCCACCGGCCAGCGAGGCTTCGCCACCGGGAATCGGCACTTCGGTGCCGATCACATAGACCGGCGGCGGCAGGCCGTGTTCGGCGGCGGTGCGTTCGGCGATTTCAGCCAGTTCGGCCGAACGTGCAGCGACGATGGCATCGGGCAGCGGCACCGGGTCATCGGCGCAGGACATGCTGCAGTCCAGGTGGATCTTGTGGAAACCAGCGGCAACGTAGGCTTCGATCAGCACGCGCGCATGGGTCATTGCTTCCGCAGCCGGGCGTTTCTGCCAGGCATTCGGGCCGAGGTGGTCGCCGCCGAGGATCAGGCGCTCCCGCGGGAAGCCTTCTTCATCGGCCAAGGTGCCGACGTAGTCGCGGTACTGCGGCGGGGTCATGCCGGTGTAGCCGCCGAACTGGTCGACCTGGTTGGAGGTGGCTTCGATCAGCAGCACGGTATCGTGCGCCAACGCCACGTGCATGGCCGCACGCAGCACCTGTTCATTGCTGCAGCAGACGCTGTACAGGCCGACGTTGGCACCGGCGCGGTGGGAGGCAAGCAGGGTCTGCAACGGGGACATGGTCAAGCTCCGGTCAATCAGGAAAACGAGGGTTGGCAGGCCAGCAGGGCGGCACCGCGTGCGCCACCGGCATCACCGAAGCGCGGTGGCACGATGGGCGGTACCTGCACGCCGTTGAACAGATGCGCGGCGATGGCCGCAGGCAGCAGCTGGTACAGCGGTGCGTACTGGGAAAGACCACCGCCGAGCACGATCACGTGCGGGTCCAGGGCCAGCACCAGTGCGGCGAGGCTGTGGCCAAGCAGATCGCGGTGGATGTCGAGCGCCTGTCGTGCACGCGCGTCGCCGGCTTCGGCCAGGGCGATCACCACGCTGGCATCGGCAGCGCTACCACCGAGGTGGCGCTCGATCATCGCCAGGCCACTACCGGACACGTAGCGTTCCACGCAGCCTTGCAGGCCACAGGCGCAATCGATCAGCGGCAGGCCATGGCGCTGCAGCAGGTGCCCTGGCACGCTCCAGTGGCCCCATTCGCCGGCCAGGCCGTTGAAGCCGGACAGCAGGCGTCCCTGCAGGCAGAAGCCGCCACCGGCACCGGTGCCGAGGATGGCGCCGAACATGCTGGGGTAGCCATCGGCCGCGCCGCCATGCGCTTCAGAGAGCGCGAAACACTGCAGGTCGTTGCCGAAATGCAGCGGGCGCTGCAGGCGTGCCTGCAGATCGCTCGCCACGCATTGGCCGGTCAGCGCAGGAACATTCGCGCTGAGCTGGCGGCCGCTGCGACGATCACGCACGCCGGGCAGGGCGATGCCGATGGCCGCATCGCTGCGACCCAGCGCGGCATCGGCCTCAGCGACCAGTGTCACCACCGCCTGCAGGAAGCCGTCGTAGTCACCCTGCGGAGTGGCCACGCGGCGCCGCCAGGTGACCTGCATCGCCGCATCGCACACCACCAGCTCGGTCTTGGTGCCGCCGATGTCGATGCCGTAGCAGGCGTTGGCGATCAGCTCAGCCATGGTGGATGGTGACACCCTTGACCACGCGGTTGACGGTGCCGTCCGGGAACGGATTGTCCGGGGTCAGGCCAAGTGCGGCCGAACGCTGCAGCGCGTACAGCTGCGCAAAGCCCAGCCACACCGGCGCAAGCCACGGGTCATCCAGGGCAGGCACGGTGAGCGTGTAATCATCATCGGCGCCGATATCCGAATGCGGGCCGATCGACAGCACCTCGCCCGCCACGCCGTCACGGCGCAGTTCTTCCAGCAGATCCTGTTCATAGCGGCGCGCCAGCGGCTGCCCGCTGCGCAACACGACCACCAGAGTGCTGCCGTCCAGCGTGGATTTCGGGCCGTGGCGGAAGCCGAGCGGGGTGTTGGCCAGCGCCAGCACGCGGCCGGCGGTCAGCTCCAGCACCTTCAACGCGGCTTCGCGTGCGAGTGCTTCCAGCGGGCCACTGCCAAGGTAGATCACCCGGTTGAACGGGCGCTGCGCCAGCGCGGCCACCGGTGCGTCCCACTGCGCCAGGCCTTCGCGGGCGAGACCAGCAATCTGCTTCAGGCGCGCGATGCGCGCATCCCACGGCGAACGGTCGAACACGGTCAGTGCGGCCAGCAGCATGCAGGTCAGGCTGCTGGTCATGGCGAAGGCGCGGTCGCAGCTGGCCGACGGCATCAGCAGGGTGCAGGTGTCGGCACGGCCGGCGCCACGACGGGCCAGTTCGCCATCGGCATTGCAGGTGATATCGAGGAAGCGCGCATCATCCACGTCGCTGCGCACGCGGTCCACCGCGGCAACGCTTTCAGGGCTGGAGCCGCTGCGGCCGAACGACACCAGCAGGGTCGGACGGTCGCGCTGCAGGTACAGCGCCGGATGGGTGAGCAGGCTGGTGGTGTGCACCACGCGCACCTCGGCCGGCCACTGCGCGTTGATGGCATCGGCCACCATTTCGGCGATGAAGCCGGAACTGCCGGCGCCGGTGAACAGCACGCGCTGGTTGGGATCATTGAGGCTGTCGCCGAGGAAGGCCTGCAGGCGGTCGCGGGCGCGCGACAGATCCTGTGCAAGGACTTCCCACAGCGCCGGCTGCTGGGCGATTTCGGTAGCGGTATCGGCTCCGCCGCGGCGCTGCCAGGCGGACAGATCGGAAAGCAGGGTGACGTCCATTCGGAGGTTCCAGTTGGGCCAGCGCACCATCTGCGTTTTCTTTCGAAATGTCAAATACCGAAAGTAAAAAGAAAGATATCGCCGTGCCGACTTTCCCGACGCGGCGTGCCGCTGGAAACGAAAGAAACCGCCAGATGCCGTATCGCACAATGCTTAACAGGGGCCTGCAAGCGCTTACACAAAGTATTGCAGCGCAACAACTTTCGTTTCATATAAATATATCTTCCTTTTTCCTTTCAATTTGTTGACATCTTTCGAATCGCTGCCCTAGAGTCGGCCCAACCGCTTTCGAAACGCCCGGTGAACGGGTTGGGAGTCCGTGTGGAAATCTGCGTTCGTCGTTCGCCACTGCTGCTGGCCCTGTTGCCGGCATTGCTGTCGGCGTCCCTGTCGGCCCAGGCCGCACCGGTCGGCAACCTGCGCTCGGTCAGCGCCAGTGCCAGCACCGACGGTGTAAGTGGCTGGGACCTGCAGACCGACAACGGCACCCGCATCCGCATCGAACTGCCGGCCACCGACATCATCCGCGTGCAGGCCGGCCGCAACGGCAAACTGACCGGCGCCGGCGACAAGGCCGCGCCGATTGTGCTGCCGCAGCCCAAGGCCAACGTGCAGGCGCAGCTGGAAGAAGACGCGCAGGAGATCCGCGTGCGTACCGCTGCACTGGTGCTGCATGTACAGCGGCAGCCGCTGCGCCTGCGCCTGGAGCGCCTGGACAACGGCCAGCCCACCGCGCTGTGGCAGGAACTGCAGCCGCTGGATCTGGATGCCGCGCAGAGCGTGCAGGTGCTGTCCTCGCAGGCCGATGAAGGCTATTACGGTGGCGGCCAGCAGAACGGCCGCTACCAGTTCAAGGGCCGCGAGCTGGAAGTCTCGTACTCGGGCGGCTGGGAAGAGGGCGATCGCCCGAGCCCGGCACCGATGCTGCTGAGCAGCCGTGGCTGGGGCATGCTGCGCAACACATGGAGTGACGGCAGCTACGACCTGCGCCAGAGCGACCAGGCCACCCTGCTGCATCGCGAAGACCGCTTCGATGCCTACTACTTCGTTGGCGCCGATCTGCCGAAGCTGATCGAGCGCTACACCCAGCTGACCGGCCGCCCGAACATGGTCGCGCGCTGGGCGCTGTCCTACGGCGATGCCGATTGCTACAACGACGGCGACAACAGCAAGAAGCCCGGCACCGTGCCCGAAGGCTGGAGCGACGGCCCGACCGGCACCACCCCCGATGTGATCGACAGCGTGGCCAAGCAGTACCGCGCCAACGACATGCCCGGCGGCTGGATCCTGCCCAACGATGGCTACGGCTGCGGCTACAAGCAGTTGCCGGAAACCGTGAAGGGCCTGGCCGGATATGGCTTCCGCACCGGCCTGTGGACCGAGAACGGCGTCGACAAGATCGCCTGGGAAGTGGGCAAGGCCGGCAGCCGCGTGCAGAAGCTGGATGTGGCCTGGACCGGCAAGGGCTACCAGTTCGCGATGGATGCCAACCGCCAGGCATTCAACGGCATCCTCGACAATTCCGATTCGCGCCCGTTCCTGTGGACGGTGATGGGCTGGGCCGGCATCCAGCGCTATGCCGTGGCCTGGACCGGCGACCAGAGCAGCAGCTGGGACTACATCCGCTGGCACGTGCCGACCCTGGTGGGTTCGGGCCTGTCCGGCATGGCCTACGCCAGTGGCGATGTGGATGCGATCTTCGGCGGCAGCGCCGAGACCTTCACCCGCGACCTGCAGTGGAAGGCGTTCACTCCCGTGCTGATGGGCATGAGTGGCTGGTCGTCGAACGCACGCAAGCATCCGTGGTGGTACGACGAGCCCTACCGCAGCATCAACCGCGATTACCTGAAGTTGAAGATGCGCCTGACCCCGTACATGTACGGGCTGGTGCACGAGGCCGCGCAGACCGGTGCACCGCCGGTGCGAGGCCTGATGTGGGACAACCCGCGCGATCCGCACGCGCAGGATGAAACCTACAAGTACCAGTTCCTGCTCGGCCGCGACCTGCTGGTCGCGCCGGTGTACCGCAGCCAGGCCGCCAGCCGTGGCTGGCGCCGCGACATCCACCTGCCGGCCGGCGGCTGGATCGACTACTGGGATGGCCGCCGCGTGCAGGCCGCCGCCGATGGCCGCCAGCTTGACCGCCAGGTGGACCTGGCCACGCTGCCGCTGTTCGTGCGTGCCGGTGCGATCCTGCCGATGTACCCGTCGATGCTGTTCGACGGCGAAAAACCCCTCGATGAAGTGACCTTCGATCTGTACCCGCAGGGTGAGTCGCAGTACACGCTGTACGAAGACGATGGCAACACCCGCCGCTACCAGCAGGGCGAGTCGAGCACGCAGCTGATCCGCGTGCAGGCGCCTGCCCAGGGCAGTGGCCCGGTGCAGGTGCAGATCGATCCGGTGCAGGGCCAGTACAACGGCCAGCTGGCGCAGCGCCGCTATGGCCTGCGTGTGCTCAGCCGGCAGGCGCCGCGTGCAGTGCAGGCCGCTGGCCGTACGCTGCCTGCGCTGGCCGACGCGACCGCGTTCAACAGCGCCAACGAGGGCTGGTACTTCGACGCCAAGGAGCGTCGCGGCACCCTGCACGTACGTACCGCTGCGCAGGACATCCGCCAGCCGCTGCAGCTGCAGCTGGACTTCGCCGTCGCCGCAGCGGCCGCCGACGATGCCTACCCGGCCGCACCGGTGCTGGGCCGCGAACTGCCGGCCGACAGCCTGCTGGTGGTCAACCGCCCGGCCGAAGAACCCGGGCATGCGCTGGAAAATGCCTTCGATGATGATCCGGCCACGTGGTTCCGCAGCGTGCGCAACCAGGCCGTGCGCACCGGCGCCCATGAGTGGGTGATCGGCTTCGGCGAACGCAGGATGATCGATGGCATCGACATCGCACCGCGCAACGACAAGAACTGGAAGCACGGCCAGGTGCGCGACTACGAGGTGTACCTCGGCGACAGCAATGGCGAGTGGGGCGAACCCATCGCCCGCGGCCACCTGCAGCTGAAGGAAGGCGTGCAGCGCATCGACTTCCCGGCCCACGCCGGCCGCCTGCTGCGCTTCCGCGTGCTGAGCGTGCAGAACCCCGAAGGTGATGGCGCCAGCAGTACCGATCCGATGGTGACTGCCGCGCAGGGCAGTGCGCGTGCCTTCGATGCGCTGCAACCGCGCGACGTCGGCCCGATTGCCCTGTCCACCTTCCACATCCTTGAACACCAGGAACCGGAGCGACCGGCCCGGCAGCGCTATCTCTCCGAGCTGCCGGTGCCGGCCGCGCTGGCCAGCCAGGTGCGCGCCGACAAGGCGTTCACTGGCGACGCCGGCATGCGCATGAACGGCCTGCAGTTCCGCCGTGGCCTCGGCGTGGCCGCCAACAGCCGCATCGACCTGCGCCTGCAGGGTGGCTGGCGCCTGCTGCGCGCCGACCTCGGCATCGACGACGCCTGCCGCACGGCCGGTGGCCTGCAGTTCCAGGTCTGGGGTGACAACCACCTGCTGTACGACAGCGGCCTGGTGAAGGCGCCCGGTGTGGTCAAGCCTGAGCTGGATATCCGTGGCCTTTCCACCCTGAGCCTGCGCACGCTGGGTGCGCAGGGCAGCCAACCCGCCCAGGTCTGTGCCAACTGGGCCAACGCCGTGCTGATCGGCCAGGAGGGCGACTCCGCCAGCATCGTCGCCCCATGACCGCCACGTAACACCGCTCCTCCCCCGCCCATTCCGACTACGGCTTCACCACGACTGTGGGGGCCGTGGCCCGGGAGCGTTTTGCCCGCCGATCCACCATTCGCGCCGCACCCCTGCCAGGAGAGAACCCCGATGTTGCCCGCCCGCCACCACCGCCCCCCCTGTCGCTCGATCGCACCGCTGTCGCTGGCCATTGCCGGCGTGCTGCTGTCGGTCGCCGTTCCTGCCTTCGCCCAGGAGAGCAAGGACAAGGCCACCGACCTGGCCCGCATCGAGGTCACCGGTTCCAACATCCGCCGCACCGACGTTGAAACCGCCTCGCCGGTGCAGGTGATCAGCAAGCAGGACATCCAGAACATGGGTGCGCGCACGCTGCTGCAGGTGCTCGACAACCTGCCGGCCGCACGGCCAGCGCAGCAGGATTCGCGCTCGCTGTTCACCGGTTCCGACGGCGCATCGCAGGCCAACCTGCGCGGCCTCGGCGCACAAGGCACGCTGGTGCTGTTGAATGGCCGTCGCCTGTCGTACTACGGCGCGCCGGCGGGCTTCCAGACCCAGTTCGTCAACATCGACGCGATTCCCGCCGCCGCCATCGAACGCATGGAAGTGCTGACCGACGGCGCCTCGGCCGTGTACGGCACCGACGCAGTGGCCGGCGTGATCAACGTGATCACCAAGCGCAACTTCCAGGGCGCGGAGATCAGTTTCACCAACGACACCTCCTCGCGTATCGATTCCTACGGCGAGCGCCAGGCCAGCATCACCGCCGGCTTCGGTGACCTTGCCGAGAACCGCTTCAACATCTACGGCGCGGTGAACATGTACCGTCGCGACGCGATTCCGCTGGCCGACTTCTATGACAAGCGCCCGGACCAGTACTACGTCAACAACCCCAACTACCTGAACAACCTGCGCCTGGGCGTGGGCAGCAAGCCGGGTGAGTTCAACCCGGGCAGCTATTTCGCGTTCGATCCGGTCACCGGCCGCCGCGTGCAGGAAGCCGCGCCGGGCTGCAAGAACGTGCTGACCAGTGAAGCGGCCGGCCCGCGTTGCGTCTGGGAAACCTGGATGAACAACGAGATCGACGCGGGCGCCAAATCCGAGCGCAACACCGCCTACCTCAACGGCACTTTCCTGGTGGGCGACAGCACCGAGATCTTCGCCGAGGCCACCTATACCGATATCGACCTGCGTGCCAACGGCGGTACGCCGCGCAGCTACGGCACCACTACCGGAAACCCGACCAGCTGGTTCTCGCGCGATACCGGCAACAACGTCAACCAGTTCCTGTATCCGTTCCTGGGCCCGAACAACGAGTACAACCACGCCAGTCCCCAGCTGAAGGCCATGATGGGTGGCGTGGTCGGCCTGCAGTACCTGCTGCAGGACGCCGGAGCAAACTACTTCGGCCAGCGCAACACCGACAAAAGCTACCGCGTGCTGACCGGCGCGCGTGGCAACGTCGGTGACTGGAACTGGGAAACCGCGTTCGCCACTGCCGGCACGCACTCGACCACTTACCAGACGATCAACGTCAACGTGAAGGGCTTCGAGAAGGCCTTCGGTCCGTACAGCATCGACCCGGGCACGGGCCGGGTGATCATTTCCGATCATCCGGCGTACAAGTTCGGTGAGATCAGCGAGGCCAACGGCGCACTGATCCGCGAAGCGTTCCCGACCTTCGACATCCAGTCGTGGACGCGCCTGCATACCCTGGACGGCAAGATCGAGGGCCCGCTGTTCAAGCTGCCGGCCGGTGACATGCGCGCCGCGTTCGGCTTCAACGCCAGCCGCGAAACCTTCTACACCCCCGGCAACGCCGACGCGGCCGCCGGCCTGATCACCCAGCAGGGTGGCTCGTGGTTCGATGGCGCGCGCAACACCTATGCACTGTTCGCGGAAACGGTGGCGCCGATCACCGAGAAGCTGGAGCTGGACGCGGCCGTGCGCGTGGACAAGTACCCGAACTTCAGCGCCAACGTCGCGCCGAAGATCGGCTTCAAGTACCAGGCGTTCGACCAGCTGATGCTGCGCGGTACCTATTCCACCGGCTTCCGGGCCCCCAGCCTGGCCGAGTCCGGCAACGGCGGCGTGTACGCGCAGCTGGGTGGCTTCCGCGATGAACTGCGCTGCGCCGAGACCAACGCCATCGCCAACCTGCTGCTGAAATCGCAGCGCGGCGGTGATGTTGACCTGGGCAAGAGCCTGCTCAACGTGGACTGCAGCCGCACCGTGGCGCGCATGACCCAGCCGAACCAGAACCTGAAGCCGGAGAAGGCGAAGATCGCCACGTTGGGCTTCGTCTATGAGCCGGCCACCTGGCTGTCGGTGTCGGCCGACTACTGGTTCATCTACCGCGACAACGAGATCGTCGCCCCGGATTACCGCCGCGCCGAAGACATCATCTCGTCGTCGCGCTCGCCGATCACCGACAGCGATCGCGCCAATCTGGCCGTACTGTCGGCGATGTGCGCCGACCCGGCCAGTGGCGTCAGCTGCCCGGGAACGCTGCCGGGCTACTCGGCCGGCAACGTGGCCAGCGTGGTGGGCCAGTACAAGAACCGCGGCAAGACCCTGATCGATGGCTTCGACATCGATGCGCGCAGCCGCTTCTCGCTGGGTGAATGGGGTGGGCTGAACATTGGTCTGGCCGCGACCATCGCCAACCGCAACCGCTTCTACATGGATGAACAGAACGGCTGGTTCTACGGCGACGTGGTGGGCTATTACAACAACCCGCGCCTGCGCGCGACGCTGAATGCCGACTGGACCTACAAGCAGGTCACCACCAGCATGTTCGTCAACTACGTGGGCGGCACCAAGTGGGCCACCGACCAGGTCGACGAAGTGAGCAACAACAAGGAGACCTGCACCGGCGGCTACCTGGCACTGCAGAAGAGCAAGTGCGATGGTGCACCGTCGTGGTGGACCGCCAACATGAGCGTCACCTGGCGCCCGGACGATGCCTGGAACCTGAGCTTCACGGTCAAGAACCTGTTCAACCGCCTGCCGTTCTACGACCCGAACAGCTTCCTGGGTGACTCCAGTGACTACGCCACCATCTTCGGCCGTGGTTACAGTGTGACCATCGGCTACCGGTTCAAGTAATTCCGTTTGCGTGACCAGGCGCGCTGGCCGAGGCTGGCGCGCCTTCAAGAGGAGAGTGTTTGCCATGAAGCGTAGGGAATTCATCGCGGCCAGTGCCGCTGTCGCCGCCAGCAGCCTGCTGCCGCAGACCCCGGCATGGGCACGTGGCCGCAAGGTACGCCTGGCCGTGATCGGTACCGGCATGCGTGGTCTTGTGCTGCTGAAGGAACTGGTGCGTCGCGACGACGTTGAAGTCGTTGCCCTGTGCGATATCGAGCCGATCATGCTCGGTCGCGCGGTGGAGATGGTCAGCAAGGCGGGCAAGCCTGCGCCGAAGACCTACGGCCAGGACCGTGACAGCAATGCCTGGAAGCGCCTGCTGGAGCAGAAGGGCATCGACGGCGTGATCATCGCCACGCCGTGGGAATACCACGCACCGATGGCGATTGCCGCGATGCAGGCCGGCGTGGCCGTGGGCTGCGAGGTGGTGGCCGGCATCACCCTGCAGGACCACTGGGACGTGCTGAAGACGCAGCTGTCCACCGGCACCCCGTACATGCTGCTGGAAAACGTCTGCTACCGCCGCGACGTGATGGCCGCGCTGCAGATGGTGCGGCAGGGCCTGTTCGGCGAGCTGGTACACCTGCAGGCCGGTTACCAGCACGACCTGCGCGGGGTGAAGTTCAATTCCGGCGACCCGAACCAGCCTTACGACAGCGGCGTGGAATTCGGCCCCAAGGGCTGGAGCGAAGCACGCTGGCGCACCGAGCATTCGGTGGAGCGCAATGGCGAGCTCTACCCCAGCCACGGCATCGGCCCCTGCGCGATGTATACCGGCATCAACCGCGGCAACCGCTTCACCCACATCAACGCGTTCGCCACCAAGGCACGCGGCCTGCACGACTACACCGTGGCCAAGAGTGGTGGCACCACCCACCCGAGCACCAAGGTGAAGTTCAAGCTCGGCGACATCGTCACCACCACGCTGGCCTGCGAGAACGGCGAGACCATCCTGCTGCAGCACGACACCTCGCTGCCGCGACCGTATTCGATGGGCTTCCGCGTGCAGGGCACCAAGGGCCTGTGGATGGACGTGAACCATTCGATCCACATCGAAGGCCGCAGCCCGCCGCACCAGTGGGAAGAGTTCAAGAAGTACCAGGACCAGTACGAACACCCGCTGTGGAAGCAGAATGCCGACACTGCAGCGAGTGCGGGACACGGCGGCATGGACTGGTTCGTGATCCATGCGTTCGTGGAAGCGCTGAAGGCCAAGGCACCGATGCCGATCGACATCTACGACGCAGTGACATGGAGTGCGATTACCCCGTTGAGCGAGCAGTCGATCGCCAACAGTTTCCAGACGCTGGAGTTCCCGGATTTCACTGCGGGGTTGTGGCAGAAGCGCAAGCCGGTTTTTGCGTTTGACGGGAAGTATTGAGGATTGCACCCTTCCACGTTGTGACGGAAACGCCGGGCACTGCCCGGCGTTTTTGTATGCGCCTATCGCGTAGCTTTGATCTGCGCCAACCGCGCGCCGGACGCTCTCGCATGCGGTACGCGGAACATGGCTCCGGGTTGGACGAGCTCGGCTTGCTGCATCATTTTTGGCCACCATTCCAGCAGCCGCGCTGCGCGATCATAGTGACTGAGCGTGCCCCACCCCCTGGCAAGTACAAAGACCGTCAAACCGAGGCGTGCGATGGCGTCACGTTCAACAGGTTTGCGCTGATGATGATCCTGAGTGACGTGAACGCGGATGCCGCGTTGGATGGCTGCCTCGAACAATTCCAGATCAGTGGTACCTGGTTTCACGAATTCCCTTACGTGAAGCACCTCATGATCATAACCGCGTGCAATGGCATCGATCGCCCTAGCAAGAGCAGGCGGAAGATTCTCGTCGATCTGCGCCTTCAAGATACCGCCCGACCCTCGAACTGCAGCGCTTTCCTCACTGCAGCCAGAGGCAGGTCAAACAATCGGGCGACCTGCCGCGCGTCGCCGCCTTCGGCTTGCAAGGCTTCGACGATGGCGATCGTAGGAACACCCGATTCGGAGAGAATGGGTTGACCGAAGCTTCGCTTTGGATCAAATACAACTGCCCGTGAACCTTTCATGGGGAACCATCGTTCGGCGCGATCATCGATTCCCAGTTCGATTCCATCGCGCAGAGATGGCGCGATGACTTTGCGCATGACGTCCTGACGTTTCACAACGTCAACCAAGGCAGCGTCTCCGCTTTCGTCCAGAAGCTCCATGAAGATCCGCCGGCCATCGGTCTTGAAGCTCGTACTGGTGAAGGGATAGTCCTTGCCCAGCCGCTCGTGAAGTTCCGCGATGGTCCGTCGGATCAGGTTGAGTGGTACGCCACATGCAACAAACGTGCGTATGAAGCGGAGTTCGATGAGGTCGCGGAAGCCGATCCCATCAATGTCCGATCCAGCCCACTGCGACGACCAGAGGGGCGGATGTTCCTGGACATTGCCGTGACGTCGGCTTTCGTATCCCTTGATCCAGCGCCTGAGCTCGGATGGTTTGCCGCCAATGAAGCGCGCGGCATCGGCGTACGAATAGAGGCCGAGACCAAGGCTGTCTGGAGCTGGCAGGGCGATTCCCATTCGGGTGAGTCTACCCAATGTAGGAGAAACAACGAGTGCGGGACTTCATCCTGTGCCATGGATGTCTCAGGCAATGAGACAGAAAGCACGCTTCGACGTCTGCTGGCATCTACAGCCAGTTCAAACCCGTCATGGAGTTAAGGATGGCGCGCCCGGAGGGATTCGAACCCCCGACCAATGGCTTCGGAAGCCACTACTCTATCCGGCTGAGCTACGAGCGCGTGGTGGAACCGCCGCGCCGTCGGCCAGGGCCGGGGCGGGCATCGCAACGCAATGAGGCGGTGCGGGATGGGCATTCTATCCAGTTTCGCCGCACAAATCTCCCCCCGCCGGCAAAGTCGGTCAGAAGGCACAGGAGTATCCTAGTGCCATGGCTGATACCCCTCTTTCCGCGCCGCATCCGGCGCCGACGCCGCGCTGGCGGCATTACTGGAGTCTGATGCGCGCCGATCGCCCGATCGGCACGCTGCTGCTGCTGTGGCCCACCTGGTGGGCCTTGTGGCTGGCCGCGGGCGGCCTGCCGCCGTTGTGGACCCTGTTCGTGTTCACCGCCGGCGTCTGGCTGACCCGCTCGGCCGGCTGCGTCATCAACGACTACGCCGACCGCTGGCTCGACCCGCATGTGGAGCGCACCAAGGCGCGGCCGCTGGCGACCGGCGCGATCAGTGGCCGCGCTGCGCTGGCACTGTTCGCGGTGCTGATGCTGGTGGCCTTCGGCCTGGTGTTGACCCTGAACGGCCTGACCATCGCCCTCAGCTTCATCGGCGTGTTCCTGGCGGCCAGCTATCCCTACCTGAAGCGCTACACCCATCTGCCGCAGGTCTATCTGGGCATGTCGTTCGGCTGGGGCATCCCGATGGCCTTCGCGGCCGTGCAGGGCGAAGTGCCGATGCTGGGCTGGCTGCTGTATGCCGGCAACATCCTGTGGTCCACCGCCTACGACACCTGGTACGCCATGGTCGACCGCGAGGATGATCTGAAGATGGGATCGCACTCCACCGCGATCCTGTTCGGCGAACTGGACCTGGTCATCCAGGGCGTGCTGTACGCGCTGTTCCTGGCCACGATGGCGCTGGTGGGCGTGCGCGGCGGGCTGGGCGGGTACTACCTGGCCGGCGTAGCGGTGGCGACGCTGCTGGTGGTGTACGAGTTCTGGATCTGCCGTAACCGCGAGCGTGGGCCGTGCTTCAAGGCCTTCCTGCACAACAACTGGGTGGGTGCCGCGCTGTTTGCCGGCATCGCCGTGGAACTGGCGCTGCGTTGAGCCCAAGGCATGGTAGAGCCGGCCGCTGGCCGGCTGCACCCGTATGCGATCCCGAGGTTGCCGGCCAGCGGCCGGCACTACCGTCATGCCCGCCACCTACGACCAATAGGTGGCAGACAGCCCGCACCCCACCACCCAGAATCAGGCCATCGAACCTGGGAGGGTAGGTGATGGCTTCGACGGCAGCAGTACAGGACGGCTGGATGGCGCGCGCAGCATTGCGCTCGGCCGCCTGGGCGGAAAAATGGTTCCCCGATGCCTACGTGTTCGCGGTGCTCGGCGTGGTCATCGTCGCGGTGGCGGCGATGGGCTTTGGCGCCACTCCGCAGGCCACCGCCAGCGCCTTCGGCGACGGCTTCTGGAGCCTGATTCCCTTCACCATGCAGATGGCCTTCGTGGTCATCGGTGGCTATGCCTTGGCTACTGCGCCGGTGGTGGCGCGCTTCATCGACTTCCTCGCCCGCGTACCGCGCACAGGTCGCGGCGCAGTGGTGTACGTCGGTCTGGTCAGCATGCTGGCCTCGCTGCTCAGCTGGGGCTTCTCACTGGTGTTCGGTGGTCTGCTGGTGCGTGCACTGGCCCGCCGCACCGAGCTGCGCATGGACTACCGTGCTGCCGGTGCCTCGGCCTATCTGGGGCTGGGCGCGGTGTGGGCGATGGGCCTGAGTTCGTCGGCTGCACAGCTGCAGGCCAATCCGGCCAGCATGCCGCCGGGGCTGGTGGAGATCACCGGCGTACTGCCGTTCACCGAAACCATCTTCCTGTGGCAGTCGATTGTGCTGACCGCCGTGTTGATCCTGGTTTCGTTGCTGATCGCCTGGTTGACCGCTCCGGCCGCCGGCAGTGCGCGCACAGCCGAGGATTTCCCGGGTGCCGCGCAGGCCGAGCCGGAACCGCTGCAGCGCCGCACGCGGCCCGGTGAGTGGCTGGAATACAGCCCGTTGCTGACCGTGCTGCTCTCGTTGCTGGCCTTCGGCTGGCTGTTCAACGAGTTCGCCAACAAGCCCCTGGTCAGCGCAATTGCCAACCTCAACACCTACAACTTCATGTTCATCTCGCTGGGCCTGCTGCTGCACTGGCGCCCGCGCAGCTTCCTCAACGCGGTGGCCAAGGCGGTACCCAGCACCACCGGTGTGCTTATCCAGTTCCCGCTGTACGGCGGCATCGCAATGATCCTCACCCACGCCGCCGGTGGCGATGGCCAGACCCTGGCGCATCGGCTGTCGAGCCTGTTCGTGCACGTGGCCAGCACCGATACGTTCGCGCTGGTGATGGGCGTGTATTCGGCGGTGCTGGGCTTCTTCGTGCCGTCCGGTGGCGGCAAGTGGATCATCGAAGCGCCGTACGTGATGCAGGCCGCGAACGAGCTGAAGGCGCACCTGGGCTGGGCGGTGCAGGTCTACAACGCGGCCGAGGCACTGCCGAACCTGATCAACCCGTTCTGGATGCTGCCGCTGCTGGGTGTGCTCGGCCTGAAGGCCCGCGACATCGTCGGCTTCACCTTCATCCAGCTGCTGGTGCACATCCCGCTGGTGCTGGGCCTGCTGTGGCTGCTGGGGATGACGCTGGTCTATGTGCCGCCGGTGATGCCGTAACGGGTGCAGCGCCGAGCCCGCGCTCGATCCGCAAACCTGCCTGCGTGCTGCAGACGGGACCGAAGGGGCAGGCCCCTCTGCGCGCGCTACGCCGGTGCAGGCTGCTGAATGCGTTCGTTTCCGGCTGCAGCATGACCACATTCCAAACCCGCATGAATCCTTCAGTGGCTTGTGCCGCAAGGGCTGGCGCGGGTTCATTCACGCGCGTACACACAGGTGTAGCCCGCTCACAACGCATGGTTAACCAATCGCTGCCGACGATGGCCCCGTCCACCGCATTCCGCGCGTGGCATTTGGAGATCGGACATGGCACAGCAGAACCAGAACCCGAACCAGAAGCAGCAGGGCCAGCAGAACCAGCAGGATCAGCAGCAGGAACGCGGCCGCGACCAGCAGCAGCAACAGCAGCAGGAACAGCAGAAGCGCAACCAGAACCAGCAGCAGGGCGGGCAGGACGAGGAAGAGTGATCCTGGCAGCCGCCATCCATCACCGACGAAGCCCCGCCCCGTGCGGGGCTTCGCTTATTCGAGCACGCCGATCCGCTGCAGCACCGTCGCTGCGGCCATGTCGTTGGGGTTGGTACCGGGCAGGCCCTGCGGTACGTCCAGGCCCATGCCGCGATACAGATCAACCCAATGCTGGGAGATCTCACCGGTCTGCGGGTTGCGGAAGTTCATCGGCTGCAGCGCGAACACATGGTGCGCACGGAATGCGCGTTCGATGAAGTCCGAGCAGTAGTAGCTTTCGTCGTTCAACACATAGGCGGTGTTGTACGGCTTGCCCAGCATCGTGCGTGCGGTGGCCACTGCATCGGTGATGGCATTCCTTGGCGGCGCGCGCAGGCGATAGACCACGACCTGCCGTTGCTTGCCACGCGCATCCTGGCGGAACTGGTCCAGCGTCTGCCGGCGCGAGCCCTTCTCATCGGCGTGCAGCACCTCCCAGCCCTGCGGTGCCGACGCCACCAGCGCGACATGGTCGAAGCTGGGCGCCCCTTGCTTTCCCGTCGCATCGTCGATGGCCGCGCTCAGGCCACCGTGACCCGCGGTGACGAACAGCAGGTCGCCTTCACGGACCTCGATCGCCATCGCCAAGGCTGGCCACAGGGCGGGCAACAGCAGGCCGATCAGGAGCAGGAGGCGGCGCATGGGCATCTCGAACAGGCGGGAAGGCGCGATTGTAGGGGGCAGGATAGGATGGCGCGACCAAACCGGAATCAGGATGATCCCATGAAGCTCCGCCGTTCCCTTGCGCTGCTGGCATCCGCCCTTGGCCTGGCGCTGTCCGCCTGCACGCCTGCGCCGCAGCCAGCACCAGCGCCAGCGCCTGCTGAAGCCCCGGCCCCTGCAGCGGCACCTGCCAGCACAGCGACGGCGGTGGAACCCGCCCCCGCAGTGGCGACCGCGGCGTGCCCCCATCCGGCGTTCGATACCTTCCTGAAGCACTTCGGCAACGAGATCACCCTGCAGGAAAAGGCCACCGCCGATCCGCTGCTGGACAGCTACGTTGACGCCGGCGCCGAGCCTGAGCCGCGCACAGTGGAACGCCCGGTTGCATTGGCCGATGTCGAATGGCCGGTGATGCCCGATCCAGCCGGGCTGGCCGGGCAGGGCCGGGAGATGCAGGTGACGGCCGTGGCCGATGGGCAGATGCAGGTGCAGATCCGCACGCCGGACAGCAGCGACCAGCAGACCTACACCTTCGCGCAGAAGCCGTGCTGGACACTGGTCAAGCGTGAAGACGAGTCGATCTGAGGCCAGATCGGGACAGGCGCGGACCGTCGGCGGCTGCTAGGCTCGAAGCCCGATCAAGGCACGGAGACGCCGATGCAGGCCCGCAGGATGCGCACCACTACCGTAGTCATCGCCACGCTGTGGGCGATGACCACCTCCCTCGGCGCCCACGCACAGTCGCTGCACGCCGATGACCGCGCTTACTTCCCCAGCGCCGCCGCCGAACAGGCGGCACGGGTCACCCTGGGCGAGCGCGTTGAGGCATTGCAGAGCGCCACGGCGGGCGCGCCGGCCACGCGCTTCCGCCAGGCCGAAGCGCTGCAGGCACAGTGCATGCGTCACCATGCGTATCTGCATCTGCAGGCCGCGCGCAACGCACGTGATCGTCGCCCGGCGCAGGCGCTGGATCAGGTGATGGGGCTGTGCAGCCGTATCGCCCGTACCGGCAGGGCCGCCCTGCGTGAGGCGCCGGCGGATGCCCCCTGGCTGGCGTCCTATGGATTCCTGCGCGCCCGCGCGCTGCAGGAAGGCGCGGCGCCGGCCAATGCGCAGCTGGATGATGCCGTGGATGCACTGGCCGATCCGGCGCTGGATACGTTCGCGCGCCTGCGTCGGCAGATCATGCACAGCGCGGAATTCCCGCGTATCGAAGGTGCTGGCCGCAGCTGGGATACCGGCGCCGACAAGCAGGCCCTGGCCCAGCATCCCGACCGCGCGCTGCGTGAGGCCGGCTGGAAGGGGTACTGGCAGGGCGTGCAGTCGCGCCGTGAACCGATGGCGTCGGTACTGCTGGGCCTGGTGCAGGTGAATGATGCCGCCGCGCGTCTGCAGGGCGACGGCTCGGCCACCGCACGCGGCTATCGACGCATGGGCATGGATACGCAGACGGTCGACGCGACGCTGGCGGCGATCGAGCGCCACGCGGCAGAGCGTCGTGGATACCAGGACATGCTGCTGCAGCACGCCGGGCGCAGCGGTGTGATGTCGCCGCAGTTGTGGGATACCACCGTGCCGGATGCTGGCTATACGCCACCGGTGCTGAGCCTGGAACAGCTGCGCGATACCGCTGCCGACGCCATGCAGCCGCTGGGGCCGGAGTATGTCGCCGAGCTGCGCGCGCTGCTGGATCCTGCGCACAAGCGCATGGACCTGGCCACCGTGCTGGGCAGCCGCAGCCAGGACGCGTTCCATATATTCGCACCGGACACGCCGGCGCTGCTGTTCGTGGGGCTGCGCAGCGGCGATCTGGAAAGTGACGTGGAGATCGCCCATGAAGCAGGTCATGCCATGCATGGGCAGTGGATGCTGCGCGGGCATGCCTCGCCATTGCATCTCAATGGCAGTGCGTGGATGACCGAGGCGTTCGCCATCTACAACGAGCTGCGCTTCCGTGACCAGTTGTACCAGCAGGCGCAGGATCCGCGCGCCAAGGCGTACTACCTGAAGTCGCTGCTCGACGACATGGTGTTGCAGCTGTTCACGTCCTCTGAGGAGGCGCAGCTGGAGCAGTCGATCTACCAGGGCGTGGCCAGCAATACGTTGGGCACCGCCGACGATCTGGACGCGCTCACCGGCCAGGTGCTGGCGCGCTACGGCCAGCAGCCGCAGCGCTATCCGCAGCTGCGCAGCACCTGGATCGGCAAGCGCCTGATGTATGACGACCCGCAGTATCTGGTCAATTATCTCTATGCCGGATTGCTGGCGGTGCAGCTGTATGTGCAGGACCAGCAGGATCCGGAGGGCTTCCGCCAGCGCTATCTGACCGTACTGGGTGAGGGCTTTGACCGCGCACCGCAGGAACAGGTGGCGCAGTTGCTGGGTCATGTACCGGACTGGCCGGCACTGGTCGACGCCGATCTGCAGGTGTTCGCACAGAACGCTGCCCGGCTGCAGGCGCTGTATGCGCAGATCGAGGCAGGGCAGGGCACATGAGCCGCGTGCCGCAGGCGCACGTTGCCAGGACGTGGGCGTGGCTTGCGTTGCTGCTCTGCCTGCTGCCGCTGCTGGCGTTGGCGGCAGCCCCGATCCCTGCGTTGAATGACCCGGTGGTGGACACCGCAGATGCACTGTCGGCCAGCACCCGCACCACGCTGCGCGAGCAGGCCTTGCAGCTGCAGGCACGCAAGGGCGCGCAGCTGCAGGTGCTGGTGGTGCCGAGCGTTGGCGAGGAAGGCATCGAAGTCTACGCGCAGCGAGTCTTCGACCAATGGCAGCTGGGCCGCGCCGGTATCGATGATGGCGTGCTGCTGCTGGTGGCGGTGCAGGATCGTCGCGTACGCATCCAGACCGGTTATGGCCTGGAAGGCACCATCCCCGATGCCTATGCCGCGCGCATCATCGACAAGGCGATCGTGCCGCGCCTGCGCGAGGGAGACCTGGACCAGGGCGTGCTGGACGGCACCGCGGTGCTGGTGGCGCTGGTCGATGGCGAGCAACTGCCACCCTGGGACGATTCATTGGCACGCAACGTGTTGCCGCCAGATTGGCGCACCGGGGATTCGGTTGTTGCCCTGACGTTGCTGGCGGGCTTCCTCGCCGGTCTATGGCGATCGCCACCGCGTCTGCTGGCGACCAGGACCGAAGCCGAGTTCACCGGTAACCGCCGCGAGCGGCGGCGCAAGGCACTGGCAGCCAATGCGGCGGTGCCCAGGCCGACGTGGCCGACCTTACCTGCCTGGGGCCGGCCGCTGCTGGTGACGGCGGTGATTGCCGCGGGGCTGCTGTCTGCGACGCTGCTGCTGCCACGCCACGTGCTGCCGGCGCTGTTCTTCGTGATGGTGCCCGCCGTACCGGTGGCGACCCTGCTGGGCTGGTGCTGGCATCGCAGCCGCGGCGTACGCATCGTGCTGTACGGCATGCTGGCCGTCAGCACCGGCTTCTTCGCGGTGATGCTGGCGCGTGGTCAGTTGCCGCCCAGCCTTGCGCTGCACACGCTGCTGAACCTGGCGGTCGGCATCGCCGCCATGCTGGTGTTCTTCCTGGTGCAGGCCGGTCGTGCGCGCTGGCGGAAGAACCGCAACAGCTTCGCCATCCGCGTGGTGGTGCTGGTGCTGCTGACCGCTGGATATGCGCTGGGCGCACTGTTGGCCATCGACCGTGCCGGCGACGAGAACGCCCGCGTGCTGGCGACGATCGTGTCCAGCGTCGGCACGCTGTTCCTGTACTTCATCTGGGTGTTCACCCTGCTGCCCGGCGAGAAAGCCCGCGGCGGCCGCGGTTCGTCCCGAGGCTACCGTTCCTCCTCCAGCACTTCGTCGTCCAGTTCGTCCTCGAGCAGTTCCAGCGACTGGTCCGGTGGTGGTGGCCGCAGCGGCGGCGGTGGCGCCTCGGGCAGCTGGTAGCTCAGGCCGCCTGCGCCCGCCAGCCCAGCGCGGCATCGTGCAGTTCGCCGCTGCCGCTCACTTCGCTCACCTGCAGCTGCAGTCCCTGCGCGTTGGGCAGGTCCTTCAGCTCGGGGAACCAACGGCGATCAGCGGCGACCACGATCAGCAGCCCCTCGTCATCGCCCATCGGCGCGAACTGTGGCGACGGCGTGCTGATCGGCTGCAGGCCGAAACGCTGGCTGGACTGCTCGCGTACCGCATCGACATCATGGCTGGGCAGGCCGACCTCGCTCAGGCAGGTCAGTTCGCTGCCATGGAAGGCACCGCTGCGTTCGCTGGCCGGCAAGCGCCTGCGGCCGATCAGCTCCAGGATCAGGCCATCTGGACCGGTGAAATACACCGACTGCGATTGCCAACTGCTTTCCAGAGCGAAGTAATCGAGGCCTTCGGGGTTGCGTTGAAAGGGCGTGCGTACACGCAGCCAGGTCATGGCATCGGCGAAGCGGTTGTCCGGCACATTGAAGGCCAGGTGCACGCCGCCGACCGCGTGGTCGCCCGCAGGTTGCAGCTGGATCGTGCTCCAGCCGATGCGGACCTGGTCACCGGCCACCTCCAGTTGCAGCACGTCGCGGAACCAGGCGGCAACGCGGGTGACGTCGGATACCGGCAGGGTGAGGTGCAGCAGGCGCATGGTCGATCCTCCGTGTAACGCTGGGTGCAGTGTAGTCCCGCGCACCTTCGCGTCGCGTCATCACCTGCGCAACGAATCGTTACTGCCAGCCGCAGCGTCGAGCCGTGCTCGACAGCTTCTACCGCAGTGCCTCACCGAAGAAGCGCACCGCGTCTTCCACCGCCACGGCATGCGTCTGCTCCTTCGGTACCGCAGTCATGCACAGCGACTGCAGCCGCTCCTTCGCCAGCGGCGTGCAGGCAGACAGGAAATCATAGTGGCCAACACCGGGCAGCGCGTGAAGCGTTGCTTTCGGAATCAGCGCCGCCGCCACATCACCATTGGTCGCTGGTGGCGCAACGTCATCAGCAGCGCCCAATACGATCGCCACCGGCTGCTGCAGCGCCTTCAGCTGCTCCGGTGTGAATGCCTGCACGATGGCCGGCGCCAGCACGAACACGGCGCGGACACCGGGAATCGAGCGATCATCCTGTGCGTGCTGCACGTAGGGCTGCAGTTGCGGCGATGCTGCTGCAGCAAGACGCACCTCCATCGTATGTGTGGCCGCTTCCTGCTGCGGTCTGCATACGCCGTCGTCCGCGTGCGCCTTGCAGAACGCCAGCAGCCGCGCCATGTCCGGCCGCGCGCCGGCGCTGAGCAGTGCGGTGAAGCCACCGGCGGAATAGCCGACCACGCCCAGCCGCGACGCATCAATGTGTGGCCCCAACTGCGGGTCGGCCAGCACTGCGGCCAGCGCGGCCTTCAGGTCGTCGGCGCGCAGCCAGGTCAGCACGCTGCCGGCCAGCGTCATCTCATCGGCGCCATTGTTGCCCGGGTGGTCCACGGCGATCACCAGGTAGCCCGCACGCGCAAGCGCAGTGCCCAGCCACCCCATCATGCGCGCGGTGCCGCCATTACCATGCGACAGCAACAGCGTCGGCAGGCGCCCTCCGGTGATGGGGGCGTCCTTCGCGGCGCGCCCCACCTCGAACAGTGGCGCATCCGCTGGCCCGATGGTCAGCGGCGTTTCCTGGCTGCCAGGGCTTGCCGGGTACCACACGGTGAAGCGCAGCACATCGCGGTGCGCGCCATCGCGTATCGCCGCGCTTTCCAGCGTTGTCACGCCGTGGCGTTCACCGGCGGTGATGGGCGCTGCCGCCATCGCCAGCGGTGTCAGCGAAGCCAACAGCAGGGCCAGCATCCATCGCGTCGCATGCATCATCAGTCTCTCCGGGTCAGGCAGTGCGTTGATCGACCGGCAGCCAGATTTCCACGCCACCGTGGCCGCTGTGCTCGTCGAAGCGGGTGTCGTAGCGTTCAAGGTCCGGCGCGTTGGCCAGGTTGAGTTGGTTGGCGGGCAGATATTGGTCCAGCAGCCAGAACCAGGTCGAGCGGATGGTGGAGATATGGCCGCCATGCCAGGCCACCAGGTAACGGCGCGCAGGCACATCCACCCGCTGCCAGTGTGCCGGTACCGATGGCAGGGCATTCACCGGCAGCGCGGCGATGTAATCGAAACCACCATCGTCGTCGCTGTTGCAGCACACACCGAAACTGACCGGTGCCGGCGTTGGCCATTCGCGATTGAGCTGTGCCCACTGCCCCGGAATCGCACCACCGCTGTCGCGGGTGTGGCGCATGCCGATGCCAGCCACCTGGAACGGTGTGCAGTCGATCAGCCTGGGCGCCTCGCTGCAGGCCTGTGGTGCATCGTCGAGACGGATCGCGTGCACCAGTGCCAGCTCCTGCAGGCCCTGCTCGCGCACGCGCTCCGGGGTCTGCCCGAACTGCTCGCAGAAGGCACGGGTGAACGCGGCATGCGTGCTGTAGCCCGTCGCCAGAGCTACCTGCAGGATGTCGCCGGCACCGTTGGCCAGCTGCTGCGCAGCGGTGGTCAGGCGGCGTCCGCGCAGGTAGCGCACCACCGACGTACCGGTGCGGGCCTGGAACAGGCGCGACAGATGGAACGGCGACAGTCCGGCGGCAGCCGCGATGTCGGCCAGCGCCAGCGGCTTGTCCGCATGGCTTTCGATGTACCACAACGCTTTGCCTGCCGCGCTCATCGCGCTGTTCCTTGTTCGAATGCCGGGCAGCGTAACGGATCGACAGGGTGGGGCGCTTAGCAGTTCTTGCGGTGGCGGGGCTTTGCGTTTGCCGTTGTACCGGCAACAATGCGGCCTTCATGGACACGATGGAGGCCAGGGACATGCCGGAAGTCACCGCTATCAGCCAGACCGCGCAGATCGACGCATGGTGATGATCATTGCGATTGCCCTGCTGCCGGCGCTGCTGCCACTGGCGCTGCTGGTGATCATGTGGCGGCGGGCGCCGCGCTGGCGCGGGGCTCCCTGGCTGTACCGTGTGATGTTCTCATTGCTGGCAGCACTGCTGGCGCCCACGCTGTTGATGGCAGGCCATGGCGGCCTGCCGTGCCCCACCATCGGTGGCCTTGTGCTGGTACTCATGGACCTCGAGTGGATCGGCCAACTGCAGATGAACCTGATTGCCTTTGGAACCGAGGACACTGCCATCCTCTCCGCGCCTTTCCTGTTCGTTTTCGCGATCGCGCTGTTCATCCCGCTGCGCACGGCGCGGCCAGCCACCTTCGGCTTCGACGACGACGCTGCCGGCTAGCGCACGCCCGGTACGGGCGGCACCCGCACCGTAACCGCTGCAACTGTCGTCTCCACGTCATCGCTGCTTCACATCGCAGCCCGAGACTGCGCGCCTTGTCCAGGTCCCACCTGGCCCTGTCGTGCCTTCCCGGAGTCCTGCCGTGCATCGTTCGAAGCTGTCGCGTTCCATCCTCCTCGCCCTTGGTCTGGTCAGCGCAGGAGGCGCGATCGCAGCAGATGCCGGAACGGCAGACAGCAGCAGTGGCAGCCACGCCGCACCCACCCAGCTTGACGCGATGCTGGTTACCGGTACCCGTGCCTCCAACCGCACCCAGTTTGAAACCCTGGCGCCGGTGGACGTGTTCACCAAGCAGGACATCCAGTCGGTCGACTCCACCGATCTGAAGGACGTGCTGGCGCAGCTGGTGCCGTCGTTCGTGGTGCAGCGCCTGCCGATGGCCGATGGCCAGGTGTTCGTGCGCCCGGCCACGCTGCGCGGCCTGTCGCCGGACCAGACGCTGGTGCTGGTCAACGGCCGCCGCTTCCATCGCAGTGCGTTGCTTGGCAACCGCGGAGCACAGGCCGCCGACCTGGCGCAGATCCCGACCAGTGCCATCAAGCGCATCGAAGTACTGCGCGATGGTGCGTCGGCGCAGTACGGTTCGGATGCCATGGCCGGCGTCATCAACATCATCCTGGAAGACAGCCCGGGCACCGAGATCACCGCCGGTTATTCGCAGTACGCGCAGGGCGATGGCGCCTCGCGTGACTTCAGTGCACGCACCGGCTGGGCGCTGGGGGACTACGGCAGCCTGGCCCTGTTCGCCGAATCATCCAACTCCGATGCGACCTCGCGCACCCGCCAGCGTCCCGACGCCATCGCCTTCCAGGCCGCGCATCCAGAGCTGGACGTGCCCAACCCGGTGCAGCGCTGGGGCCAGCCGGAGCTGGAAAGCCGCCGCGTGGGCTTCAACCTGAAGGCCAATGCCAGCGACACCCTGGAGCTCTATGCCTTCGGCCTGTACAGCCACAGCGATGGCGTCAGCGATTTCAACTGGCGCAACCCGGATACCACCACTGGCGCGTACCGTACGACCAGCATCTTCCCGGGCTGGAACCTGCGCTCGCTGTATCCGGTGGGCTTCAGCCCGCAGTACGGCAACACGCAGAACGACCTGCAGCTGGTCGCGGGCCTGCGCGGTGAAATCACCCCCAAGCTGCGCTGGGACCTGAGCGCCTCGTATGGCCGCAATGCCATCGACTACAGCCTGGACAACTCGATCAACGCATCGCTGGGCCCGGACAGCCCGACCGCATTCGACCTCGGCCGGCTGACCCAGACCGAGAAGAACGCCAATGCGGACTTCAACTACGAATGGGACGTGGCTGCGCTGTCGAAGCCGATCAACGTCGCCTTCGGTGCCGAGTTCCGCCAGGAGACCTACCAGGTGCGCGCCGGTGACCCTGCCTCGTATGCGGTGGGCCGTGGTGCGGCGGCGGGTCTGGAAGCGAATTCCAACGGCGCGCCGGGTTTTTCGGCCAGCCAGGCCGGGCAGTGGAGCCAGCGCAGCAAGGCCGCCTACGTGGACATGGAAGTGCCGCTGGGCGAGCGCTGGAGCATCGGCGCGGCGGGTCGTTATGAAGACTTCTCCAGCTTCGGCAGCACGGTGGACGGCAAAATTTCTGCACGCTTTGCAATCACCCCGGATGTTGCGCTGCGCGGCACCGTGTCCACCGGCTTCCGCGCGCCCACGCCGGCCCAGCTCAACACCACCAGCACCACCCAGGGGCTGGATACGCGCACGCTGCAGATCTTTACCAGCGGCCGCCTGTCGCCCAGCGATCCGTTGGCGCAGCTGCTGGGCGCCAAGCCGCTGACCCCGGAAGAATCGCGCACTGCCTCGCTGGGCCTGACCTGGCGCACCGACATGGGCCTGTCCGGTTCGGTGGATGTCTACCGCATCAAGCTCAGCGACCGCTTCAGCCAGTCGGCCAGCTTCGCCATTCCGGCCGGCACGCCCAACCCGCTGGGCTATACCTCGGTGAACTACTTCACCAACGATTTCGACACCACCACCACCGGCGTGGACGTGGTCGGCAACTACCTGCGCGATCTCGGCGCCGGGCGCATGACGCTGACCCTGGCTTACAACTACAACCAGACCCGCGTCGACAACGGCAGCACCTCGGTGGCGACCAACGAGACCCAGCGCGTGCTGTTCGAAGACCGCCTGCCCGAGCACAAGGGCAGCTTCACCGGCAACTGGGACGTCGGCGCGTGGTCGTTGATGGCGCGCGTGCGCTACTACGGCAAGTGGACCGACTCCACCGGCAACGCAGCGGGCGATATCTACCAGCAGTTCGGTGCGATGACCTTCCTGGACCTGGCGGTGGGCTATCGCATCAACGAACACCACAGCCTGCGCGTGGGTGCCGACAACGTGTTCGACCGCTACCCGGATGAAGCCACCTTCCAGGCCAGCCGTGGCCTGATCTATTCGCGCAACGCGCCGTATGACACCGACGGCGCCAATGTGTACGCGCAGTACCGGCTGACCTTCTGATGGACAGCCGCCGTCGTTCCCTGCTGCGTGCGGGTGCGCTGTTGCCGGCCGCTGCGGCGTTGTCTTCACTGCCTGCCGCAGGCGCCGCGCGTTACGCTGGGCCCATGCAGATTCCCGCAACGACCGTGGCGCCGGACGTGCTGGCCCGCGACGAAGGCTACTGGGCAACCGTGGCCAGCCACTTCGACATCACCGATGAAGTGAACCACCTGGAGAATGGCTACTGGGGCGCGATGGGCCGCGAGACGCTGGCCAGCTACCAGCGGCACACCGCCGAAGTGAATCGTGGAAACGCCTGGTACGGCCGCCGCGCGTTCCCGGCGCAGTACATGGCGGTGCATCGGCAGGTGGCTGACATGCTCGGTGTCGGTGCGGACGAGATCGCGCTGACCCGCGGCGCCACCGAGGCGATGCTGGCGTTGATCGGCGGCTACAACCGCCTGCAGCCCGGCGACCAGGTGCTGTACGCCGACGTCGACTACGACAGCATGATCAACGCCATGCGCTGGCTGCAGCAGCGTCGTGGCGTGCAGGTCGAGCGCATCGCACTGCCGGCGGTGCCAACCCATCAGCAGATCCTGCAGGCCTACGATGACGCGTTCGCGCGCCTGCCGCGCCTGAAGCTGGTGTTGCTGACCCAGGTCAGCCACCGCCATGGGCTGGTGCTGCCAGTGGCTGAGATCGCCGAGCGTGCGCGTGCGCGCGGCATCGATGTGATTGTCGATGCCGCACATGGCTTCGGCCAGATCGACTACGTGGTACCGCAGTTGAAGGCCGATTTCGTTGGCATCAACCTGCACAAGTGGATCGGCGCACCGGTGGGCGTGGGTGCGATGTACGTACGCAAGGGGCGCGTGGCCGACCTGGATCCTTACATGGGCGAGACCGACGACGGTCGCGTGGGTAGCCGCGTGCACACCGGCACGGTCAACTTCGCTGCCTATCTGGCGCTGCCCGAGGCCATCGCCTTGCACCAGCGCATCGGAGCAGCCAACAAGCAGGCGCGCCTGCGCTATCTGCGCGAGCGGTGGACGGTGCCAGCGCGGCAGATGGCGCATATCGAGGTGCTGTCGTCGCCGGATCCGGCGTTGGCCAGTGCATTGGCCAGCTTCCGCCTGCGTGGCCATACCTCGGTGGAAGAGAACCAGGCACTGCAGAAGCGTCTGCTGGATGAGCATCGGATATTCACCACGCATCGCGATGGTCTGGACTCCGGCGCCTGCGTGCGGTTGACGCCGTCGGTGTTCACCCGCCCGGCGCAGATGGATGCGCTGGTGGCGGCGCTGGCCGCGCTGGCCTGAACTCCCCCCGCTTTGGTGGATGCCAACCTTGGTTGGCACCGCATCCACGCATGGCATGGACGGGCATTGCCAACCAAGGTTGGCATCTACCGAAACAGGCCCAGTAGATCCACGCCATGCGTGGATGCTCTCCGCCTACCGCTCGATCGCCGGCAACGCGTCGGACAACAACAACCGATCGATCCGCCGCAGCGCGTTCTCCAGTTGCCGCCGGTCCGCAGCCAATCCCAACGACAGCCGCACCCCGCTCGCGAACGGTGCGCCCGGCGGACAGAACGCCGATGAAGGCGCGATCGCCAAGCCCTGCAGCTGTGCCGTACGCACCAGCGTGGCGTCGGTCCACGGTGCTGGCACCCGGCACCACGCATGCAGCCCATCGGCGCGCTCCAGCAGTGAGGGCGCCAGCAGATACCGCGCCATCCGCGTACGCTCGCGCGCTTCGTCGCGCACCTGCACCAGCAGCGCCTGCGCCGAACCATCCAGCAGCAGCTGGCTGGCCAGCGCGGAGACCAGCGGATGGCCCATCAACCGCGTGGCACGCAGTGCGGCAGCCATCGCCTCGGCGTGGGCGGCGCTTGGGCATTGCACGAACGCGGTACGCAGGCCGGGGCTGATTACCTTCGACAGCGTGGCCACATGGAATACGTGCCGGGGCGCCAGCATCGCCAGCGCAATCGGCGCGGTGACGGCCAGATGCCAGTACGGGTCGTCCTCGATCGCCAGCAGGCCTTCGCGCTCCAGCACCCGCGCCAGCGCCTCGCGCCGCGAGGTGGGCACGGTCAGCGCCGTCGGGTTCTGGCAGGTGGGGTTGAGGTAGACCAGGCGCGCGCCACATTCCCGCGCCCGGCGGGCCAGCGCCTCCGGGCACATGCCCTGTTCGTCGCCCTCCACCGTGACCAGCCGCCGCCCCAATGCCGCAGCCGCCTGCAGCAGGCCCGGATACACCAAGCGGTCGCAGAGGATCGCATCGCCCTCGCGCCCCTGGCTGACCAGGATCGCCGCCAAGGCCACCTGCGCGCCTTCGGTCAGCAGCAGGCGTGCGTCGTCCACCGTGCCCAGCATCGGCTGCAGCCAGCGCGCCGCCGCGTGGCGGTCGGTCGGGTTGCCACCGCCCAGGTGATAGGTCATCAGGTTCGGCGCATTGCTGCGCGCCAGTACCGCCGCTGCGCCTCGACGCAGCATGTCCGCCAACGCATCGGCGTCGGGTACCGGCGGCACGTTCATGCTGAGATCGACGGCCTGGTCAAAGCCCGCTTTCGGCGGCGCGATGAAGCTGCCCTGTGGCCCACGTGCTTCGATCAGTCCACGCTTGCGTGCTTCATCGAACGCACGGGTCACCGTGGTCAGGTCCACGCCCAGCTGTTGTGCCAATGCACGCTGCGAGGGCAGCCGTTGCCCGGGCGCAAGGCCGCCGCGATTGATGGTGCGTTCCAGCGTGTTGACGATGCGCAGGTAGATCGGACCGCTGTGCACGTGCACGTCCTGCACCCAGCCCAGCCCTGCGACGCCAGGCCCTGCGACATCGGGTCGCGGCATGTACGGAGGATGTCGGGGCGTATCGTTGCTTCCAACGGCGGGAGCCTGTCCATAACCATCGGTCGGTTCGGACAGGTGACCGCCGTTGTTGTTTGCGGCGGCTGCGCCGGCCAGCGTCGGTGATGTCATCGCGCGTCCTCAGCGCTTGGCCTGCCACGGGCAGTAGCAGCCCACGGCAAGCAGTCCTTTCGGGCGCACGGTTTCCCCGCGCACCAGTTTGTCCAGCAACGGTTCGACAAAGCTGTTGGCCGAATTGCAGACCATGCCGATGCTGTACGGGCCGGCATAGGCCAGGTGGCCCTGGCGGTCCCAGATCGCCACCGCCGGGCTGGCCGGAATGTTCTCGATGCCGTCGATGGTCGGCAGGTTGATCACCTTGTTGCGCAGCGGCTCGGGCAGTTCACCTGCGGTACCGGGGCGGCGGATCGCATAGAAGTCGATGCCGGCGCGGCGGTACATGCTGATCAGGTAGCTGAGGTGCGCACCGGTTTCGCGGTTGCACACACCGCAGGCCGGGTCCCAGAAATGCACCACGCGGATGCGGCCGGTGTCGCCGGCCAGTTCCGCCGGCAACCGCAGCTGCGAGTCATCGAAGACGATGGCCTGTTCGGCGAACGAGGACTGCTCGCCATAGCCGAAGTACTGCCACAGGGCCGCCGCCACGCCGGCCATGAACAGGCAGGCGAGGGCGATCATCACCGGCAGCATCGAACGGCGTGGGCGCGGCGCGGCTGCGCCCATCAGGAGCCGTCCTCGCCGAACTTGTGCACGTACTGCTTGCGCATCTCGCGGCAGGAATCGGCCTGGGCGCGGCGCTGGATCTCGCTGCGCGCCGCGTCCTCGCTGCGTTGCAGGCACTGTTCGATGGCGTGGCGCTCGGCGGCCTGCACATCCACGGTCTGCGGTTGCAGACAGACCCAGGCCAGGGCAGCCAGCATCAGCACGACGAAGCCGCCGCAGCCGGCCATCACCAGGTGGAACTTCACTTTGTCGGCGGCCATCGGCGGCACGTCCCTCGGTCCATACATTACATACAAGATATCATCTTGTATGGTTATGGCTTGCGGGGTGGTTCAGACGATCGCCGAATGCCGCGCGTCGGGCGCCTCGGACAGGATCTCGTTCAGCTTGGCCAGCGCCCCGGCCAAGGCCTCCTGGTCCACGGCCCCGCCCAGCGACAGGCGGATGGCGTTGCCCGGTGGCGGTTCTTCCACACTGAAGGCATCCGAGCTGGCAATGCCCAGGCCCTGTTCCTGCGCGGCCTGGATCAAGCGGTACTGGTCCAACCGCGGCGGCAATGGCAGCCATACATGCAGGCCGGCCGGATGGGCCTGGCGGCGGGCGGGCAGGTAGCGGGCGGCGATGGCCTGGCGCTCGCGCAGTTCCTGCTGGAAGCGCTGCACCATCGCCTGCGCCTGGCCGGTGCGGATCCAGTGCGAGGCCACGGCCACCATCGACTGGGTGGGCATCAGCGCGATCGCGCGCAGGGCGTCCAGCACCGGCTCCATCGGCTGGCCGGCCGGCACCACCAGGTAGGCAGTGCGCAGGCCGGGGGCCAGGCACTTGGACAGGGTGGAGATGTAGTAGACGGGGCAGCCAGCGTCGGCCAGCGCGGCCAGTGGCGGGGCGGCATCGCCGGCCAGCAGCCAGTAGGGATCGTCCTCGACCACGGTCAGTTCGTGCCGCCGCGCGACCGCCAGCAGGGCCTGCCGGCGCTGCGCCGACATCGTTGCCGTGGTCGGGTTCTGGATGGTCGGCACCAGATACAGCAGGCGCGGCCGGCGCAGCTGGCAGGCCTCTTCCAGCGCATCGGGCAGCATGCCTTCGGCGTCCATCGCCACCGGCACCACGCCCCGCTGCAGTACGCGCGCAGCGGCCAGCAGGCCAGGGTAGGTCAGCTGTTCGGCGGCGATCAGTTCGCCCGGCTGGGTGCGGGCCAGGATCAGCGCGCACAGCGCGGTCTGCGCACCGGGGCAGATCACCACCCGCTCGGCGCCCACCGGGCCGAGGATCGGCGCCAGCCATTGCACGGCCGCAGCGCGGTCGTCGCGGCTGCCGGCGCCGACGTGGTAGCTCATCAGCTCGCCTTGGCCCAGCTGCTGGCCCAGGTGCTGGAAACCGGCCTCCATGCCCTGTGCGAACGGCGCGCTGCCCAGCAGCGGCGGGATGTTCATGCTCAGGTCGACCGAGGTGCTGCGGTTGCCGGCGGACATCGCGATGAAGGTGCCGCCGGCGCCCTGTGCGTCCAGCAGCCCGGCTTGGCGCAGTTCGGCGAAGGCGCGGGTGACCGTGGTCAGGTCCACGCCCAACTGCTGGGCCAGATCGCGCTGCGGTGGCAGGCGGTCGCCCGGGCGCAGCACGCCATCGTCCACCGCCTCGCGCACCTGCTGGGCGATCTGCAGGTACAGCGGTCCTGCGCCCTCACGGAAGGGGCGAACCCAGGTCCGGTTGGGGTGTTTCAGGCGGCGGCCGGCAGCAGGAGGCGTCATCGGTCGGATTTTTCCATACGTGCAGATGCACAAGTCCATACAATGCTGTATCTTGTATGGGCTTGATTGGAGTGGTTCGCCTGCTTGTAGGCGACCTCGTACCCACAGTGTAGCCGCTCCACGCCCGGGCGCTGCGCGCAGGCGAGCCGGTCAAGCGCGCATCTTCAACAGGGTTGACCTCCAATGAATATCTGCTGGAACCGCATCCGCCTGGCGCTGGTCGCCCTGGCCTGCATCGCCCTGACGGGCTGCGATTGGGTGCTGCTGGATTCGAAAGGCATGGTCGGGATTGCCCAACGCGACCTGATCCTGATCTGCATCGGCCTGATGCTGATCGTCGTCGTGCCGGCCATCGTGCTGACCTTCGTGTTCGCCTGGCGCTTCCGCGCCGGTAATACCAAAGCGAAGTACACGCCGGACTGGTCGCACTCCACCAAGGTGGAAGTGGTGGTCTGGGGCGTGCCGTTGATCATCATCGCGGTGCTGGCGGTGATCGTGTGGCAGTCCACCCACGAGCTGGATCCGTACAAGCCGCTGGACGTGGCCGGCGAGCCACTGCACGTGGACGTGATCGCCACCGACTGGAAGTGGGTGTTCGTATACCCGGACCTGGGCATCGCCACGGTCAACCAGCTCAACTTCCCGGCCAACCGCGCGCTGGCGTTCAACATCACCTCCAACTCGACGATGAACACCTTCTTCATCCCGCAGCTGGGTGGGCAGATCTACGCGATGGCCGGCATGCGCACGCAGCTGCACCTGATCGCCAACGAGCCCGGCCAGTTCCGTGGCATGTCCGGCAACTACAGCGGCCATGGTTTCTCGAACATGAAGTTCATCGCCACCGCCAGCAGCAACGAAGACTTCGATCGCTGGGTGGCCGAGGTGCGCAGCGCGCCGGATGCGCTCAGCTTCGAACAGTTCAAGGCGCTGGCCGCACCGTCGAAGAACGCGCCGGTGCAGCACTTCTCCAGCGTTGAACCGCTGCTGTTCAAGAAAGTCATCGACCAGTTCATCGGCGTCGGTGAGAACACCGCTGCTGCGGCCCCGGCCGGTACGGCCGCCGGTGCCCAGGTTTCCCAGGAGTAACGAACATGTTGGGTAAATTGACGTGGGAGGCCGTGCCGCTGCACGAGCCGATCGTGGTGGTCACGCTGGCGGCCATGGTGCTGGGTGGCCTCGCGCTGCTCGGCGCGGTGACGTACTTCAAGCTGTGGGGCGTGCTGTGGCGCGACTGGTTCACCACCGTGGACCACAAGAAGATCGGCATCATGTACGTGGTCGTCGCTCTGGTCATGCTGGTGCGCGGCTTCGCCGATGCGCTGATGATGCGTGCACAGCTGGCGGCCGCCGGGCCGGGCAGTGATGGCTTCCTGCCACCGGAGCACTACGACCAGATCTTCACCGCGCACGGCGTGATCATGATCTTCTTCGTGGCCACCCCGTTCGTGGTCGGCCTGATGAACATCATCGTGCCGCTGCAGATCGGCGCGCGCGACATGGCGTTCCCGTTCCTCAACGCCTTCAGCTTCTGGATCTTCGTGGTCGGCGCTGCGCTGATGATGATCTCGCTGGGCGTTGGCGAATTCGCCATGACCGGCTGGGTCGCCTATCCGCCGCTGTCGGGCATCGAGTTCAGTCCAGGCGTGGGTGTCGATTACTACATCTGGGCGTTGCAGGCGTCCGGCATCGGTACGTTGCTGACCGGCGTCAACCTGTTCATCACCATCCTGCGCATGCGTGCGCCGGGCATGACGTTGATGAAGATGCCGGTGTTCACCTGGACCGTGCTGGTCACCAGCGTGATCATCATCGCCGCCTTCCCGATCCTGACCGTGGCCCTGGGTGCACTCACCTTGGACCGCTACCTGGACTTCAACTTCTACACCAACACATTGGGTGGCAACCCGATGATGTACGTGAACCTGGTGTGGGCCTGGGGCCACCCGGAGGTGTACATCCTGGTGCTGCCGGCGTTCGGCATCTTCTCTGAAGTGACCGCCACGTTCTCGCGCAAGAAGCTGTTCGGCTACAAGTCGATGGTCGGCGCCACCCTGGCGATCGGCATCCTGTCCTTCATCGTGTGGCTGCACCACTTCTTCACCATGGGCTCCGGTGCCAGCGTCAATGCCTTCTTCGGCATCATGACGATGATCATCGCCATCCCCACCGGCGTGAAGATCTTCACCTGGCTGTTCACCATGTACGGAGGCCGCGTGGAGTTCAGCGTGCCGATGCTGTGGACCATCGCCTTCCTGGTCACCTTCACCATCGGTGGCATGACAGGCGTGCTGCTGGCCATCCCGGGCGCGGACTTCCTGCTGCACAACAGCCTGTTCCTGGTGGCCCACTTCCACAACACCATCATCGGCGGCGCGCTGTTCGGCTACCTGGCCGGCTTCGTCTACTGGTTCCCGAAGGTGTTCGGCTTCACCCTCAACGAGCGCCTGGGCAAGTGGTCCTTCGCCTGCTGGGTGATCGGCTTCTACCTGGCCTTCATGCCGCTGTACATGCTCGGCTTCATGGGCATGACCCGACGCATGAACCAGTACGACAACCCGGCGTGGACGCCATACCTGATCGCTGCGTTCATTGGTGCGCTGTTCGTGTTCGCAGGCATCATCCTGATGCTGGTGCAGATCTACGTCAGCGTGCGCGACCGCAAGCGCAACCTCGACCTCACCGGCGACCCGTGGAATGCACGCACGCTGGAATGGGCCACGCCGTCGCCGCCGCCGTTCTACAACTTCGCCGTGGTGCCCAAGGCCGATGAGCTGGACGCCTTCCACGAAGCGAAGAAGCGCGGCCTGCCACCGCAGCCGAAGAAGTACGCGCCGATCCACATGCCGAAGAACACCGGCGTGCCGTTGATCCTCAATGTCTGGATCCTGGTGCTGTGCTTCGCCCTGGTCTGGCACATCTGGTGGATGGCCGGTGCCAGCTTCATCGCGATGATCGTCACCCTGATCGCGCGCTCCTACAACGAGGACGTGGATTACTACGTCAGCTCCGAGGAGGTGGCGCGTACCGAAGCGGCCAACCACGCCAAGCTGCAGGAGGCACGCGCATGAACCTGTTGACCCGTCCGCAACTGGACAGCGACGCGCTGGTCCACGACGACCACCATGAGCATGACCATGCCCACGAACAGGGCGGCATGAAAGTGTTCGGCATGTGGGTCTACCTCATGTCCGACCTGGTGCTGTTCGGCTCGCTGTTCGCCTCGTACGCGGTGCTCAGCACCGCCTACGCCGGCGGCCCCACCGGCAAGGAGCTGTTCTCGCTGCCGTTCGTGATGGCCGAGACCTTCATCCTGCTGGTGTCCAGCATCACCTACGGCCAGGCCGTGCTGGCCATGCACCGCCTGGACAAGGCCGCGGTGCTGCGCTGGCTGGGCGTGACCTTCGTGCTCGGTGCCTCGTTCATCGGCATGGAGCTGTACGAGTTCTCGCACCTGATCCATGAAGGTGCCGGCCCCAGCACCAGTGCCTACCTGTCGGCGTTCTTCGCCCTGGTCGCCACCCACGGCCTGCACGTGGCCAGCGGCCTGATCTGGATGGCGGTGGTGATGCACCAGGTGTATCGCCGTGGCCTGACCCCGACCAACATCACCCGCGTGTCCTGCCTGAGCCTGTTCTGGCACTTCCTGGACCTGGTGTGGATCTGCGTCTTCACCTTCGTCTACCTGATCGGAGCCTTCTGACATGGCCCACGTCGAAACCTCGCGCGCCGGCAATGCGCACGGTTCCACCAAGTCCTACCTGATCGGCTTCGTGCTGTGCGCGCTGCTGACGGTGGTGCCGTTCGCGCTGGTGATGAACCCGGTGCTGTCGCGGCCGGTCACGCTGTTCCTGCTGGTCGGCTTCGCCGTCGCGCAGATCCTGGTGCAGCTGGTGTATTTCCTGCACATGGACCGCAAGTCCGAAGGTGGCTGGAACCTCGCCAGCTTCGTGTTCACCCTGGTGATCCTGTTCATCGTGGTCGCATTGTCGATCTGGATCATCTGGAGCATGCACTACCACATGATGATCAACTGACCGTGGCCGGGGCGATCGGCAAGGAGTGCGCGATCGCCCTGGCACCTCAGCCCTCACTCCCCCCAGGGCAGGCCTGACCGAGACCGCGCCCACCTCGTGTTGGTGGTACCCGTGATGCGTGTTGCTTCCGTTGTTCGTTCCCTTCGCCTGCCGCTGCTTGCCGCAGGCCTGGCACTCGGCCTGCTGGCCGGCTGCAGCGCGCAGTCGCGCATGGATTTCTATTCCAAGGACATCGCCTGCGAGGAACTGGGCCAGCACTGGACCATGCCCGACAGCGCCGGCACCCTGCGTGGCCCGAAGGACCTGCAGGGGCAGGTGACTTACCTGTTCTTCGGCTTCACCAGCTGCCCCGACGTGTGCCCGACCACCATGGTCGAGCTGAGCCAGGTCAAGCACCTGATGGGCAAGGATGCCGACCAGCTGCAGGTGGTGTTCGTCAGCGTGGACCCGGCGCGCGATACACCCGAAGTCGCGCACACCTACGTGCACGCATTCGACCCGAAGGCGATGGCACTGGTCGGTGATGAAGCCCAGCTCTCGGCGATGGCCAGCGACTTCAAGGCGTTCTACGAGAAGGAGCCCGGGCAGCTGCCGGACACCTACACGATGAGCCACATCGCCGGCGGCTACGTGTTCGACCGCCAGGGCCGCCTGCGCCTGTTCGCACCCTATGGCATGCCGGTGGAACAGCTGTTCTCGGACGTGCAGCGGTTGCTGCTGGAGCCGGAACATCCGGCTGCCGGCAGTGAAGCACTGGCCGCATGCAAGCTGCCGCACAACACCAGCATCGCCGCCCGCTGAGCGACGCGTCCGCTCCGGTGGGTGATGCCCGCTCCGGTGGGTGTCGACCTTGGTCGACACGATCACACATGCGCCAATCCCCCGGCCGGCCAGGAGAGCCAACCGGCCAGGGGCACCACTCAACGCCTTACTTGGTTTCTTCCCACTGCACCACGTCCGGCTCGGCAGCCTTGATGCCGGCGGTCGACAGCAGCTTGGTGGTCGCATCCAGCGCCGCGTTCACCGACGGGTACTCCACAATCGCGCGGCCCGCGGCCTTGGACACCTTCACCACGGTGCCGCCTGTGGCAGTGGCCGCGCGCTGGGCCGAGGCCGCATCGGTGAAGAACACCTTGACTCGTGACGTTGCCACCACCGGGGCGCCATCATTGGATACCGCCGCCGCGAACTTGCCGGCACCGGCATCAGCGCCGCCTGCTGCTGCACCATCCAGCGAACGCTTGCTGCGCGCGCTGGTCGTGGTCGCCGCGGCCTGCGGGGTGATCGTGAACTGACCGCCTGCGGCCTGCTTCACAGTGGTCGAAGGAGACAGCTGGAAACGCGCGCCGCCCACACCGAACGAGCGGCCGGTGGCGGAGGCTTTCAGTTCCTGTGCATCCACGGTGGACAGGCTCCGGGCCGGTGGGGTCTGCCCCGAGCTCTGTGCCCAGGCAGGGGAGGTCATCGCCGCGAAGGCGAGCGTGCTCAACAGAATGGTCGTCTTCATCATCAGTGCCCCAGAACGCGGATCTTGAAGAATTCGAGGTTGCCGCGCGATGCAGCGTTCGCGGCCTGCCCCATGTCGGTTACTTCCAGCGTCCAGGTGCCGGTGGCGTTCTCATCCAGGAAGGCATTGCTGGACAGCAGATCCCAGTTGGTGAAGTTGCGCTGCACGCCCCCCGTACCCGAGCCGATGGCGGTAAACGCCGGCTGCACCACGCTACGCGTGCCACTGGGCGAAACCAGCACGAACTGCAGCTGGCGGGTGTTGCTGTGGTTCACCCGGAAGCCCAGCTGCACCGATTCGATGTTGCGTGCACCATTGGCTACCTGGAAGGTCAGCCGCGCAGCCGCGTTGGTGGTGTTGCCGATGGCAACGGTGCGCGTGGTAGTGCGCCAGCCGGTGTCGACCAGCGGGCCCAGCGACTGGAAGTTCTCCGCTACCTGCACGGCACGCGCCGCATTGACCACACCGAAGCCGTACCAGTTGCTGTACGCGCGGTTGGCGGCGTTCACCGTCCAGCCCGGCACCAGCGTGCGCCCGTCGGCCAGCGTCACCGCCGGCTGGTTGGGATGATTGCGCGTGGCGGTAGTGGCCAGGATGTATTTCACATCGCGGTAGGACAGGTTCGGATTCGCTTCCAGCACCAGCGCCGCCACGCCCGACACCATCGGCGTCGCTGCCGAGGTGCCGTTCATCCTGCCGGTGTAGTTGCAGGTGGTGTCGAGGGCCGACAGGTTGCTGTCCAGCGCGTTGTAACGCTGGGCATTGGTGTTGCTGCCCTGCGCGCAGCCGGTCACGTCGGTGGTGAGGATGGCCGGATCGTAGCGAACCGCCAACTGGTTCGGCACGTACTGCCGCTGCCAGCCGTTCTCGCCACCAAAGCCGGACACCCAAAGCGCCGAACCGGTGGACGAGTACGACGAACGCACGCCGTCGGCGCGTACTGCCGCCACGGTGATCACGTTGAACAGGTTGTTGCGTGGATCGCGGCCGGCCGGCACGCAGCCGGTTCTGCGGTTCCTGGTGTCGGCGGTGCAGACGTCCTGGAACTGGTTGATCGCGGCGTTGTCGAAGTTGTTGCCCGCCGCCTTTACGTAGATGCCGCCGCGGCCGCCACGCGTGCCGGACAGGGCCTGCTCATTGGATGCCACGTCGTTCTGGCTGAAGGCGAACGGCAGGTTGGGGTTGCTGGGACCGGCGCCCCAGCTGTTGTTGAACACCTGCACATCGGCCGACTCGGCACCATCCCACCACGAGTACTCGATATTGCTCAGCTGGTTACCCCCTGCATCCGAGGCCAGCACGTTGAAGCCCTTCAGCGTGGCGGCGGGCGCAACGCCGCGGACGCCCACGCCGTTGGCACCGACCGCGCCGGCGATGCCGCCGACCATCGTGCCGTGGTTGTCCCTGTTGGGGTCGGACGGCGAAGGGTTGTTGCTGCCGTTGGCGAAGTTCTTGCCCGCGATTGCCGCGACGTTGGCTGCCAGGTCCGGGTGGGCGATCTGCAGGCCGTCATCGACGATCGCGATGGTAACGCCCTGACCGCGGATGCCATTGCGGAACAGGCCATCCACGTTGAGATCGTTGCCGGCCACGGGCAGGGTATCGCCCAGCACCGCTTGCCCGGTGTTGAGCAGATGCCATTGTCGACCGGCCAGCGGATCAGCCTGTTGTGCCTGGGCGGTAAGGGCCAGGCTGCCCAGTACCAGGGCAGTGGCCAGGGCCAGGCGCGCAGAGCGCGGTGGCGCGGAGCGTTGCGTGTGTCGCTTCATACACGAATCCTTCTGTTGTGAATCGGCATGGCAGGACGGCGGGGCGGATCTGCCCCATCGCAACGAGCCAAACGCGACACAACGAACAACCCCCTACCTCTTCACGCAGCCAATGTGTTGATGTGCCAAATGCGTCACAAACACTTATGCCGCCTGGTAATCACGACTGCGCCGCTCTAGCCTGAGCTTCGGTAGTTGCCAACCTTGGTTGGCACCAGGCATCCACGCATGGTGTGGATCTACGAGGTCATCGCACCCCCTCCCACCCCCCTGTGCTACTACAGCCCGTGCAGCCCTTCCCCGTACGGAGCACGACCATGGTCAACCCCGTCGCCCAGGCCCACCGCGGCCTCGGCACAACACTGTTCAGCCTGTTGAACCCGATACCGTTCGGCTTCTTCGTGGCCGGCCTCATCTTCGACATCCTCTACCTCAACACCGCTGAAGTGATGTGGGGCAAGTCGGCCGCGTGGCTGATCACCTTCGGCCTGCTGATCGCCATCCTGCCGCGCCTGATCAACCTGTTCGCGGTGTGGCGCCGCAATGGCACCGCTACCGGCACCGACCGCCTCGATTTCCTGCTCAATCTGGTCGCCATCGTGCTGGCCATCTGGAACGCCTTCGTGCACAGCCGCGACGCCTATGCGGCGGCCGTACCAGGCACCATCCTTTCCGCGCTGACGGTGGCACTGATCGCGCTCGGCTTCGTCCTGCTTTCGCTGCAGCAGCCGGTGCTGCAAGGAGCCCGTCATGGCTAAGCGCATCCTGCCCGCCGTGGGCGTGCTCTCGCTGGCATTGGCGCTGGCCGCCTGTGCCGGCAAAGCCGAGTACCACCCGGCCGATCAATCCGGTGCGCAGCCACCGCTGCCTGCGCCGCAGAACTACCTGATGCCGCCGATGCAGGTGCCCAAGGGCGTGGGCTGGGGCGAGGGCCAGGCACCGTCGGTAGCCGACGGCCTGAAGATCGAGCGCATCGCCGCCAACCTGCAGCATCCGCGCCGGCTGCTGTCGCTGCCCAATGGCGATGTGCTGGTGGTGGAAGGCAATGGCCCGGGCGAAGAGCCGGTCACCACGCCCAAGCAGTGGATCGCCGGCAAGGTGAAGGCGCGCTCGGGCAAGGCCGGCAAGGGCGGCAACCGGGTCACCCTGCTGCGGCGCACGCCGGGTACCGACGCCTGGACCCAGCATGTGTACATCGAGAACCTGCACTCGCCGTTCGGTATCCAGCTGATCGGCGACACGCTGTATGTGGCCAACACCGGCAACATCATGAAGTACCACTACGTGCCCGGCGAAACCCGCATGTCCGACAAGGGCAGCGAGTTCACCGACCTGCCAAGCACCATCAACCACCACTGGACCAAGGAACTGCTGGCCAGCCGCGATGGCAGCAAGCTGTACGTGGGCGTGGGCTCCAACAGCAACATCACCGAGAACGGCCTGGCCGTCGAGTACCGCCGTGCGGTGGTACTGGAAGTGGACGTGGCCACCAGCGGCAGCCGCATCTACGCCTCGGGCCTGCGCAACCCCACCGGCCTGGACTGGGAGCCGAGCACCGGCAAGCTGTGGGCGGTGGTGAACGAGCGCGACGAGATCGGTGCCGACCTGGTGCCGGATTACCTCACTTCGGTGCAGGAGCACGGCTTCTACGGCTGGCCCTACAGCTACTACGGCCAGCACGTGGATGAGCGCGTGCAGCCACAGCGGCCGGACCTGGTGGCCAAGGCGATCCGCCCGGACTTTGCCATCGGCTCGCACGTGGCACCGCTGGGCCTGCTGTTCTACACCGGCCAAGCGTTGCCGGCAAAGTACCACGGCGGTGCCTTCATCGGCGAGCACGGCAGCTGGGACCGCTCGCCTTTGAGCGGTTACGAAGTGGTGTACGTGCCGTTCAAGGAAGGCAAGCCAGCCGGCCGCCCGGAAGCGGTGGTGAGCGGGTTCGCGTCCAAGGATGAGAAGACGCTGATGGGCGCGCCGGTAGGCATGGCCATCGATGCCGAAGGCGCGTTGCTGGTCGCCGACGATGTGGGCGACGTGGTGTGGCGGGTATCGGCGAAGTAACCGGCCACCCGCGCATCGCAGGCTTTCTGTAGAGCCGAGCCCATGCTCGGCTGACGTGCGCAGCGCGGGGTTTCTACGCCCAGATGGAAGAGCAGCCGAGCATGGGCTCGGCTCTACAGCGCTGATGGCCCGGTGCGCAGCCCACTGAACACCGATTCGGCCGCAAACCCTACACCGCCCAGCAGTACGCCGAAGTACACCACCGACGCCACCACGAAGCCGTAGCCGGCCGCCACTGCGGCGCCATCGCGCTGGATGAAGCCGATCGCAAATGACATCAGCGCCAGCGCCGGCAGCGTGTTGCTGAAGGGAATCGGCCCGGCCGGCAGCATCAGCAGGATCGTGGCGAACACCAGCGCCAGGTTGTTCAGCCGCATCATCTTCTTCGAGCGCACCATCGCTGCCAGCCGCATCGGCCGAGACAGCCGCTCCATCCGGTGCACCCACTTCAGGGCACGGCCCAGGTTGGCCTTCAGCTTGTCGGTGGCGATCTGTTTGTCGGCCAACCGCTGCGGCACCCACAACGGGCGATCGCGCACGCGGCTCAGGCCGATCAGCAGGATGGACGCACCGAATACCGTGCTCAGCCCGGGAATCGACACCGGAATCAGGAAGATCGCCGACAGCAGGATCACCACCAGCATCAGGCCCTCGTCGCCCAGCGCATGCAGCAGCGTGCCGACACGGATGTGGTCGCCGGGCAGGCCGTCGATCAGGTCTTCAATCTGCTGGGCAAGCGGGGCAGTGTCGTTGGCGTCGGGCGCTTGGTAGGTCATGCGTCGAAGAAGTGTCCAGGGAAGGGCGGTCGATAGGGCCGTCCTGCGGTGGGGGACGCACAGGCCCCATGAGTATCTCCGGCCGGCGCGGCGCGGAGGTGAACCGGGCATGAGGCCGGCAGTGCCCCGCAGCCTGGCCTAAAATGGGCGTCCCCCGCACTGGTTGAAGATGATGGACATGGGTCGCAGGCAATCGACCATCGAACTGGTCGCCATCGATATGGATGGCACCCTGCTGGACCCCGCCCACAAGCTTACTCCGCGGGTAAAACAGGCCATCGCCGAGGCGCGCGCGCTGGGCGTGCACATCGTGCTGACCAGCGGCCGCCCGGTGCCGGGGCTGGTGCCATTCCTGCATGAACTTGGCATCGATGGCGACGATGACTACTGCATCGCCTGCAACGGTGGTCTGGTGCAGCGCATCGGCCCGCGCGAAACCGTGGTCGAGTATCCGCTCAGCTTCGATGATTTCGTGTACTGCGAACAGGTCGCCCGCGAGATCGGCGTGCATTTCCAGGCACTGGACGCGCAGCGCATGTACACGCCCAACCAGGACATCAGCATCTACACCGTGGCCGACTCGCATCTCTCGCGCATGCCACTGTCGTACCGCCGCGTGGCCGACATGGACCCGGGCATGTCCTTCATCAAGCTGATGATGATCGACGAACCAGAAGTGCTGGACGCCGCCATCGCGCGCCTGCCAACCGCATTGACCGAGCGTTTCGCGGTGCTGAAGAGCGCGCCCTTCTTCCTGGAAGTGTTCGACCGCCGCGCCGGCAAGGGGCCGAGCCTGCAGAAGCTGGCCGAGCACCTGGGCATCGACCGCGCCAACGTGATGGCCATCGGCGACCAGGAAAACGACCTGACCATGCTGCAGTACGCCGGTACCAGCGTGGCGATGGGGAATGCCATCGATGCGGTGAAGGCGACCGCGCGTTTCGAGACCGCGACCAACGCCGATGAAGGCGTGGCCAAGGCGATTGAGCGGCATGTGCTTGCATGACCCAGGGCCATCCGCAACGGACGCTCCCTGCAGGAGCGCCCTCCGGTTGCATACGTTTGCAGCGTCAATGCGCGCCGATGCGCCACTCGTGGAGTGAACCCAGTGGCTGCAAAGGCTCGGAGTAGTCTGCTTGCCTTTTCAGGCCTGCGGCCAGGTACGCCGATGCGATGCCACTGCTGTCACCAAACCATACATCCAGCAGTGTGGCCCCGTCGTTCACAGTGAAAAGCGGGTGGTAGAAATCCTTGTTTTCCATGTAATCCAGCGGAACCCGGAAGCTGAAATGACAATCAGGATCTGAGCGCACGGCGTCGAGATGGACGGTTTCTTCTGGTCGATAGTTCAGGTTATAGCTATCCACCAGCTTGATGAACGCATCCGCCCTGTCGTTTTCCGAAAGGAATCCAGGGAAGGAAAATTCCTCGGATGCAAGAACGGCAAGCGCGTGTTCAAGAAGCTCGCCTGTTCTTTCAACTTTCGGCTTATCTGCCCCGAAGCGAATCGCGGCATCGTCCCGCATATCCTTGTCGGGATGCGTCTCGGCCATCTCCGAAAGGCGGTCCAGATACGAGGATACGATGGAAAAATCAACGTCTCCTGCGCCGCTACGCAATGCCAGGAGCGCGTTTCTGATGCCATGCAAGCTGGTATTACAACGGTACTCGACCTGATCATTGCTATCCAGACCGATATCAACGTGGACGCTCAGCGTGGCTTTCAGGTGCTGGGGCTGCGGAGCCGGTTGCGAGGCTGTGCTGCCTTTACGTCCCTCAACATGGCCACATGCCTTGAGGAAGTCGAGATGAGAGGCTTCCACTGCGCCGCGCTCGCGGACGCCTGCGAGCAGTCGTACCGCCCGGGCGTGAGCTTCTTCCGGATGCTCGACAAGGCTGCGAATCAAGCGCGCGAAGGCAGCTACTTGTTCTTGGACGGCAGCTTCGCTGGTATGGCCCAGGAAAGAAAGCGATTCAAGGTTGGAGATCTGCCCTGACTCTTGCACGAATCGATAAAAGCCCGAGTTCTCCGCAACGATCAGCGGCACGCAGCAGCACATCGCCTCCCACGCCACGAGGCCGAAACCCTCATGGACCGAAGGCATGAGAACCAGGCTCGCATTCTTGACGACCGACAGCATCTGCCGGCGAGAATCGACGAACTCGAGGCATTTGACCGGAACCTCGTAGCCCGCCTCCTCATTGATCATCGTCTTGAACTCGCCGATCTGGGGCGAGTTGCGATCGAAGCCGTACATGTCAACAGTGGCGTCACGCATGCGCGCACCGGGGGCGCGAAGCGCGCGTCCGATGGCCCTTGCAGCCAACGCTGCCTGCTTGACCGCGTCGTTGCCATCCTCAATCCGGCCGGAGTACAGAATTCGAGGTGCGGTTCGAGCATTGGCAGCCGGTTCAATCGATAGAAGCGGTGGCAGCAACAACTTGGGTGGCTTCATCGAAGACGATGCCCGCTGCATGTCTTTCAGGCTGTCCACAAGTATCGGGCCAATGCCGAAGCACTGATCAGCCTTTGGAAAGAGATCATTCTGTCGATTCTCTTTGCCAAGAGCGTTCTGCGAGTCGCGCATCAATGCGCTGTACCTTCCATATGCCATGTGATGCAGCAGGATGGTTCTTGCTCCGATCCGCTTTCCAATCTCCAAGGCAAGTTCACCGGTCACGACATCATGCCCAACCACTGCATCCACCTGTCCATGGGCCGCCAGTTTTCCAACCGCAAGATCTGCGTCATCGGCGATTCCAAGGAATTCCTCACCCGAGCTTCTCAGCGCAACCGCCGTGGCAGTCGATGCCAAGTCTGGGTCAACGCATGCACCACTTGGAACAAGGCAGAGCAGATGCAGTCCTGCCGTAGGGGAAAGTGCTGAAAGAAGCTCGGCATTCAGCACGTTGATGCCGCCGAGATTGGCGCGTAGATGGCTTGCTACAAATACGATCGTTGTCATTCCGTGACCCTCGCCAGTGCTGCGTTTTGATGATTGACGCACTGCCGTCGAATTTGACTTCCCATGACGTGCAGCCCTGCATGGGGCTATCGGCCGGGGCGGGCGCAACTTGAGGCGGCTTGGAGCCGAATCTATACATGGGTATACGTTCGATATGCCCGATGCCATATGTGATGTACCACCGCGCGATGGCGAAGGCGGGAATCCAGTGCAAGAATTCCGCTCGTCGAAATCATCCCGCCGCATCACCCGGAAGATCACCGCTTCCATCCGCTGCCGACCGGCGCGCACCGCGCCGTCATTCCTTCAACGCAATCGCCGCCAGCCAGCGCGCCGCACACCGGCGCTGCATCGCGCTGGGCGTGCGCCTGCGCCACCTTTCCCCTGCACCCTGGATCTGGCCATGAACACTCCACCTACGCTTCTTGCCCTGGCGATCGGCACCGCTCTCGTTGCACCACTGCACGCTGCCGAGTCGACCGACGCCGCCCATGAGACCCCCACCACCCTGAACGCGCTGCAGGTCATCGCCACGCCGCGCGGTGCCGCTGTCGCCCCCACCCAGGTGGTCGGCCCCAACCGCTACGTCATCAACGCCACCGACCTGGATGCGATGGTGTCGGGCAACAACGGCCTGTCGATGCTGAAAAACGTGCCGGGCGCGAGCTACACCGCCACCGACGGCCTCGGTCTCGACATCTCCGCCACCAGCCTGTTCGTACGCGGTTTCCGCATGAATGAAATGGGCATCACCTTCGAAGGCATGCCGCTGAACGACAACGGCTTCCTCTCGCTTACCGGAACCAGCGTGGTCAACGTCGGCGTGCCCGATGGCATCGGCTCGATCACGGTCAGCCCGGGCGGCGCGCCGGTCAGCGTGTTCTCGAGCAGCGTCAACGGCGGCAGCCTCGAGTACCGGCTGGCAGAACTGCAGGACACACCCAGCCTGCGCATCAAGCAGGGCGTGGGCAGCAACAACACCCTGGTCACCACGGTCTCGGGCCAGAGCGGCCAGCTGGGCGAGCACGGCCCGAAGCTGCTGGTCGACCTGCAGCGCGTGTCGGCCGACAAGTACCAGGGCGCCGGCACGCAGAAGTTCCTGCGCGGCGACCTGAAGGCCCAGCAGGATGTGGCATGGGGTGACTTCACCGTGTTCCTGTCCGACAGCAAGGCCGCGGTGTGGGGCTACAACAACATCTCCTTCGACATGATCCGCAAGCTGGGCTGGAAGGCCGACAGCTTCTATCCGGACTATGCGTGGGCGTACTACGTGGCCTCGCCGGAGAACGCCGACAAATCCTGCGGCGCCTACACGTGCGGTGAGCTGTCCGAACTGATTCCGTACGACACCGGTCAGGTGACCCGTGACCGCGTCGCGTCGATCAACCACCGCTTCCAGATCACGCCAGCGCTCAGCGGCAACGTGCAGCTGTACAACGCCAACAGCCACACCCAGGCCACCTTGACCGACCCGACCGTGCCGTCACCCAACGGTGCGCCCTTCTCCGAACAGGTGCAGACGCCGCACCTCAATCGCTTGGGCGGCATGTTCAACCTGCAGTTCGAGACCGGTGCGCACACCATCACTACCGGCTTCTGGCAGGAGAAGAGCAAGGCGGCCGCCAAGACCGAGTGGTACCAGCAGCCGCTGCTGGGGGAGGGCAAACCACTGAAGGCCACCGGGCCGTTCGATGTGTATGGGCCGGCGTTCCAGACCGACAACGCATCAAGCTGGGTGACCCGTTCACGGCAGTTCTACCTGCATGACAACTACGCTGTCACCGACACGCTGGTGCTGGGGCTGGGCTTCAAGGCGGTGGACTTCAGTACCACCGGGGGTGGCATCGGCGATGCGCCGGAGCGGCCGGTGAACGGCACGCTGCGTGCCAAGAGCAACTTCCTGCCGCATGTATCGCTGTACTGGAGCCCGACAGAAAAGACCGATGCCTTCATCGACCTGGCCAACACCATGAACGGCTATCGCGTGGCCCAGCGCGGCAACATCGGCTACACCGCCTCGGCCTGGACCATCACCGACCAGGAAGAGTTCGACCGCGTGGCCGGCACCCTGCGGCCGGAGAAGAACTGGAACCTGACCGTCGGTGCCAGCCATCGCTTCGACCGGCTGACGGTGACGGCGGACGTGTTCTACAACGACATCCGCAACCGGCTGCTGTCGGCGGCGATCGGCACCCAGTTCGCACAGATCAACACGGTGCGGTTGATGCCGAAGATGCACGTGATCGGCGCCGACCTCGGCATCACCGCCGACCTCACCGATCACCTGCAGTTCTACCAGGGCATCGCGCTTGCGCGCTCGTACTACGACAGCGATTTCGTGGTGGGTGATACCGTGTACCCGATCAAGGGCAACGCACAGCCGGGCTATCCGCAGCTGTCGCTGGTCAGCGACCTGTCCGCGCACTTTGGCGGTTGGCGTTTCGGTGCCACCAGCACCTCGTACCTGCGCCAGCCCTTCACCTATGAAAACGACATCCGCGTGCCGACGTTCTGGCAGGTCAACGCATACACGGCCTACAAGCTGGGGCCGGACAGCCTGGTGCCGGGGCTGGAGCTGCGGCTGGACGTGAGCAACCTGTTCAACCGCAACAACATCGGCACCGCCACCATCGCCGGTTCGTCGTTCTCGGGGGATTACCAGACCCTGCAGCGCAGCGCCCCCCGGCAGGTGATGTTCAGTACGTCGATGGCGTTCTGAGATACGAAACGGGGTCCGGAACGGGGTCGGATCCCTTTGCCACGCCAAGGGCTCCGACCCCATCCGCTGTTTGCACGATCTGCACTGATTTCGTGGCACCAACGCAAGGTTCCCACAATGTTGCTGGGTCATCCTGTAGGCATGGCACAGCAGAACCCCCGTTTCCCTCCAGTCCGCAGGCGCGCCCATGGACGTCCGCGTCCGGTGCCGTTCGCAGCACCGGCGGTCGACCTGGAGGCCGAGTACCAGTTCTGGCAGGTCTATGACCGCGTGGTCCGGCCCCTGCCCGGGGGCGGCTTCCGCCTGGCCTGGCTGGTGCTGCAGACCGTGTACCGGGCGCGGGCGCGCTATCCCGACGACACCCACAAGCTCGCGCTGTCACGCGTGCTGTTCGGCGCGAACATGACCGCCGACCGCGCCGCCGAGCTGGAGGAGCTGTACGCGCTCGTCAGCCGCCGGCTGGCGGCGGTGGCGGTACGCGGCCAGGATCCCCTCCGCATGATGGGATCCTGATCCGTCCCGCATCACCCACCACGCGTGCCATCGCCCCCGTCAGCTGACCTTGCAGGGCATGCAGATCCGTCCCACCCCACCGGCACCGGCGCGCAGGTCAGGGTCGAAGAACTCCTCCTGGCTGCGGATCTGCCCGCAGCGGCTGCAGACCTTCTTTTCCTTCGACTCCAGTCCCTGCACCTGCTCGATCACCTGATCGACCGCTGCCGAGCGGATTTCCGTGCCGGCCACCTCAATCAGGCGATAGAGCCGGTCGGACAGTGTCTGCACCGGGTCGCTGCCGAGGTTGAAGCGGTTGATGCGCAGGAAGCGATAGCCGTAGCTTTCCAGCGTCAGCTGGCGCTCGACATCGGCCTCCACCAGATAGCGCTCGTGGTTGCCCACATGCACCGGCTTGTCGCGGCGGAAATGGAACTCGAAGCCGTCGTACTCGATCACGATCTGCAGTGCGCCGCGCACGGTCTGCACGGTCACCAGGAAGTCCACGCGCCACGCCGGGTGCTGGTAGGTCGGGTCGAGCTGGCGCAGGTAGTCGCCCACCGGGAACTGCGGAATGATCTCGACCGCATCGCCATGTTCCAACACGAACGGCGTCTGCTGCAGCCACTGCAGCACCTTCGATTCCATCGGGCTGCGCGCGTCGGTCTGCGCGGCGTCGGGCGCGGGGCGGTCCAGCTGGCTGGCGTAGTAACGCAGCGCATTGCCGATGGCGCCGCGGAACGCATCCACCGGCATCGAATGGACGAACCAGATCGCCTCCTGCGCACGGGAGAAGCCGACATTCAGGCGCTGCACCTTCAGCTTGTCCTCCACCGCATCCACCGCGCCGCTCAGGCTGACCGGGAAGATGTAGTTCAGCGCGTCCTGGCCGGCGGTCGCCACCATCGAATAGAAGATCAGCCCGCGTTCTTCGCCCTGGCAGGAGTCGACCGTCATCACCTTCAGCCGAAGCCGCTCTTCGAAATCGCGGCCGCGCGGATGATTGAACAGCGCCTTGGACAGCAGCGTCTGCTGCTCGCGGAACGGCGTGATGATGCCCACCGTGGGCGGTGCATCCGTATCCAGCAGTTCAACCAGGCGCTCGGCAATGAATGCCGCTTCGGCGTCGTTGGTGCTGCGGCTGGTACGGTGCCCGCTGGCATCGACCTGGCTGAAGCGGATCACTTCCTGCAGCGGCCGGCTGCGGATCTTCAGTGCCTGCAGCTGGTGGTTGTAGAAGGTGGAGGACGAGAACCCGATCAGTTCCGCATAGCTGCGGAAGTGCTTGCGCAGCATTACCGAGTACGAGGCCGAGAGCGAGCAGAACTCCAGCACCGAGCGCTTCACATCGAACATGGCCAACCGTTCCAGCACGTCGGCCTGCTGGCTGACGTTGGCGCGGAAGTAGTTGACCAGATCCGAGCGGTACTTGTTGTTCAGCGCGATGCTGGCGTTGGCCGCCTTGACGTTGGAGAACTGCTTGGAGTCGCCCAGCACCACCACCTTGCGCGCACGCAGCAGCGCCGGCAGCGCCTGTGCCACCGATACCTGCGAGCCTTCATCGATCACCAGCACGTCGAACAGGTCCGGCGCCAGTGGCATGTACTCACCGAACTCGCGGATGCTGGCGATCATCACCGGGAACGACTCGCGCACGCTCTCGAACTTGTCCACCGGGAATTTCTGCCGGTTGGCGATCACGCCAGCCAGAGCGCGCGCGTCGGCGCGGTGATGATCCATGAAGCTGATCAGGCGCCCATCCACATGGGCATTCATCACCGAGGTGTTCAGGCGTTCCAGCTTGGTCTTGGTGCCCACATAGTCGTACTGCGGTGCATCGACGAAGGCCTTGCGCGTGGCCATCCAGCCCTGCAGGAAGCGCAGGGTCAGCGCCCACAGCGCAGGGTCGTCCTTCGGCTCGGCCAGCAGGGTCTCGACGATGGCCGGATTGAGCCGCGCCAGCAGGGTCATTGCCTGCCGTGCAACCGCTGCACCCGGTCCCGGCGCGGCGCCGTGGGCGATCTGCCGGTAGCTGGCAGGCAGCTGTGCGCCCAGGTCTTCGGCCTCCAGTTTCATGCGCAGTGCGTTTGCGCCCTGCACGGTGGCCTGCAGGGCGGCTGCATCGTTCTTGAGCAGCAGCGGGCGGGTGGTGCCGAGCTGGTTGAGCTGCAGTTCCAGCCCGCGTACCGCATTTCCGCGCAACAGATAACCCAGCACCGGCATTTTCAGCTGCTGGTACTGCAGCAGGATCGTGCCCAGCAGCCGTACCTGTTCGGCATCCAACGACTCGAACAACTCCCAGCCGTCAACCGTTCGATCGGCAAGGAAGGCCGTTGTCACCGCATCGCGACGGATGCGCTCGTCCAGCGACGCCGGGGTGTAGTCGGTGCTGCCGAACAGATCGGCAAGATAGGCCTCAAGCACGTCGGCCTGGGCAGTCATCGCTTCCAGCTCGGCCAGCACGTTGGCATCCATCACCGCATGCACCTGCTGCAATACCGCAGGTGCGCGTTCGCCCAGTTCAGCTTCCTGCTCGTGCATGGCCTTCACGGCGGCAAGCGAGACACGCCCCAGCGTCTGCACGGTGCTGGAAATGGCCTGCCGCAGGGTCTGCGCCGTGTCCTGCCGCTCGCTCTCAAGGGCGGGCTGGTTGGCCTTCATGGCCTTGGCGAAGGCCGAAATCTGGCTGATGGTGCCGGTGGAGGTCAGGCGCTTGAAGTTGGCTGCCTGCTGGCCGAGCCGCAGAATCGGGTTGGGGAAATCACGATCGTGGCGAACCCGGCTCATCGCATCGGACAGCTTGTCGTACACCACGTCCAGCGCTTCGGTCTTGTCCGACAGCACCAGGCAGCTCTTCTTGTTGAACGCACAGTCGGCGGCAATGGCGGTGATGGTGTGCGACTTGCCGGTGCCGGGCGGGCCTTCGACCACCACGATCCGCCCCTGCGGCTCGCGCACCGCCAGCAGGATCTTGCGCTGTTCCTCGTTCAGCGGGATGGGCGAATCGAACACCATGCGCTCCACCAGCGGCAGCGCATCCCAGGCCGATTCCACCCGTTCCCCGATCGGCTCGGGGTTGCGCATCAGCACGCCTTCCACCATGCCGTGGAACAGATCCACCAGCTTCGACCCACCATTGCGGGCCTGGTCGATGATCTCCTCGAAATCATTCAGCAGCGCTTCGTCGGCGCGCTCGAATGCAGCCAGGTGCAGGGCAGGCGACAGCGCCACGGTGGCGGTAGAGGCCTCGCTGGCGGATGAGGACAGCGAGACCTCACCGCCCAGATCCACCGCGTTGGCCACCTGCCGGAACAGCGATGCCGCCACTTCGAACAGGCTCTGTGCCGGATCGAGGTACTGGATGCGCTCCTGGATCGGCGACACCCATTCGCGCGCCATGCCCACGGCCAGTTCCTGCAGCACGAAGTCGATCGCGCGCCGGTTGGCGAACAGGCGGTTGCTGAGCGTCAGGGTGTAACCGGACCCATCCTTGGCCCGCACCACGTCCAGCGGCAGATAGAACACCGGGTACTGCACGCCTGCGTACTTGAGCGTGCCCACGTAGAGATACAGCTGCAGGCCATCGCCGGTGGCGACATAGGTTTCCAGGTCGCGGAACTCATGGAAGGCGTCGGCCGCCACGAAGTTCTCGAAGAACGCCATCAGCGCGCTGATCGTCCCGTCACGGGTCAGCTGGTGCTCGCAAGCCTGCTGCAGCGGCAGTTCGTCGCCGGTGGCCAGCAAGCGCGCCAACACCTCCGGCAGGGTCTGGTACAGATCCACAACGGAGCGGGTGACCAGGTCCGATTCAGCCGCGTGCAGCGAATCCATCACCCAGTACGCCTGGCCCTGCAGTGGGCCGGCCAGATGCGCGATCAGCGGCCGCACCACCTGCACGCACATCGCATCCACCAAGGTGCCCTGCACCGATTCCACCCAGGCTTCCGGGTCTTCCAGTGCACCGGCCATGCTGGCACGTGCCTTGTCCAGCACGGCCACGCGTACCATGGCGATGGCGGTCTCGGTGATGGCGTTGACCTGCTCTTCGACGATGCGGCGCAGCGTCGCGCTGATCGGCCGGGTATAGCTGCGCGGGCCGATGGTGAAGGAAAGCTCCTCGCCGGAGGGCCGGCTGAGCAGCTTCCACAGCTCTTTGTCCAGCGCCGGATAGGGCGCGGTGCGCATGCCTGCGCGGAAGCCGGAATCGCTCGTAAGCACGATGCGGCGCCGCGGTGCCTGCGCGCGCTTGAAGTCGGACTCGAGGAAATCACGGAAGTACTGCGAGATCCGCACCGCGATTTCGCGCATCTTCGTTTCACCCAGTGGCCCGCCGCCGGTTGCCGCAGGTGTCAGCGGAGCGGATGCATCGGAGGTCGGCAGGTGCGGCGGCTGGGGAGTGCTCATGAATGGCTGGGCGGGCACCTGGCGAGGCAGGCACCGCTAGGGACTGGGCCCTGCATGGTCGCACGCGTCGCCCGTGGCGGGGAGGGGGCCAACGCCGTCCTGTACCGACGGCAGGATCATGTGTGCCGTCAGCGATCGCCAGAACAGCGACTCGTCGTAGCTGTCAAAGTCGGTTCGGACCAGAATCGGCGATGGCAGGCCCTGTGCGCGCAGACGCAGGCGGATGCTGGCCACTTCTTCGCTCAACCCCATGCCGAACAGCACGAGCTGCACCTTCGCATCGCGCAGCACGAACGATTCCTGCAGACGCGTGCCGAGACCGGCCGCCAGGAACGTTCCCACCAGATCGTAGTTGCGCCACTCCAGCACCGACAGGCCGCTGTCCACGCTGTAGATTGATTCCATGCGTATCAGGCCGCGCCGTCCTATCGTCCGTGATATCCGCTGACGGGCGGCCTCCTGCCCGCCCATGATGAGCATCCTGAGCAAACCGCATCTCCTTGTGTATGGGCTCGCGGAAATGGTCAGGGCGCAGGTGGCATCGCAGATATCAGATGAATCTGATTCCTTCGTGCATGCAGTAGCGTGCTAGGTGCCTGGCTTGCCCCGGTCCAGCTGCCGATAGCCGATGGCCTCGGCCAGGTGCGCGGTCTGGATGCTCTGGCTTTCGGCAAGATCGGCAATCGTGCGTGCCACGCGCAGGATGCGATGCATTGCCCGCGCCGAAAGTTGCAGGCGCTCGATGGCGTGTTCCAGCAGGTCCTGGTCGGCTTCGCTCAAGCGCGTGCAGGCACGCAGGGCGGCAGGCGGCAGGTGTGCGTTGAGGCCGCCACGCGCCTGCTGCCGCGCGTGCGCCGCTTCCACCCGCGAGCGCACGCTGGCGCTGGGCTCGCCCAGCGGTGTGCTTTCGCGCAGCTCCACCGCATCCATGCGACTCACGTTGATGTGCAGGTCAATGCGGTCCAGCAACGGGCCCGAGACCCGCGCGCGGTAGCGGGTGATGCGCTCGTCGCTGCACAGGCAGCGGTTGCTGCGGTCGCCGGCCCAGCCGCAGGGGCAGGGGTTCATCGCCGCCACCAGTTGAAAACGCGCGGGATAGACCACGCTGCGCGCCGCGCGGGAGATGCGGATGTGGCCTGATTCCAGCGGCTCGCGCAGAGTTTCCAGCGCGCTGCGGTTCCACTCCGGCAGTTCATCCAGGAAAAGCACGCCGTGATGGGCCAGCGAAATCTCGCCGGGGCAGGGCGGATTACCGCCACCCACCAACGCCGCCGCGCTCGCACTGTGGTGCGGCGCCCGGAACGGCCGCTGTCGCCAACGCTTCGGGTCCAGCCCTTCGCCGCTGACCGAGGTAATGGCCGCCAACTGCAGGGCATCGATCTCTTCGGAATCCGGCAGCAGGCTGGGCAGGCGCGAGGCCAGCAGGGTCTTGCCGCAGCCCGGGCTGCCGATCAGCAGCAGATGGTGACCACCGGCCGCCGCCACTTCCAGTGCCCGGCGTGCGAGCGCCTGCCCACGCACGTCGGCCAGATCCGGCAGGGGCAGCGGCGTGGTGTCCACGCGTTCCACCTGCGGCAGCAAACGCGGATTGCCCAGCCCGGCGCAGCATTCCAGCAGGGTGCGCGCCACGCGCACATCGGCGTGCTGGGCCAGCGCGGCTTCAGCGGCATTGCCCGGGGGCACGATCAGGATGCGCCCCGCTTCGGCGGCGGCGATGGCGGCCGGCAGCGCGCCGGATACCGGACGCAGCTCACCGGTCAGGCCAAGTTCGCCGAGGAACTCGTACTGCAGCAGCGACTGCGGGTCTACCTGACCGCTGGCCGCGAGGATGCCCAGCGCAATGGCCAGATCGTAGCGACCGCCTTCCTTGGGTAGGTCGGCGGGCGCGAGGTTCAAGGTGATGCGCCGCTGCGGAAAGTCGAAGCGCGCGCAGAGCAGGGCGGCACGCACGCGCTCGCGTGACTCGCGCACGCTGGCCTCGGCCAAGCCGACAATCTGGGTAACCGGCAGACCGCCAGAGAGATGTACCTCGATGCGCACCAGCGGGGCGTCGACCCCGGCGCGGGCACGGCTGTGGACCAGCGCCAGGCTCATGTGTGGTTTCCTGCGGACAGACGCTCGATGGTGCGGTCGGCGGTCTGCGGGTGCTATCGGGGCTTGCAGGTGATGCGCCTAGGTGGATTCTGGCCCGCAGGCCACGCCCACGCGTAATGCGCTGCCGTATGACCCAACAAACTACGTGTTGACAAGGTGGAACGAGCGTTCTACCTTGGCGCTATGGACAAGCCCATGACCGACACCAAGCAGAAGATCCTGGCAACGGTCGAAGCGCTGATCTATCAGAACGGTATCCATGCCACGGGCATGGACCTGCTGGTGAAGACCTCCGGCGTCGCCCGCAAGAGCATCTACCGTCATTTCGAAAACAAGGACGAGGTCGCAGCCGCTGCATTGAGTGCGCGCGACGTGCGTTGGCTCGACTGGTTCATGCAGGAATGCAACAAGGCCGATGGCCCCGAAGAACGCATCCTGCGCATGTTCACCGTGCTCAAGGGGTGGTTCCAGTCGGAAGGCTACCGCGGCTGTGCGTTCATCAACACCGCAGGCGAAGTCGGAAATCCCGATGATCCGATCAGGGTGATCGCCAAGCACCATAAACGGAAACTGCTCGACTACACGCTTGAGCTCACAGGCCAGCTGGACATCAAGCAGCCGGCCACTCTGGCACGGCAACTGCTGGTGCTGGTGGAAGGCGCAATCACCATATCGCGCGTAATGGGCGACTACGACGCCGCAGACAATGCAAGAGACGTCGCGCAGTTGCTGCTGAAACAGGCCACGCGTTAGCGCCCGGGCGACACCGAATCCGTTGAAGCAACCCGTTCATCCATTTTGACTGGAGGTCACACCGTGTCCGCTGCTGAAACCCGTCCCCCGCTTCCCCCCTTCACCCTTGAATCGGCGATCCAGAAGGTTCGCCTTGCCGAAGATGGTTGGAACACCCGCGATGCCGACAAGGTCGCGCTTGCCTACTCGCTCGACACCACGTGGCGTAATCGTGCCGAGTTTACCGACGGTCGGGAGGAAGCCCGGCAGTTCCTTGCGCGCAAATGGAAGAAGGAGCTGGAGTACCGCCTGATCAAGGAACTATGGGCCTTTACCGGGAACCGTATCGCCGTGCGCTATGCGTACGAATGGCGCGACGATTCCGGCAACTGGTTCCGCTCGTATGGAAACGAGAACTGGGAATTCGGGGCGGATGGTTTGATGGTGCGTCGCTTCTCGTGCATCAACGACATGCCCATCAAGGAAAGCGAGCGCAAGTTCCACTGGCCGCTGGGGCGTCGCCCGTATGATCATCCAGGGCTGTCCGATCTGGGCATGTAAGCTTGCTGGGTCTGTCGCAGCGGCTTGATCCAGCGCACGCCCAGCTCGCGAGGGTGCTGATCTTGGCCGCAAGCGGCTGCGCAGCAGCCATCACGTAGTGGGTCGCCAATGGAGAAAGCCGCGCGCGAAGGCTTCTTTGGCCTGCTCAAACGCGAGCGGATCTATCGAACGAACTACACCCCACTGGATGCGGCACGAGCGGATGTGTTTGACGACATCGAGCGACTCCCCCATCCATGCGGCGAAGGATCGTCCAGCTAGATCGGAAGTTTGCAGCCCTTCTACAACCGTCCGTGATTTCGGGGTAGAACCCCACCCACCTACTCGGAGATCGGCCGCAGGCCATCTATTTCGAGGATTCCGCTGAACAACGTCGCGGGATTACACAACTAAGTGCCCAGCTTCCCGCTAACGGAATAGAGAGGCTCCAACAGCCATTCATAGAGTTTGCGGCGCTCGCCCATGATGTCGGCTTCCAGCTGCATGCCAGGACGAAGTGGTTCCGTCTTACCGTAAGCCAGCACTCCCTGTTGATCCAACGAGACCAGGACTCGATACAGGGACCGCTTTGCATCGCCGTCCTTCTGGGATCCCGTCAGCGCGCTGCGAGAGATGCGGATGACCGTTCCTTCGTGGGCTCCAAACTTCTGGTAAGGATAAGCTTGATAGCGCAGGAGAACTCGGTCGCCTGATTTGACGAACCCAATGGCCGAACTGGGCACCAGCAGCTGTGCTCTAAGCTCGGACCCCTTGGGAAGCAGGCTGAGAATGGGCTGTCCCGGCTGCACCGCCTGGCCTGCCTCGACGAGTCGATTTGCCACCAATCCCGTTACCGGTGCTCGAAGCAGCAGCTCTCCGTCGGCCTCCATCCGGACGGTCTCCTGACTCAATGCAGCCAGATCACGTTCAGAAGCCGCCTTGGCGGAGAGCCTCTGATGGGGAATTTCTGCAAGCCGCTGTTCCAGTTCGGCCAAGTTCCGCCGAATTGAGGTCGCTTGGCGTTGAAGCGCTTGTTGTGCGTTGACCGCCTCGAGCATCGATTGCTCTTGTTGGTTGATCTGAACCAGGCTTACGTAGCGCTCAACCTCGACGCTCCGATATCGGGCGAGGGTCTCGCGACCAATTCGCACCTGCTCGCCGCGGGTGTGGATCTCTGCCTCGATCTGCGAAAGCTCGCGCAGCAGCGCAGTGCGTTGGGCCTTCGCACCCTCCTGCTGTGCTGAGAGCTGCCTGTCCTGAAATCCGCTCATCGCCTCCACACTGGTCATACGGGAGCGTTGTGCCTCAAGCAAGGTCGACACGGCATCCTGTCCTGAGGAGGTGACCCGCGGCACGTTGATCGTCAGCAGCCCGTCCTGGCGTTGGACGTGATCCCCTTCTTCAATATCCAGTCTCGCAACCACACCTGCCGACGGAGCGACCACAGTGGAAAGCCCGAGATCGGGCACAAGCTCACCCAAAACCCTCGATCTGCGTGAATACTCGGCCAAGCAAAGGAAGCTGACGATGGCCAAGGCAGCCATCGCTGCGAACACCGCCAGAATCCAGAAGCGGAGCGGTTGCGCCAGGGATACTCCACCAAGCCAACTTCGCCGCTGGGCATCGATGGCTTCTTTGCGGAATAGGCCACTCATGCCGGGACCTCCTCGACGCCACCTTGTGCCGCCTCCATGGAGCTTGACGCGTTCTGCGTCAGGACGCGTGCCACAGCACCGGCGTGCATGATCAGCACCCGGTCGGCACTGGCGATGGTCTCTGGGCGATGGGCGATGATCACCCGGGTCAGCTCAAGCCGCCCGACGGCTTCATTCACCAGCCTTTCCCGCTCAACATCCAGATGGCTGGTTGCCTCGTCCAGGAAGAGCAACCGGGGCTCGCGATACAGCGCGCGTGCGAGGATCACCCGCTGCTTCTGACCGCCAGAGAGGGTCGTCCCCATGTCGCCGATCAGGCTGTTGTAGCCCATGGGCATCGCTGCGATATCGTCATGCACGGCGGCCAACTGTGCGGCTTCACGCACCCTGGCTTCATCATGGTGATCGTCTTCGAAGGCGATGTTCTCGCTGACACTTCCCGCGAAGAGCTGGTCATCCTGCATCACCGCGCCGACCATGCGGCGATACTCGCTTACGCTGATCTTTGACAGAGGCACGCCTCCGATGCGGATCTCACCTTCCGTCGGCTGGAGAAGGCCAAGGAGTATCTTGACCAGTGTGGTCTTTCCGCAGCCGGATTGGCCGATGATGGCGACGGATTCACCAGGATCCACCACAAAGCTGCAGTTCCTCAGCACCCATGGTTCTCCTGGGGCATAGCGGAAGCCAAGCCCTTCGACCTCAATTCGGATGCCGTCCGGCGACAGAGCGCTGGTGCTGGAAGTGAGGCTCTCTGGTTCGGCGAGAACAATGTCGGAGAGTCGTTCGCCGTGCAGGCGAAGCATGCGGAATTCCACCCACTTGTCGATCAACGCTCCCACCCGCTGTGAAAACTGGTCTTTGTAGGCGAGGTAAGCAATCAGCATGCCGACGGAGAACACGTTTTCCATCGCCAGTAGTGCACCCAGCCAAATAGCCGCAACGCGCTCCAGCCCAAACAGCAAGTGATTGGCGCCACCGAAGCTCAGCCCAAACTTCGAGAGCCAAACGTCTTGATTGACCGTTTCGTTCATAAGGTTGAAGTAGCCTGCTTGGCGAACGGATTCTCGGCCGGCGACCTTTACCGATTGAACTCCGCGAATGGACTCAAGCAGATGGCTCTCTTGGCGTGCACCGGCGATCAATTGCTTCTCTGTGCCTCGCCGGAGGGGCGCGAAGGCACAGGCACGCGCGACTGCATACAGAGCAACCGCAAGCAGCGTGACCAGCGCAAGCTTCCAGCTGTAGAGCAGCATCATTCCCAGCGTAATAATCGCCATTAGGCCATCAATAAGCGCCTCTACGAAGCTTGTCGTCAATGTCTGCTGGATGGATTGGACGCTTCCCATCCGTGAGGTGACATCACCTAGATGGCGCTTCTCAAAGAAGTCCAAGGGCAAATGCAGCAGGTGCCGGAAGACGTTCCCGGTCCATTGGAGGTTAAGCCGGTTCGACAGGTAGATGACCGCTCGGCCTCGGATCTGCCCGATGCAGACCTGCAGCAGCAGCGCCAAGGCAAACCCCGTGCCCAGTACGGTCAGCAAGTCTCTGTCATGGGCAATGAGCGCTTGGTCGACGGTCCATTGCATGAAGAATGGTGCTATCAGGACGAACACCTGAAGAGCAAGGGACAGGAGCAGCAGCAAGCCAAAGGCCTGCCAGAGCCCGTCGATCCTTCCTGTCAGCTGTGCAAGCGAGACGGCCGGCGGGCGAGGGGTAGCCCGGAACTCGGCAGTTGGATGCAACTCCAGAGCGATTCCAGTGAAGTGCCTTGAGACTTCCTCCAAGGAAAGCTTGCGCTTGCCAAAGGCCGGATCCAGAACGGTAACGCCATTGCGATGCACCTTGTTGATCACGACGAAGTGATTGAGGTCCCAGTGCGCGATGCAAGGCAGTAGAAGTTGGCTCAAGTGCTCCAGGTCTAGGCGTAGTGGGCGGCAGCGAAAGCCGAGCGCTCCCCCGATTTCAATAATTTGAGCCAGAGTCGCACCCTTAAGAGAAAGGGCATGGCGGCGACGGAGTTCTCGGAGTCCAATCTTGTTGCCATGATGTGATGCAACCATGGCCAAGCATGCAAGTCCGCATTCCGCCGCTTCGGATTGAGTGACGGCGTCAATAAACTAAGATCTTCAGAAAGTGTGAAAGGAGGATTTGAAAGTCCTTGTTGTACCACTGCTGTAGCAGATGCACACGGCGCATGGTCTCTAGCGGATAAGGCTGTCGGCCACGACGCCCAGCACCCAAGTAGTGCGGGTCAACGAATGCCTACAACCCCTCCCATGGCACTACCTGCTCTACTTCGGCAAAGAAGATCGCGCGCCGGGTCGGCTTGCTCTGGCGCAATCCATCAGGCTGCAGGCGAGCGGCCGGCACCACCGGCAGAGCATCCCTCTGTGTACACCGGCGCAAGAGCTGAAGAAAGTAGAAGGGCTGCGAAAGCTGGTCCATTTTTCTATTGCGCTTTTACACGAAATTAATTGTCAGGTGGGCGAACCTTTCTCTGCTCTGTAGCTGCCACAAGTGCCCCATAAGCAAGTGAGCCTACCACTACAGAGATCAGTCCCGTGCTCCATATATTTCTAGAGCCAATTATTGCCCAGATAATTATGGCCCCGGCGCCCCAGGTCATGAGGAAGTTCAGAGAATTGATGGACCACCGCAAGCCGAAGTGATGCTGAAGTTGATCCACACCAATGGATCGGCCAACCTTCTTTAATAGCCATAGTGCAAGTAATGGTTTCGGATAAATCATGCAGTCTATTCCTCTTGCTATGAATTCTTTCAGTCAGGTGCCGTCGATTTTCACGGCGGCACCCTTGAGAATTATCTTTCTCTTTTAGTAACTGGAACGGGCTTGCGATAGCCGGTAATCGCACCCGCTACCAGGCCGACAGCAAAGCCAATAGGGCCACCCATCAAGCCACCAGCAGCAGCCCCCACCGCCATATCTCGAAACTGCTGGTGACTCTCTGGAGTGTAAATGCTTGCTCCTTGATTTCCGCCGCTAACCTCGATTACTTCTGCATGTGTCAGATTACGCATTATGGAACTCCTAGTTAGATTGCGCAGATCCCCGCGCCCGGGGTCGAGATTTTTTTGACAAATCCCCAGGAAAAGCTTCTGTTTTCCATCAGTGAATCGGGTCTTCGACGCCCGGCCACCCTGTTGACGGTGGCGCTATTAGAGTTGCCTGATGTTGTTGCAAAAGCCAAGGGGTTGGGGCAATGCCGTCAAAACCCGGGATGTCTTTGGCGTTGTTGCATAGGGGGGGCATTTCATGAGCCCTTGCGGGACATCGCATCCGGCGGGCATGGGCCGCTTCGTCAGGTTCTTCCGGTAGAGGATTCAGTGCGTGGCAAATACGACATTGCTTGCCCGGCGAGGAAGTTCAGGTGCCCATGCGATGTTGAATCACCCCGGTTTCTGTAGACACCCCGAAGCTTCATTGTGAATGCTGCTTTTCGAACTCCACCGGAGACAGCCCGTTGTTGTGTCCTTTCTGTCGTCTGGTGTTGTAGAACATCTCGATGCAGTTGAAGACGTAGGACTTTGCTTCCTTGCGTGTCACGTTGATCCGGCGTTTGAAGCGCTCGCGCTTGAGAAGTTGGAAGAAGTTCTCGGCGAGCGAGGCCGTTGTGTCGCAGGCACTGGCGGACAAGCTGTTTCCGGGGGGCGGCGCCGTCGGCAAGTTCCTGTATGCCGATGCGCAGCACCCCATCCAGGTGGTCGGCGTGGTCAAGACGCTTTTCCCGGCCTGTTCTGAAGACCGATGCAGACAATGACATGTCACTCATCCTGCCGTTGATTCCGGACGGGCCCCGCGTGATGTTCACCATCCGTGCTGCGGATGGGCGAGTGGCGGACGTGATTGCGTCCAGTGAGGCCGCGTTGTCGCAGCGCGATGCGAACCGCACCATCGCCCGCAGCATCTCGTTCCGGGAGCTGCGCGCCGACTACTTCCGCCACGATCAAACCATGGCGATCATGTTCCTGAGCTCCGGGTTGGCGCTGTTGGTGGTAACTGCAACGGGCGTGTATGGACTGGCCAGCTTCTGGGTCCGCAAGCGGTATCGTCAGATCGGTATCCGGCGCGCACTGCGCGCCCGCAAATCCGACATCCTGCGGTACTTCCTGGTGGAGAACCTGATTCTCACCGCCGCCGGGTCTGCTGTCGGCACCGCACTGGCCATCGGTCTGAACATGGCCGTGGCCCGGTACTACGAGGTAGCCAGGATCGAGGCGCCATTTCTCGCGATTGGCGTGCTGACCGTGCTTCTGTTGGGCCAGGCCGCAGCCTATGCTCCGGCCCGACGAGCAGCCAAAGAAGCCCCGGTAGCGATCCTGCAGCGCGTGATGCTGACTGGCCGGTCATCCGGCTAGTGCTTCTGCCAGCGCACCGTTCCTTACGAGCGGTGCGGGTCAACGGTAGCGTCGAGCCCGCACCGCTGCTTGCGGGGCACGCGCCCTGTGACGCTACGCAACCTCGCCTCGAACCACGACGGCTCGTCAGGCGCCACCAGCAACCGCGCGCGGCTCGGGTCCTGGCTCAGCCAACGGCGGAAGTTGGCGTGCAGGTATGCGATATCAGGCGCACGCCGCAATGCATCCGTAGGGATTCGGATCACCACGCGCGGCGATGCGTTCTCCACCGCCAGCACCCGAACGCCCTTGCACCGGATCTCGAAGGATGTCGCTTCGGAATAGCGCGTGTGCAGTTCAAAACCTTCCTGGGCCTTCGCGGCCACGAAGCCGAGCGCATCACTTCGCAGCAACCGGTAATCGAACGCATGCAGCGTTTGATAGGCCCACACCTGCTCGCCTGCAGGTTTGGGCCAGTGCATCCACACTACGATGGCCAAGAGGACGCACAGTGCCGCAGCGGCAAGGCCGCGCCTCTTCATTCGTAGCGCCGGGAATGGGAAGAAGGCCACGTTCACAAGCGCGCTGTCACTCCCCTGGCCGCACCCGTTCGTGGATGAAGGCGGTAAGTGCGATATCGGCCATCACCAGCCCCTCCATCACCCGGTCGCCCACGTACTGATCGGGCTCACCGTTTTGGCGCGTGCGCTCGGCCGCCAGCAGGATCTCCTGCACGACGCGCTGGCCCGTCAGCGCGCAGTCGGCGTCGGACAACTGCATCTGCCTGCTGCGCAGGTGATGGTGTTCGGGCCACGGCTGACCGTCGGCCGCAGCGCCTGCGCCGATGCTGCGAAGGATGGCGATGAGGCTGTTGGGGTCCAGGGCAGGGGCGGGCGAGGGCGCTTCCTGGATGGGGCGCGGGTGAGGGGAGTGCGGTGTGGTCATGGCAGGCTCCGTGCAAGCAGGCAGAAGCCGCCACCGATAAAGGTGGCGGACGATGCGTGGCTCGAAAACCGGTTGCTGTTGTAAGGCCGGCGGGTACAAGACCCCCACGCACCGCCCGCCATAGCCGGCAGACGGATTGCCAGCCGGCACCACGCGGGGTGGTGCCGGCTGACAAGCGTAAACAACAACAGCAATCGGGTTTTCGACGCCCGGCCACCCGTTGTCGGTGGCCCTACCAGAGTTGCCTGATGTTGTTGGAAATGCCAAGGGGTTGGGGTCAATGCCGCCAAAGCCCGAGACGTTTTTAGCATTGTCGCATAGGGGCCAGCGCTGCGAGACGCGTTGAGGGCAGGACTCTTGGCCTTTGTGTGATGAGTCCGCCCGGTTCATCCTCTGGACGACACTAGGTGAGGGAAATACGACAAAGCTCAGCCATGGCGCCGACGGTTGCCTATGCAAGGGGACTTGAGAATGTCATTGCCTGAGTAGTGAACCAGAGCCGTCACTAGTGCTAGGTCCGCATTTGGTCGCCTAGCTTTCGTCTCATATTGACCTTAGTGCCATTCTTGCCCGGGCTAGAGCTTGAGGCAAATCCGCGATCCTTGAGCGCATTAAGCAACCTCGGGACCCCATCAGTATGGGGTATCTCGACGCTCCGGCCTTCAGCCAATCTGGCCAGGTCTCCACCAAGGGCGATCAAAGCAACTGACGCCACCGGCCAAGATATGACCGGCATCGCTTGCACGAGAAGGCTCATTGTCCATTTTTTCTCATAGGTCCCAGACTGCAACTTCTTGGAGGCCAATTCAGCGAGGCCGATCTGGAAAGCCATGCCAGCCTTCGTGGCTTGCTCGGCTAGATGACCAAGAACTTCTTCCTTCTCGTTGAGTAGATCCTCGCCCATTACCGCAAAGACTCGCAGCGCATCGTCAATAGGCATTGCGCCAACTAGGTAGAGGCGAGTGGCAAGCGGGAAATCGATTCGCGACTCCAATTCAGTTAGGCGTACGTCATTCCATTGGCACCCAACATAGGAGGCCAATGCAGTGAAATCCCGCTCGGCGAGCACGGTCCAAATGCTCTCACAAAGCTCAAGCCGACCGTGTTGAGCCAATAGGCGCAGCCGGCTGTCAGAGACAGCGTCGGTCAGAATCTCGGAAGCGGTAATAACCATGGTTGAAGTAAGGGCGAGAACTGCCTCGTCGTCTAGGTTGGACTCGGTTGCAATCCACTCTTGTAAGCGCTCATCTTCCTCTTTGCCAGTCCACAGTGCCCGACCAAGCGTCTCTGCATCCTGCGTGGCGTAGTCACTGAGAATGATTCGGATCGCTCTCTCATCAATCTCATCTTTCAAGTTGTCGCCAGTGCGTGGCCTTTGAGCCTCGTATGATTTTAGAGCGCCGACCCTGTCTGTGATCCTGTTGGCACGCATGGCGCTATCCCATAAGTGCGGATCAAGATCATCCAGTGCAGGGAACGAGCACGAAGTCAAGGTAAAGTAGCGACGCGCCAGCTTTTCGTTGTCCTTGATCGCTTTAGTTGCCATCAGAACCACATCGGCTGACTCATCCAGCTTCACCGCTTGGGCGACCAGTTCGCTAATAATGGTGTCTGCGTATTTCGTAATGAATTCGCGAAGTCCGGAAATGCGCTCTGATGCAATCAGTTGAGATATTGTAACCGGCGGCTGATGTTCTGGGGGCTGCTGACCATTAAGGGCCACAAGCCTTAGCATTGATACACTAGGTGAAAGCGCGTCCAGCGCAATCAGCTCGGAAAGCACTTCTGGCGACGTTCTTTGATTAAGTCTACTGAAGCGTACCTGCGCTTCGCCGATCCACCGCCACCCAGGGGATGTTCGGGGTAGATGCGTAATTAGCAACGTCACATCATGAAGCGCTTCAATACGCTTCTTGAAAGAGGAGTCGGACTCACTGATAGCTTTAAGCTGAGCAAGTTCAAGCGCGCTGAGAACGGCCAGGACGCGGCTGGGGACTGGGGAGTCTAACGATGGATCTTGACTCGTGAGGATAGAGCTGAATAGGTTGGATCGAAGATGGAAGACGGCTTGAACTAGCGCCGCCGCTTCATTTCTTTCAATTAGGACGTCGAGAGATTGAAGGAAGCGAGGCAGGTGGTCTAGGGCGTCGCTTAAGATGCGTTGGAGGTGATCAACGTTAGTGGGTATTTTTGTGTCACGGTAGCTGATTGCTAGGTGGAGCAACAGCTCAGCGATGATGCCTCTGCCCTGATCAATGTTCCGTGGCCGAATCTTCTTCAGAAGCTTGACGGGTTCCTTAATATTTGCCTGCACATCGCAAACCTCGCCCTGCCTAAGCTTCAGGACTAGCTCCATATCATCGCGGCCAATCGCATGGCCGTAGAAGTGTCCAAGATAATCGGCGTAGTCCTCATCAAGGTGGCCAGCGACTAGTAGGTAGCGAATAGTTTCATTTTCCGACAGTTCCTTAGTGTATTCCTCCTGGTAACCGCCGCGCAGGGCATCAGAAAGCGGAAGCTTGTGCAAATCTCTTAGCGCTTCGTGCGTTGCTGCTATTTGGCTTTGGAGTTCGCCGTTGTCGGCCTCCACTACGCCGAGTCGCTCAAGGTAATTCGTCTCGAGAAGAACCGACGGCATATGGAACCACTGGCCTGTGCGCGAACCACTCGCTACGAACTGCATCGTTTGGCTAGCTGTCGCCAGTTCCGTGAACCTGCCATCCTCTAAGAACTCCATGAAGGAAACGTGATTGCCATTCCAGTGGATATGGCTGGCATTGTGAGAGTTAGCGTGCAACTGGGCGTGATACCAAACGCATGCCCTTAGCTCCGATCTACTGGTCGCGGCGTCTTTGATCTTGCGCGCCTGCAAGCGCTCGATTTCGGCGATTTTAAGCCTTAATTCCTCGGAGCACTTGTTTCGCCACGACGAGTAGCCAGAGATTAGCTCATACAGAAATCCTGTGCGCTTTGAGAGTTGCCAGTACTGATCCGAGTGAAGGTTTTTTACAACAATGAGCGCGAATAGTTTGTTCCAAGCCAACGGGAGATCTGTAGCCAAAATATTCGCAAAAATATCGAGTTCGTTGACTATGTTCTTTACAAGTCGCATATCGTCGACACGATAGGAGACGGTCTCCACGAGTTCGTCGTCAATTCGCTGCGCGAATGATTTTCCGTCTAGAATTCGCTGACCTAAAAGTTCGATCATCTTGGCATGCGAGTTCTCTTTATTGATCACTGGCACCACCGGAAGAACGACATCGAAGAACTTGGTCTTCTCGCTTCCCGCAAAGAGCTCGTCATTCAGTGCATAGATAAAGCGGATATCTCGCTTTATCTGGGGGGACTCGTTTACTATGGCGTTGATTTCGCGAAGTCGAAAGAAAACATCCTGTATTCCGAATCTGTCTAGATCTTCAATTATCACTACATCAATGTTGCTGCTCTGAAAGCAATATATTATTTCATCAACATTCTTGTGGAGTACAGAGCTGTGCTGGAGGCTTTCGATTTTGCCGCCCTTAATTGACCAGCCGTCGATGTTGAGCAATGACATGGATCGTACGAGCTGATATACGATCCACACTGCTGCGGCGAACACCATCGCAAGTGCCCAATAGGGCGGTAGCCATGCTAATTTTGTGGCGAGCCAGTTGAGAGTTAAGTTTTTGGGCGGATTGGCCCCGAACAAGTAAAGCCTAGCTCCAGCCAGGATGGCCAGACTAAGGCAGAATGTAGTGAGCCAGGCTCGGTAGCGGGATGGCTGGATGATTCGTTTAAGGCGAGTGCGAGGGAGGCTGGTTGCGGGGACCGAGTATAGGAGCTGCTGAACGATGGTTTCCTCGATGCGGTCGATTAGGAGGCGCACATCCTCATCGGCAGATTTTTGTGCTTTGGAACGCGCACTACCGAGCGGCGGCATCTCCGCTTCATCTGCGCTTTCCGCAACGATGCCATCTTTCCGAAATGTCGCTAGCGAGACCGACGCGTATGTAAAGCCGCGGTGGTTCTCCTTGAATGTTCGGATAAGACTGCTCTTCCCCGCGCCGTACCCGCCGGTGATTGCGATGTTGCGCACATGCGGATTGGTCATGGCTCTCGCCATTTCCTGCTCGTAGCGCCTAGATTGCGCTGGTTCAAGCAGAACCGGTGTAAGCGTCTCGAGTCCCTGTTCTTCCGAAGGTAGGCGCTTGAATGCTCGAGTGGCAGCCAGAATGTGCAGCCAAGCTCCCTTCAGTCGCTGCCTGAACTGATATGCAGGCGCAGTCATTCCTGTGGCCCTCCTAGCGGAGAGTAAGCATCAGAGCTTAGGAACGGCAACACGCGTACCGCTCCATGACTGAGTCGAATTTCCATGTATGTCCCCTTATCCCGGCGCTATGGAGGCCGCAAGCTAAGTCTAGCGTTTATCGATGTACCGCGGACCATCGGAATGGGCCGCTTCTCGCCAAGTCGTGTGTGGATTCTTTTTTTTGTTCGGAAGAGAGTTTGATCTAACCTTTCAAGATCCCTAAATTCCTTAAGACGCCAGTGCGGAAGCACTACTTGTGCGCATGTATCTGTCAGCGCAGGAAATTGAGCGAGGGATGCCCTTGTCGAATGCCCTGCCTGATCTGAACATAGGGCTTTTTTGGTGGGCGCTATCGGAAGGCGCGATCTGCCCCGCAGGCTGGCCGGTGACGGCAAGGATGGCCGGTGCGTAGTTTCTGATTTCCTTCAGCGTGATTAGTTGGGTGAGGTATAAGTCGGGCTACTGCTTTGGAAAGTCGAAGTGAGTGTAGAGAGAGGGTGCGCTCATGCGCTTACCGGACTGCCTGCGCTATTCATCGCGAAACTGGCGACTCGCGGAGCAAGCTTGGAATGAGGTCCACTTCTCTCCGGGCTGACGATACGTCGCTCTTAGCGTAAGCAGTTGTGATGTGCGCCAGACCCATTTTTAATTCTCTTTGGCGGTTGAGAGGAAAGAAGACGCGCGCAACCGTGCCCTGCGGAAGAAGACGCCGACTTGTCGAGTCAGCCTCATTCCTCCATCAGTTGATGATCTCCCCACTCCCCGACGCCACAAACTCCCTCAACTGCCGAACGAACTCCGCGTCGTAGGCTTCCCACTCCGCAATCTCCCCAACAACCCGCAACGGCTCCGCACTCCGATACGACCGTGTCGGATTCCCAGGAAACTTCTTGTTGGTGACATTCGGATCGTCCTCGAACGGCCCGGTCGGCTCCACCACATACACACGCGGTCGCCCCTCACCCTTGGCCATCTCCGCAGCCAGCCCGGCGCCCTTGGCAATCGTCGTGAAGTAGATGTGGTTCATCACCACGCTGTCGCGATAGTTGGAGCGGAATCCTGCGCTCAGCAGCCCGCCCACCGCGAGGTCAGCGCGGGTGCCGTGGTAGAACGGCCCGGCGACCTGGTCGCAGGTGTCATGCGAAACGGGTGTCCATTCGGTGTCCTGTGCCATCGGCACTGCCCCTGACTGTCCTGCCGGATCGACAGGCCGGCGAGTCTAGGGCGCCGGGCGGGCCTTGCGGCAAGGCCCCGTCAGGGAAATACTCTGTAAGTGGGAGGCGCAGTGCGCCTCCTTTTTTCATTCTGCCTTGCTGCGGCCTTCCAGCTCGCGCACCGCCGTTTCCAGCGCATCCAGCTTCTCGCGGGTCTTCAACAACACCGCACGCTGCACTTCAAACTCTTCGCGGGTCACCAGGTCCAGCTTGGCCAGCCCCGCCTGCAGCGCGCTCTTGAAGGTGGCCTGCAGTTCCTCGCGCGATTCGCGCAGGCCCGGCGGCACCAGGTCGCTGAGGCGACGGGCGAGGTCATCGATTTGGTTCAGGTCGATCATGGGGTGCTCCGTGGGGTGGTGGGCCTGCGCATCCGGCGCGGCCACGGCTGTTCGGCAGTAAGGATACTGCTGGCCCCGGGCTGCCGGACAGGCGCTGCGGGTTTCGCACCGGCCGCGTTCAGGCGCTATCCTCCACGCCGGAATACAGGAGATAGACGATGAAGATGGTCATGGCGGTGATCAAGCCGTTCAAGCTCGACGACGTGCGCGAAGCGCTGGCCGAGCGCGGGGTCACCGGGATCACGGTGACGGAAGTGAAGGGCTTCGGTCGCCAGAAGGGCCATACCGAGCTGTACCGCGGCGCCGAGTACGTGGTCGACTTCCTGCCGAAGGTGAAGCTGGAAGTGGCGGTGACCGACGATCAGGTGGAAGTGGTGGTGGAAGCCATCGTGAAGGCGGCGGGCACCGGCAAGATCGGCGACGGCAAGGTGTTCGTGTACGACCTGGGCAGTGTGGTGCGTATTCGTACGGGTGAGCTGGACGCGGACGCGTTGTAAGCCGCTTTTGTAGAGCCGAGCCCACGCTCGGCTGGTGCAAAGAGCAGCCGAGCGTGGGCTCGGCTCTACAGAAAAGCGGTCGAGCAAGCTCGACCTCTACCGGCGCTTGGCCCACTTGTAGAACCGCTTCCAGCCCTGCCGCACAGCAGCCACCCAACCCGGGTCAGCCACCAGCGCGGCCTGCGCGGCACTCGGCGCCTGGCCGGTCACGCGCTGGCGCATCTTCAGCAGATTCTTCATGTCGCTGCGGCTCAGCTGCCGGCTCAGCGGGTTGCGGCGCAGCCAGCGCGGTACGCGCCAGGCCGAGGTGAAGTCCAGCAGCACCGGAACACCGGCGCTGACCACCACGTTGGTGCCATGCAGGTCGTTGTGGGTGATGCCGGCGGCATGCAGGCGGGTGATCGCGTGCTGCAGCTGCTCGAACACTTCATTGCCCACCGCCTGCGCGGTGCTGAGCGTCTGGCCGGGGATGAATTCCATGCCCAGCGCCAGGCCGCCGAGGGTGCCGAGCAGGGCCGGGGCGTGCTTCCAGCCGCCCAGGCGTTCCAGCATGCGCGCCTCGCGGCGCACCATCAGCCGGGCGATCGGCGACACGGGGGTGCCACGGTAGCGGGAGTAGTCCTTCACCACCGCCGGACGGCCGTCCAGACAGGTGCGGTAGACATCGGGGGCGAGGAAGCGTTCACCGCGCTTGAGCAGCAGCGGCGCCACGGCGTCATCGCCGCAGGACGGGGAGGGGGTAATGGAAGGGATCATCTGGGGTCTCGGGCGACCCGGTGGGCGGCGCTGAAGCGTCAAGCGAACCGGTACGACTGGGGGAACTGGCTAAACTTTCGTTAAGTCAATTTTAGTACCGGCGAGTTCGCTATTCCACGATTTGTCGGAGAAATGTCGGCGCCGTGGCTGGAACAGTTCGTCACATACATTCGGACAATTCTGTCTCACTTTTTTAAAAGGCATTGAATTTCAATGGCTTGCAAGGCCGGCCGTCTCCGCTCACACGGCAGCGCTGCGCGCCGCGCACGCCCGGCTTGACCCCGGCGCACGGCCTGCCGACCATAAGCTGTTACACGCGACATCGACGGCCGCACCCACCCGGCACGTCCCCGTCTCCTGCCGCGTTCCCCCACTGATGCCGGCCCTGCGGCCGCATCGCCCTGTTTCCCTGTCCGGCGTGTGCTGGAGGAAAGTGTTTTGATCATCAAAATCGTACTTGCGGCGCTGTTCGTGTCCTGCGTGCTGTACATCCACTTCCGTGGCAAGGTCCGTGCGCGCTGGTCGCGCCAGTTGCTGGACCACTCCAGCTTCATGGCCCCGATCAACGTGGTCATGTACATGTTCTCGAAGGTGCCGACCACGCCGTTCCTGGACCCCGGCAAGGAATTCCCGCAGCTGGAGCCGCTGCGGCAGAACTGGCAGATGATCCGCGACGAGGCACTGGCGCTGCGCGATGCGCAGGCGATCGCTGCCTCCAGCACGTTCAACGATGCCGGCTTCAATTCGTTCTTCCGCCGTGGCTGGAAGCGCTTCTACCTGAAGTGGTACGGCCCCTCGCACCCGTCGGCCAAGGCGATGTGCCCGAAGACCACCGCGCTGCTGGAATCGCTGCCGGACGTGCGCGCGGCGATGTTCGCGCAGCTGCCGTCGGGCAGCGAACTGCGCCCGCACCGCGACCCGTTCGCCGGTTCGCTGCGCCTGCACCTGGGCCTGGCTACGCCCAACAACGATGCCTGCTACATCGAAGTGGATGGCATCAAGAAGAGCTGGCGCGACGGCGAGTGGATGATGTTCGACGAGACCTACATCCACCACGCACACAACGAGACGCCCGATGACCGGGTGATCCTGTTCTGCGATATCGCCCGTCCGCTGCGCTTCGGCCTGCCGGGCCTGTTCAACCGCCTGGTGGCGTCCACGCTGCTGGCCGGCGGCGCATCGCCGAACCTGCCGGGTGACCCGACCGGTGGCGTCAACAAGGCCTTCGGCAGCGTCTACAAGGTGCGGCTGAAGGCCAAGGCCCTGCGCGAGCGCAGCGTGGTGGCCTACCAGGTGATCAAGTGGGGCCTGGTGGTGGCGGTGATCGCTGGTATCTGGGCGCTGTGAGGGAAAAGCAGCCGAGCGTGGCTCGGCTCTACAGGACTCCGCGGGGCATGTTGTAGAGCAGAGCCTATGCTCGGCTTGGTCTACCGCAACCTGTCCGAAGAGCAGCCGAGCATGGCTCGGCTCTACAGAAGGCAAAAACCCGCGCTGTCGCCAGCGCGGGTTTTTGTTTTTGGGCCCTGCGCGTTCTGTTGTAGAGCCGAGCCCATGCTCGGCTGCATTTCGCGCAGAAGCAGCCGAGCATGGGCTCGGCTCTACAGGATCAGCCCTTCAGCGCCGCCTTCACGAACGGCGGGGTCACCAGCACGCCGGTGTGCAGCGCGGCGGTGTAGTACAGGGTGTCGAAGGTCTTGGCGGCCGAATCGGCCTGGCGGAAGTCGAAGCTGCTGTCGCCCTTGCGCGCCAGGGTCACGCTCCACCAGCCGGTGGGGTAGCACGGCTGCGGGAACGGCAGGGTCTTGAACGAGCCGAAGCCGGCCTTGCCCATTTCGGCGCGCATTTCGTTGATCAGGTCCAGCTGCATCAGCGGCGACTCGGACTGCTGCACCAGGATGCCGTCGTCCTTCAGGGCCTTGAAGCAGCTCTCGTAGAACGCCTTGTTGAACAGGCCTTCGCCCGGGCCGACCGGATCGGTCGAATCGACGATCACCACGTCCACGCTGCCGGCCGGGCAGTTGGCCATGTAGGCCACGCCGTCATCGAACATCAGCTCGGCGCGCGGGTCGTTGTTGGAATCGCACAGTTCCGGGAAGTGCTTGCGCGCCATCACCGTCACCTGCTCGTCGATGTCGCACTGGGTCACGCTCTCCACGCCCTTGTGCTTGAGCACTTCGCGCAGGGTGCCGCAGTCGCCGCCGCCGATGATCACCACGCGCTTGGGCGCGGCGTGGGTGAACAGCACCGGGTGGCTGATCATCTCGTGGTAGAAGAAGTTGTCCTTGCTGGTCAGCATGATGGCCCCATCGATGGTCATCAGGTTGCCCCAGTCGGTGGTCTGGAAGATCTCGATCTTCTGGAACGGCGACTGCACTTCGTCCAGCTTGCCGGTGATGCGGTAGCCGATGGCCGAGCCGGTGCGCTCGAAGTGTTCGATGTACCAGTTGCTGTTGTCAGTCATGGGAAAGCATTCCTGTTCGGAAGGGATGGAGCCGGGCTGAAGGCGGGGTGCCACGCATCCGGACGGATCGGCCCGTTCAGGTTGGAACCTGCCGCGGGCGCGGGCGCGCATGATAACGAACCTGTGGGCATATAGGCGTTATCATGCCCCCCCTTTTATTTGCCACAAGGCCGACTGCAATGACCGATTGGTCCCTCGACCAAGCCCGCAAGACCTACTCGATCCCGCACTGGGCGGATGGTTATTTCGACGTGGATCAGGCCGGGCACATGGTGGTGAGACCGACCGGGGCGGATGGCCCGGTGGTGTCGCTGCCCAAGGTGGTGGATGCCGCACGCGCGGCCGGCGCCAAGCTGCCGCTGCTGGTGCGCTTCCCGGACATCCTCGGCCAGCGCCTGGGCAAGCTGCAGGCCGCCTTTGCGCAGGCCCAGCAGGATTGGGACTACCCGGGCGGCTACACCGCTGTGTACCCGATCAAGGTGAACCAGCACCGTGGCGTGGCCGGCACCCTGGCCAGCCACCACGGTGAAGGCTTCGGCCTGGAAGCGGGCAGCAAGCCGGAACTGATGGCTGTGCTGGCGCTGTCGCGCCCGGGTGGCCTGATCGTCTGCAACGGTTACAAGGACCGCGAGTACATCCGCCTGGCCCTGATCGGTCGCAAGCTGGGCCTGCAGACCTTCATCGTCATCGAGAAGCCGTCCGAGCTGAAGCTGGTGCTGGAAGAGTCCAAGGCGCTGGACGTGAAGCCGGGCCTGGGCGTGCGCATGCGCCTGGCCTCGCTGGGCGCCGGCAAGTGGCAGAACAGTGGTGGCGACAAGGCCAAGTTCGGCCTGTCCCCGCGCCAGCTGCTGGACCTGTGGAAGTCGCTGCGCGATACCGAATATGCCGACTGCCTGAGCCTGCTGCACTTCCACATGGGCTCGCAGATCTCCAACGTGCGCGACATCGCCAACGGCATGCGCGAAGCCACCCGTTACTTCGTCGAACTGTCACAGCTGGGTGCGAAGATCACCCACGTCGACGTGGGCGGCGGCCTGGGCGTGGACTATGAAGGCACCCGTTCGCGCAGCTTCTGCTCGATCAACTACGGCCTGAATTCGTACGCCAGCAACATCGTGCAGCCGCTGGCCAATGCCTGCGAAGAACACGGCCTGACCCCGCCGCGTATTGTCACCGAATGCGGCCGCGCGATGACCGCGCACCACGCGGTGCTGATCGCCAACGTGTCCGAAGTGGAACAGGCGCAGGAAGGCCGCGTGCCGGATCAGCACGACGACGAGCCGGCCTCGATCCGCCACCTGCGCGAGATCCACGAAGAGCTGGACGTGCGTCCGGCGGTGGAACTGTTCCAGGAAGCACAGCACTTCCACGCCGAAGGCCTGTCCAGTTATGCGCTGGGCCAGATCGACCTGCCGCAGCGTGCGCGCATCGACGATCTGTTCTATGCCATCGCCCATGGCGTGCGTGCGCGCCTGAGCTACGACGAGAAGAGCCATCGTCCGGCGCTGGATGAACTGAACGAGCGCCTGGTCGACAAGTACTTCGTCAACTTCAGCGTGTTCGAGTCGATTCCCGATGCGTGGGCGATCGACCAGGTGTTCCCGATCGTGCCGATCGAGCGCTTGAACGAGACGCCGGATCGCCGCGGCATCATCGCCGACATGACCTGCGATTCCGATGGCATGGTCAAGACCTATGTCGAGAACGAAAGCCTGGACAGCTCGCTGCCGCTGCACGCGATCAAGCACGGCGAGAGCTACCGCATCGGTTTCTTCATGGTCGGTGCCTACCAGGAAATCCTCGGCGACATCCACAACCTGTTCGGTGATACCGATGCGGTGGAAGTGCTGGCCGATGCCGATGGCTACGCCATCACCCAGCAGCGTCGCGGCGACACCACCGACGTGATGCTGGACTACGTGGGCTACAAGCTGGATGACCTGCGTGCGGCCTACGCCGACCGCGTGGCATCGGCAGACCTGTCGCCGGAGCGCGCGCAGGAGCTGTCTGAAGCGCTGGAAGCGGGCCTGACCGGTTACACCTACCTGTCCGACGAACCGCTGGTCTGATGGACGGCGCCGGGCCTGCCCGGCGCCACCGTTGCCGATGAGCGCACGCGCGATCTTCCACCTGTTCCTGCATGCCGCCGTGCCAGCCCTGCTGGCATGGCTGTTCTGGCGCAAGCGCTTTGCGTCGGCGTGGCTGTTGCTGCTGCTGGGCTGGATCATCGACCTGGACCATCTGCTGGCCGACCCGATCTACGCCCCGAACCGCTGCAGCATCGGCTTCCACCCGCTGCATACCGCGCCGGCGATTGTCGTGTATGCGGGCCTGTGCGTGCCGAAGAAGACGCGGCTGGTGGGGATTGGCCTGATGATCCACATCGTGCTGGATGCCATCGACTGCTGGTGGATGCACCACCGCTGATGCTTGATGCGTGTCGACCAAGGTCGACACCTACCGGGGTGCACGATAACCCACGGAACTGACGCACTGCTTTGGTAGATGCCGACCTTGGTCGGCGCTCTTGATGCGTGTCGACCAAGGTCGACACCTACCGGGTGGCGCGTGATCCGGTAGCGCCGGGCCATGCCCGGCGAGCGCAGCGGCGCGTCACCCCACCGGCAACCACAGCGTCGCGCGCAACCCCGGTTGCGCATTCTCCAACGTCAACCGTCCGCCATAACTGGCAGCGATATCACCCACGATGGCCAGCCCCAGGCCGCTGCTGCTTTCGCGCTCATCCAACCGCACGCCGCGCTGGGTAACCTGCGCCAGCGCCTCGGCTGCCAGACCCGGGCCGTCATCGCGCACGTCGATGCGCAACTGCCCTTCGTCCGCACGCGCTGTCACTGTCACGTCCTGCTGTGCCCACTTGCCGGCGTTGTCGAGCAGGTTGCCAAGCATTTCTTCCAGGTCGGCGCTGGCGCCGGCGAACTGCAGGTCGCTGGCAATACCCTCGGCCTGGAACTGCAGCGCACGCTCGCCATGTACCCGTGCCATCAGCCTGCACATCGCCTGTGCCACCGCTGCCACCGGCGTGCGCTCGCGATGATCGGCGGTCAGTCCGGCGGCAAGATAGCGATCGACGCTGGCCTGCATGCGCGCGCCCTGCTCACGTAGCGTCGCGCGCCACTCGCGGCCTTCGCCATCGGCTTCGGCGGCAAGCACGCTCAGCGGTGTTTTCAGCGCATGCGCCAAGTCCTGTGCGCTGGTACGTGCGCGCGCCACCATTCGTTGCTGGTGGTCCAGCAGCGCATTGAGCTCGTCACCCAGCGGCGCGATTTCAGCGCCCAGTCCCGCCGTATCGATGCGCTGTGCATCACCGCGGCGCACACGTTCCAACTGCGTACCGAGACGTTGCAGCGGGCGCAGGCCGAAATGCACCTGGCTGGCCAGTACCGCCAGCCACGCCGCAACCAGTACCGCCAGCGCCATCGCGCTGCGTTGGCGGAACGCGGCGACGTCGGCGTCCAGTGCGCTGCGGTCGGTGGCGACCACGGCAACATAGGGTTGGTTCGCGCGTGGCAGGCGCACCTGCTGCACGCGCGCGCGCAGCGACTGCTGCAGCGGGCCGGGAAGATTGCGTGCGGCCGCGCCCGCAGCCGATGCGGCCAGTGTCTCGTCCCACAACGAACGCGACTGCAGCAGCACCTTGCCGCTGCCATCGGCGATCTGCCAGTAAGCACCGGAGAACACGCGCTGGAAGCGCGCGTCATTGGGCTCCTGGCGCAATTGCAGCTGGCCATCGGCATCGATCTCGGCCTGCGCCAGCAGGGTCAGCATGTCCTGCTGCAGTTCGTTGTCCAGGCGGTCGCGCGCGCTGCGCTTGAACAGTTCGCCCAGCAGCGCACTGGCCAGTGCCGAGACCAGCAGCAGGCCGATGCCACCGGCCAGCAGCAGTCGGCGTCGCAGTGACGGTTGCCGGCTCACGGCGCGGCCAACCGCCAGCCCTGGCCGCGTACGGTCTGGATCAGGTCGGTGCCGAGCTTGCGGCGCACGCGCCCCAGCAGCACGTCCAGCGCATTCGAATCGGGATCGTGGCCGCCATCGAACACGTGCTCACCCAGACGGTCGCGGCCGATCACCTGGCCGCTGTGGTGGATGAAGTAGCTGAGCAGGCGGAACTCCTGCGGGCTCAGCGCCAGTGCCTGGCCGTCCAGGTCGAAGCGCCCGGCATTGACGTCCAGCTGCAGCGGGCCGCACTGCAGGCGCGGGCTGGCGTGGCCATGGCTGCGACGGATCAGCGCGCGCAGGCGCAGCACCAGTTCGTCGGCCTGGAAGGGTTTGGTCAGGTAGTCGTCGGCGCCGGCATCGAAGCCGGCCAGCTTGTCGTGCCAGCGTCCGCGTGCGGTCAGCACCAGCACCGGGAAGTCGCGGCCATTGCCGCGCCAGCGCTCGATCACGCTCAGGCCATCCAGCCCGGGCAAGCCCAGATCGACGATGGCGGCCTGCAGGTCTTCCACCTGGCCGATCTCCTCGGCCTGGCGACCATCGGCAACCACGTCGACCACGTAACCGGCCTGTTCCAGCAGCGGCTGCAGGCGCTCGGCCAACGCGGCATCGTCTTCGGCCAACAGGATGCGCATCAGTCGTCCAGCTCCGTCTTCAGCAGCCTGCCGTTGCGCGCATCATAGTCCAGCTCCACCACCACGCCGTCGGCGCGCAGGATCTCCACTTCGTAAACGCCATCGTCCAGCTCCACTTCCAGCAGCTGGCCGGGGTGGCGCTTGAGTGCATCGCGCACCACGCTTTCCAGCGGCACGTAGCGGCCCTGTTGCACGGCCCGGCGCGCGACCTGCTGCGCCGGGTCCTGGGCAGGGCCGGTGGCGGTCGGGGCGCTGGCCAGCGCCAGCAGCAAGGGCAGGGAAGACAGGATCGGCACGTGGATGATGGGGAATGGGGAACAGGCACCAGTGTGCCGCCGCCGACTAACGGTTGGCTAACAGCGCTGGCTAAGTGGCTGTTAACCGCGCGGCGCATCGTGGCGTTGCCGGGATGGTCCGGCACCAAACAGGAGAACCCCCATGTTGAAGTCGCTCACCCTCGCCACTGTCGTCGCGTTCGCCGTCACTCCCGCCGCCCAGGCCGCACCGCTGGGCATGGCCCAGGTCGAACAGACCCTGCGCAAGGCCGGCTACACCCAGATCCATGAGATCGAGCGCGATGACGGCCTGTGGGAAGCCGACGTCAGCCGCGCCGACGGCCGCTTCAGCGAGGTGTATGTGGACCCGAAGACCGGCGAGATCTTCGACGAGCACGATAGCCGCGCATTGCTGAGTACCGAACAGGTGCTGGCCATGGCGCAGTCGCAGGGACTGCGTGAAATCCATTCGCTGGAACGCGACGGTGCGACATGGTCGCTGGAAGCCCGCAATGCCCGCAACCAGCGCGTGGAAGTGCGCCTGAGTGGGTATGACGGCCGCATTCTGCACAGCGAGCGCGATGGCTGGCTGGATTGATGCCTGCTGGGGTGGGTGTGTCGACCAAGGTCGACACCTACCGGGTAGAGCCGGCCGCCGGCTGGGTTGAGCTGCGCTTCGGTAGATGCCGACCTTGGTCGGCACAGGGCCGGAAGAGCGTGTCGACCAAGGTCGACACCTACCGATTGATGGCGGGTAGAGCCGGCCGCTGGCCGGCGGCTGCACGGTGTTTCCGACATCCGGAGGTTGCCGGCCAGCGGCCGGCACTACCAAGCCCTTACCAGCCGTAAGGCGGCGGGTAGTCCCAATAGCCCGGGCCACCACCGTAGTAGCCACCACCACCATACGGCCCAAAGAAGCCCGGGCCCTTGCCTTCGCTCACGTGGATGTTGACGTTGACCCCACGGGTCTTGCCTTCATCGTTGGTGTAGTTCTTGCTGAGGTTGAGCGTGGCGGCGTTGTAGTGGGTGTTGCCGTAATTCTTGGCGTAGCCGATGCCGGTGGTGAAGCTGCCGGACACCTTGACCTTGTCATCCGTCACGTCGGCGATCCTGCCGTCGCCATTCACGCGCGGGCCGGTCTTGTCGCCGTAGAACGTGCCCGGCGGATCCTGCTGCAGGGTCGGATCGTTGAGATAGCGGATCGGCGTCTGCGGCACGGACAGGTCCAGGCCGGAGGCCTGCGGCGCGGTGGCGCCGGCGGCGGACTGCGCCAACGCGGTCCCGGGCAGGGCGGCCAGGCACAGCAGCAGGGTCAGGGGGCGGATCATGACGGCGCTCCAACGGAGAGGGGCCGCGCAGCACGCGGCGGTACAGGCCGACGCTAGCAGGCGTTGCTTGAATGATGCCTGTCGCCTGCCGATGAGGGTAGTGCCGGCCGCTGGCCGGCAACCTCACCCCAGCCGCGCAAATCCGAACAGCTCCTGCAGCGGGTGTCGGCGCCGCTCGATCCCGGCCCGCAGCAGCCCGGCACCGATCATTGAATAGGTGATGCCGTTGCCGCCGTAGGCCATGGCGAACTGCACCCGCGGGCCCCACTGCTTATGCGGCCCGAAGAACGGCAGGCCGTCGGCGGTCTCGGCAAAGGTGCCCGCCCACGAGAACGCCGGCGTCGGCTGCAGGTGCGGGAACCACTGCAGCAGCTGCTTCATCAGTTTGCGGGCCTTGCTTTCCACCCGGCCATCGCGGCGGGCGGGAATATCGATGGCATCGTCCAGCCCGCCCACCAGCAGCCGGCGGTCGCCGGTGGCGCGCAGGTACAGGTAGGGACGCGCGCTCTCCCAGACCATCGTGCGCTGCAGCCAGCCCAGTTCGTCGGCGTTGATCGGGTCGGTGATGAAGGCGTAGCTGCTGCGGTTGCGGGCCACGCGCGGGTCCAGCCATTGCTGGTTGGCATAGCCCATCGCCAGCACCACGTGGCGGGCGCGGATCTGCATGCCGGATTCGGTGCGCGCAGTCACGCCGCGCGCGCTGGGGGTGAGGTCATGCAGCACGGTGCGGTCGTGGACCACGCCGCCGCGCCGACGCACACGCTCGAGCAGGCCATAGGCCAGACGGTACGGATCCACGCGCGCGGCCTGGCGGGTCAGCAACGCGCCGCCGGCATCGACGCTGAAACGTTCCTGCAGCGCCTCCCGGTCCAGCCAGCGCGCATCCAGGCCGATGCCACGGCGCGCCTCGCCTTCGGCCATCAGCCGCGGTACGTCACGGCGGCGACTGGCCAGGTACAGGCTGTCCATCTGCTTGAAATCCACGTCCCTCAGGCCGCGTGCCACCTGGCGCAGGGCCGGGATCGCATCCGCGCATGCCTGGTAGGCCAGCGCTGCAGCGTCCTCGCCATACTGCGAAGTCAGCTCCAGCAGATGGGTGTCGATCTCGTACTGCAGCAACGCGGTACTGGCTGCGGTGCTGCCCCAGCCGATGTCGCGCTGCTCGATCACTGCAACGTCGTGCCCATGGGCCGACAGCTCATCGGCGATCAGCGCGCCGGTGATGCCGCCACCGACCACCAGTACATCGCACTGCAGATCCTGTTCCAGCGGAGGGAAGGCCTGGATCAGGCCGTTGCGCACCGCCCACCACGGGTAACCACTTTTCAGGTCCATGCGGGTTCGTGCTCAGGCGGTGGGGTGGCCGGTATGCGGGGTCTGGATCAGTTCGGACAGATCGAAGCCCTGCAGGCGTGCGGCTGCCAGATAATGGTCCTGCACGGTGGCATCCAGCCGGGCCTCACGCGCCAGCAGCCACAGGTACTTGCGATCCGGGCTGCCGACCAGGGCCACGCTGTAGTCCGGCGCCACCTGCATCACCCAGTAGTCACCCTTGGCGAAGGGCAGCCAGCGCAGGCCCTTGGGCAGGAAGCTGACTTCCAGCCGCGCGCTGTCGTTGTCGATGGCGCAGGCCTCACCGGTGGCTTCCTCGACCTCGCCGTCCATGCGGCAGCGGTTGGTGACACCCACGTTGCCGTTGTCGAGCAGCTGGTAATGGGCCGACACATCGGTGCAGCCCTCCGGCTCGTGGCGCATCGGCAGGCGGGCGATCTCGTACCAGGTGCCCAGGTAGCGGGGCAGCTTGAGGTCGGTGACGGTCTTCAGGGGCGGCAGGTCGGTCATTGTCAGGCGTGGCAGGAGAGGACCTCCACGATGACGAGGACACTGCCACGGGCGGGTGAAGCCAGGGCGATGGCCATGTCCAGAACGTTCCGTCGCCCCGACGGAGCGCGTGCCGTCATCGGCGCAGCGGTATGCTTCCGCCAGCGCCGCGTTTTTCCGATCCAACCGCAGTGGAGGTGCCGATGTACCAGGTGATCCTGTTGAAGAGTGAAACCCAGTTCGCCCGCGAGCAGTGGCCGCAGGTCGACGATCTGGTGGACTACGAAGGCGTGGCCTACAGCCTGCGCGCCGGGCCGCGCCAGCCGTTGCCGACCGAGCATGCCTGGCACCCGATCGCGGTGTACGCACCGGATGAGATCACCGAGGAAGAATTCCAGGAGTGGTACGCGTTGCAGCAGCCACAGGTGGAAGAGCTGCGGCTGAAGTACTGAGCCGCCGCCACCCACCAGCTCCTGCGCATCCGCCGTTTACAGCACCTGCCGTATAGTCGCGCGCAGGCGCGGTGGTCCGCGTGAACCGGTGTGGCTGGCTTGTCTTCCTTCTTCCGAACGATCCTGGTGCGTGGCCCGTGGTTGGGCCTGCTGTTGTGCTGCACGTTGCTGCTGGCTGTGCCGGCGCTGGCCCAGGATGATGACCCCACACCGAAGCAGCAGCTGGCGCAGATCGACAGCACGCTGAAGGATGTTGAGCGCAAGCGCGTTGACGCCGAGGCCACCGAAACGCTGGGCACGCTTTCGGAAAATGCATCACAGGCCAAGCGCGATGCCGAGGCGCTGGAAAAGACCCTGCAGCCGCAGCTGGACCAGCTCAACGAGCAGCTGACGCAGCTGGGCGATGCGCCCAAGGACACCACTGAACCGCCGGAGCTGGCCGCGCAGCGGCGCACGCTGACCCGCCAGCGCGATGCCCTGGTGGCATCGATTGCCCAGGCGAAGTCCAGCGCCGTGCGTGCGCAGCAGCTGAGCGCGGACATCGACAAGCAGCGCAACGCGCAGCGCACCGAGGAACTGGGGCGCAAGGTCGCCTCGCCGCTGTCGCCAACGCTATGGCGACAGGTGGCCGACCAGTTGCCGAACGACATCGCCCGCGTCACGCCCTTGGCCCAGCAGGGCCGTGCTGCGCTGACCACGGCCATCGCCACCCATGGTTGGGGCACGCTGCTGCTGGGGCTGGCGGCGGCACTGGTGATGATGTTCCCGCTGCGCCTGTGGCTGCGCGCGCTGGGGCGCCGGTTCGCCGCGTCCGAGCGCGCCCCCGACGGCCGCCTGCGCCGCTCCGGCCTGGCCATGTGGCTGCTGCTGGTAGGCACCCTGCTGCCCGGTTACGCCGTGGTGGTGCTGGTGGCCGCGCTGGATGCCATCGGCGCGATTCCGCCGCGACTGCAGAGCGTGGCTGAAGGTGTGCAGGCGGCGACGTTCGCGGCGGCCTTCATTTCCGCGCTCAGCGCCTGCCTGCTGGTGCCCAAGCGGCCCTCGTGGCGGCTGCTGAACCTCGATGACACCGCCGCGCTGAAACTGCGCAAGTACGCCTGGGGTGCTGCGGCACTGGCCTGGCTGAGCACGGTGCTGGTGGCCCTTGATCGCGCCACGCGCACCAGCGATGTCACCACGGTGGCGCTGGACGGCGTGATCGCACTGACCTACCTGGGCCTGATCATGGCCATGCTGGTGACCCTGGCGCGCCTGCATCGGCGGCAGACCGCCGAGGCCGAGGCGAAGCTGGAAGCACAGGCCGACGGTCTTGGCGCACAGCTGCCGGTACGACGCAGCAGCTGGCTGGTGCTGGCCCGCGTGGCCGGCAACATCGCCGTGGTCGCCGCGATCATCGCCACCCTGCTGGGTTATGTGAACTTCGCCAAGTTCGTGAACCAGCAGCTGATCGGCGGCAGCATCGTGGTGCTGGCGGCAACGCTGCTGTTCAAGTTCGTCGACGATTTCTCCACCTGGCTGCTCAACGCCGACAGCAAGGTTGGCCAGACCATCCTGCTCAGCACCGGCCTGAGCGTGTCGAAGCTGGAACAGGCGGGCGTGCTGCTGTCGGCGATGCTGCGCACCCTGGTGGTGTTGATCGCCCTGCTGGCGCTGGCCGCACCGTTCGGCAACATCGGCACGATCGTTGAACGCATTGCCTCGCTGGCCAATGGCATCGAGATCAACAAGGACCTGACGCTGCAGCCGGGCCGCATCGTCACCGGCGTGCTGGTGCTGCTGGTGGGCATGGGCCTGACCCAACTGCTGCAACGCTGGTTGACCGATACCTACCTGCCCAAGACCGAACTCGACCTGGGTGCACGAAATTCGATCAGCACCATCGCCGGCTACGTCGGCATCATCCTGGTGGGCCTGTGGGCGCTGACCGCGATGGGCCTGAACCTGAAGAACCTGGCGCTGCTGGTCAGCGCGCTCTCGGTGGGTATCGGCTTCGGCCTGCAGGCGATCATCCAGAACTTCGTCTCCGGCCTGATCCTGCTGACCGAGCGGCCGGTGAAGATCGGTGACTGGGTGAAGCTGGGTGACCAGGAAGGTGATATCAAGCGCATCAACGTGCGTTCGACCGAGATCCAGGTGAGCGACAAATCCACCTTGATCGTGCCCAATTCCGAACTGATCACCAAGACCATCCGCAACATGACGATGGGCAACAACCAGGGCCGCATCCAGATCCAGTTCGCGGTGCCGGCCAGCACCGACGTTGCGAGCCTGCGACAGGCGCTGCTGGATGCCTACGGTGCCCACAACACGGTACTGCAGCAGCCGGCGCCGTCGGTGTACATCGACAGCATCGCTGGCGGCCAGATCACCATCAACAGCTTCGCCTACGTGGCCAGCCCGCGACAGGTGTATGGCACGCGCAGTGATCTGTATTTCAGCCTGTTGCAGATCCTGGCCGAGCGGGACATTCCGTTGTCCACGCCAACAGACATCCACATCACCCGAGATCCGCAGCAGTAAGAGGGTGGGTCGGCAGGGCTGCGCCCTGCACCTGCCGAAGCCGAAGCAACGGCAACAGCAACTGCCGAAGCAAAAGCGGGTTTCCTGTGGGATGGCGGGGTGGGTCCGGTTGCGGGGGACGCCG
>NZ_JBYOLA010000015.1:0-92267 GCF_057799055.1 Stenotrophomonas sp. 14P6.2.3
CCCCCTCAACCGGACCCACCCCGCCAACCCACAGGAAACCAGCTTTTGCTGTTGCTTGGGCTGTTGCTTCGGCCGTTGCCGTTGCCTCTGCGGGTGCAGGGCGCAGCCCTGCTCAGTAACCCCCTCGTGCACAATGAGTCGACCCCGCCTGGACGCCGTCTCGATGTCGAGCAAGCCGTATTCAGAAGCCTGCGAGCGCAATCGCGAACCCATCGCCGCTGCGCTCGACCCGTGGATGGGCGACCGCCACCGGGTGCTGGAGATCGGCAGTGGTACCGGCCAGCATGCGGCCTTCTTCGCCGAGCGCTGGCCATGGCTGCGCTGGCAGCCCAGCGACCATCCGGATCATCTTCAAGGGATCGAGGCCTGGCGCGCGGAGGCGGCGCTGTTGAACCTGCTGCCGCCGGTGGCGCTGCAGGTCGAGCTGCCACCGGCGACCGGCCTGAGCCTGCCGGAAGGCAGCACGTTCGATGCTGCATTCACTGCCAACACCCTGCACATCATGAGCTGGGAACACGTGCAGGCCCTGTTTGCCGCACTTCCACCCCTGCTGCGCCATGGCGCGCTGCTGGCGGTGTATGGCCCCTTCAATTACGGCGGCCGTTACAGCAGCGACAGTAACGCGCAATTCGATGGCTGGCTGAAAGCGCGTGATCCGCGTAGCGGCATTCGTGATGCCGAAGCCGTGCAGGCGCTGGCGGCGGACAACGGATTCACCCGGTTGGGTGATCTGGCCATGCCGGCCAACAACCGAGTGTTGTTGTGGCGCCTGGGGTGATCAGGCGTCGGGGGCCATGCTGGAAAGGCGGGTCGCCGCAGCACGCAGTCCCTTGAAAACAGGTTCGGACACGGTCGAAGGGAAGCCGCTTGGAAGCTGGCGTGTGACCTGTTCGATGGCAGGTTCCACGGTCTCCAGCAATGTCTCGATCCATGGTTCTGCGCCATCGGCTACGCCACAGGCGCGTGCGGTTTCGTTCCAGTGCCGGCGTCGCACAAGATGCAGTTTTCGATGGCGGTTCTTGCCCTCTACCGCCATGGCAAGCTGCGCGTTGTGCGGATCGAGTTGATTGGGCCCCCGGCCGAGGATGGGATATACCGACAGCACGTCGTAGACAGGAGTCAGACGGAAGCGCCCACCCGCGTCGATGTGGACGCTGAAGTTCTTTGCGTGGCCGTCGGTCGCGGCAAGCATCCAGAACAGGATCTGCGTCTTGAAGAAGGTTGCTCGATCCTCAGGCTGCTCGGATTGCCGAAGCAGATCCATGATGGCCACGATGCCGGGGCCGCCATCGGATTCGTACTTTCGGGCAGCGGGGAGGCCAAAGACCTGACACATATCTTCCTGCGGCAAGCGAAGCCACCACGTGCGATCCGCGGCCAGTCGCCGGTCGAAACGTTCGACGATCAGTGCACCTTGATCTTCAAAACGCCCCATCTGCGTATCCGCGACGGGAATACCAAAGGCGGCCAGCAGGTGCATGCACAGCCACTCGTTCTCCACGGACTGGTGCATGTCCGCACGCATGTTGCCGACGATACCCAACGGCAGCTTGAAGATGTGCGTGGACGGCGTACTTCCGGTAGGAATGCACCATTGACCATCGTGCAGCAGCAGGCCGGTCTTTTCCTGCGCTCCAGCGATGGAAATGCGGAACGCATCGTCGCTGGAAGAAGTGCCAGGCAATGCACTTGTTGTGACCTGGCGCAGGACTTCAGCGACGCCTGAGTCATTCAATGGTTCGAACGTTATCCGCTGGATGGCATCCGGTGTGCGCGAATGTGGCAACAGCTGCACCGCGCCCACACAATCCCGGCCAATGGCTTCAAGCAGATCGAACGTATTGCTGCTGCGCGTGGCGAACCGGTCGCGGATCCGGTTGCGGATGGTGACGTTATCGGGGAGAAGATTGTCGAAGTAGTCGTTGACGACCTGACCTTGATGGCTTTCACCGTCGGGCAGCAGGGGGAGCGAAAGGGACAGCGGTCGCGACTGCGTCGAACCAATCCATTGGCTGATGTAGGAAAGGCGGGATGCCCGGTTCCGCGCATCATCCCAGAGCGCTACCTCGACACCATTCATCCAGACCCGCAACGTACCCATGGCTTACCACTCCGAAGTCGACGTGTTTTCCCGGGGACTTCGCTGCTGCAGGCTGATTTCCAGGCCCAACACGGCCCAGACTCGCATCAATCGCTCGAAGCTGGCAGACGCTGGATCGCGTTCCAATGCGCCGACTGCCTGGCGGGAGATGCCCAGTCGCTCGGCAAGCTGTGCTTGACTCAGCCCGGCCTGGCGTCTGAACGCGCGCATCAGCGGCGCAAGTTGCTGCGGTGTTCTCACCGTATGCGGCGGCCTGTCCATACCGGCAGTCCTCGGGAAAGATGACCGTACGCCATCACGTACGCAAAGGATAGGTTGCTTTACGACACGCAACCTATCTCTTTCCTGCGCCACAGGCAACCTATGGATTGCCTTCTCAAAAGGCAATCAATAGGTTTCTTTTTGTAGTGTGCTACTACGCCACCTGCACGATATGCAGCGCCTTCGGGTTGCGCCACTGCGCCAGCAGCGCCGCTTCGCGGGCCTTGGCCTTTTCGAAGTGTGCTTCCTTGACGTGACCGAAGCCGCGGATGTGCTCGGGCACGCTGGCGATCTCCACTGCCAGTGCCAGGCGATCGTCATCCAGGCCATCCAGCAGCACCTGCACGGTCGCCTCGTAATCGCCGATCAGCTTGCGCTCCATGCGGCGCTCTTCCGTGCGGCCGAACACGTCGAAGCGGCCGCCACGCAGGAACTTCAGCTTGGCCAGCAGGCCGAATGCCTTGAACATCCACGGGCCATATTCCTTCTTCAGCAACCGGCCCTGTTCGTCCTTCTTCGCGAACAGCGGCGGCGCCAGATGGAAGCGCAGCTGGTAATCACCCTCGAACTGCTGCTGCAGGCGGCGCTGGAAATCGCCGCTGGTGTAAAGGCGGGCCACTTCGTACTCGTCCTTGTAAGCCATCAGCTTGAACAGGTAGCGGGCCACGGTTTCGGTCAATGCGGTGGACCCACCGATGCGCTCGGCTTCGGTCGCGCGCACGCGTTCGACCAGCGTGCGGTAGCGGTTGGCGTAGGCGGCATCCTGGTAGTCGGTCAGGAATGCCGAGCGGCGCTCGATCATCTCGTCCAGCGAGCGCGACAGGCGCGCGTCGTCCAACGGCAGGAAGGCGACATCGCCACCATGGGTCGGCAACCCACGCAGCTCGCGCTCGTCGCCGGTGTTGCGCGGTGCGGCGGTAGCGCCCCACTCGTTGCCTTCCCATTCGCCCGGCGGCAGTGCATGCAGCGGGCCTGGGGTATTTTCGGTGTCGGTATGGCGGTTGCGCACCACGCCTGCCGCCTGCTGCACGGCCTGCGGATCGACCGCGGCCAGGCGGCCCCAGGCAAAGGCCTGCTGGTTCATCGCCACCGCGGCGCCGTTGAGCTCGATGGCACGCATCAGCGACTCGAACGACAGCGGCACCAGGCCCTGCTGCCAGGCGTAGCCGAGGATGAACAGGTTGGCGGCGATCGCATCGCCGAGCAATGCGGTGGCTAGTTGGGTCGCGTCCAGCAGCAGCGGCTCTTCGCCACCCAGGGCCACGCGCACGCCGGCGATGATATCGGCGGCGGGGAACTGCATGTCCGGGCGGGTGGTGAACGTGCCCGGCATCGCTTCATAGGTGTTGAGCACCACCTGCGAACGGCCGGCACGCACCTTCGACAGTGCCCAATAGTCGTTCACCACCACCATGTCGCAGCCCAGCACCAGGTCGGCTTCGCCAGCGGCAATGCGCACGGCGTGGATATCCTCGGGGCGACGGGCGATGCGGATGTGCGTGGTCACCGCGCCACCCTTCTGCGCCAGGCCGGTCTGGTCGAGCACCGAGGCGCCCTTGCCCTCAAGGTGACCGGCCATGCCCAGCAGGGCGCCGATGGTCACCACGCCGGTGCCGCCAACGCCGGTGATCAGGATGTTCCAGGGCTGCTCCAGGGTGCCGCGCACCACCGGTGCCGGCAGGTTGTCCAGCAGCGTGGAGGCATCGCGCTTGCTGCCCTTGCGCGGCTGGCCACCGTGCACGGTGACGAAGCTCGGGCAGAACCCGTTGACGCAGGAATAGTCCTTGTTGCAGTTGGACTGGTCGATGTCGCGCTTGCGCCCGAACTCGGTTTCCTTTGGCAGCACCGACACGCAGAAGCTCTTCTTGCCGCAGTCGCCACAGCCTTCGCAGACCAGCGAATTGATCATCACCCGCTTCTGCGGATCTTCCAGCTTGCCGCGCTTGCGGCGACGGCGCTTCTCGGTGGCGCAGGTCTGTTCGTAGATCAGGATCGAAACACCCTTCACTTCGCGCAGGCGCTTCTGCACCGCGTCCAGCTCGCTGCGGTCATGGAACTCCACGTCGCTGGGGAAATGCTCGCGCTGGCGCGTCCACTTGGTGATGTTGTCCGACAGCACCATGATGGTGTGGATGCCCTCGGCACGCATCTGCTTTGCGATGTCCGGCACGCTCAGCGGACCGTCCACCGGCTGCCCGCCGGTCATCGCCACCGCGTCGTTGTAGAGGATCTTGTAGGTGATGTTGACGCCTGCCGCGATCGCCTGGCGGATCGCCAGCGATCCGCTGTGGAAATAGGTGCCGTCGCCCAGGTTCTGGAACACGTGCTGGGTATCGGTGAACGCGGCCTGCCCGGCCCACGTCACGCCTTCGCCACCCATGTGGGTGAAGGTGTCGGTGCTGCGGTCCATCCAGGTCACCATGTAATGGCAACCGATGCCGGCCAGCGCGCGCGAACCTTCAGGCACGGTGGTGGAGGTGTTGTGTGGGCAGCCGGAGCAGTAGTGCGGTACGCGCGGGAAGCTGGCGCGTGGCAACGCAAGCTCGGCTTCCTTTTCCTGCATCCACTGCAGGCGCTGCTCGATGGAGTCGTTGTTGAAGAACTTCTGGATGCGGCGACCGATCACGCCGGCGATGGTGGCCGGGGTCAGTTCGCCGGTGGACGGCAGGATCCACTCGCCGGCCTCGTCGTACTTGCCGACGATGGACGGGCGCTGGCCCCAGCTGGCCGGCCAGTTGAAGAACTGCTCCTTCATCTGGCGCTCGATGAAGGCACGCTTCTCCTCCACCACGATGATGTCTTCCAGGCCCTGCGCGAAGCGTGCAATGCCTTCCGGTTCCAGCGGCCAGGTCATGCCGACCTTGTACACGCGGATGCCGATGTCGGCGCAGGCCTGCTCGTCCAGGCCCAGGTATTCCAGCGCCTGCAGCACGTCCAGGTAGCTCTTGCCGGTGGTGACGATGCCCAGCCGCGCACGCGGTGCATCCATCACCACCTTGTCGATGCCGTTGGCACGTGCGAAGGCCTGCGCGGCTTTCACCGCGTAGCGGTGCAGGCGCATCTCCTGGTCCAGCGGCGGATCGGGCCAGCGGATGTTGAGGCCACCGACAGGCATGTCGAAGTCTTCCGGCAGCACGATGCGCCGGGCCAGCGGGTCGACCTCGACCGAGGCCGACGATTCCACCGTCTCGGCGATCGTCTTGAAGCCGACCCAGCGCCCGGTGTAACGGCTCATCGCCCAGCCGAGCAGGCCCATGTCGAGGATGTCCTGCACGCCGGCCGGGTTCAGCACCGGCATCATCGCGCTGACGAATTCGTCCTCGCTGCCATGCGGCAGGGTTGAGCTGCGGCAGGCGTGGTCATCGGCGGCCAGGGCCAGCACACCACCATGGCGCGAAGTGCCGGCGGCATTGGCGTGCTTGAACACGTCGCCGCAGCGGTCCACGCCCGGGCCCTTGCCGTACCACATGCCGAACACGCCCTGCACGTTGGCGCCGGGGAACAGGTTGGTCTGCTGGGTGCCCCACACCATGGTCGCGCCCAGGTCCTCGTTGAGGCCGGGGGTGAACTTCACCTTGGCCGCTTCCAGGTGCTTGCGCGCTCGCCACAGCTCCAGGTCGAAGCCGCCCAGCGGGCTGCCACGATAACCGCTGATGAAACCGGCGCTGTCGATGCCGGTGGCTTCGTCGCGCAGGCGCTGCATCAGCGGCAGCCGCACCAGCGCCTGCACGCCACTCAGGTAGATCCGTCCTTCGTTGCGGGTGTACTTGTGGTCGAGCGTGTAATCACGGTCGAGCAGGTCGGCGGAGGCGGGTGAGGTGAGTTGCGCGGTACTGGTCATGGCTGGCCTGGTCAGGATCGGCTGGCACCGGCCGCGCAGGTACACGCGGCGGGAAAGGCGCGAATTGTAACAGTGGGGGGCAAAAGCCCCGGCACTCGCGCCAAGGACGTGCTGGGGTTAGGATCGGGGTGAGAGAGGGAGGGTTGGTGTTTCAACCTTGGGGGAATCTGGATGTCAGTTGCAGGACAGTTCCTGGCCGGCGTGTTGCTGGTCTCGGGAGCGGCCACTGCGTGGGCCGCGCCGGCATTGCCGGCACCGCAGGAGTTCTATTTCGACAGCGACGCCGCCGCCGCGCCGATCATAGTGGTGCAGGGTGAAGGCGAAGACCTGGTGGCACAGCTGCTGAAGCACCGCGAGCGTGGCCGCAAGGGGCTGGAAGCCACGGCGCAGCTGGCGTCGGTGGCTATTGCGCAGGGGCGCGCGGAACTGGGCGACAAGCTCTATCGCGAGGCATTGGCCGAAGCGCCGGTGCAGAGCGCGCTGGGCCGCAGCGTACGCTGGAACTATGGCTGGGACCTGTTGCGGCAGGGCCAGGCGCTGGCCGCGCTGGAACAGTGGCAGGCCGCTGCCGGCACCCTGCGCAGCAATCCCGGCTGGGTTCCGCCGAGCTATGCGCTGGCGCTGTGGCGGGCCGGCCAGCAGCAGGAAGCAGTGAAGTGGTACGCCGCTGCCGTACGGACCGAGCCGGGGCAATGGCGCGACAGCAGTCGTTACGCGCAGCTGTTGCCGGGCTGGCGCGATGACGAACGCGCGACGTTGGCCGAAGTGCAGCAGGCCTGGGCGGCCGCGCCTCCAGCCTGGCCCTGAGGTTGGGGTTTGGCCGGGTTGCACCCGGCACCCGCAGAGGCAACGGCCAAAGCCTAAAGCCAAAGCCAAAGCGGTTTGCTGGGGGATGGCGGGGCACTGTGGGTTTGCGGGGCCGCCGTGAACCCATCCATGGGGGCTTGGTCGCGCCATCCATGGCGCTCACACCCCGCAAGCCCACAGTGCCCCACCTTCGACAGGTTCCTGGTGCTGTTGGTAGGTGTCGACCTTGGTCGACACGCAGATCCACGCCATGCGTGGATGAATATGCATTGGAATCGAATGATCGATATCTGATCGGAATGCGGCCGAGCGTGGGCTCGGCGCTACAAAAAGTGGCCAGCCAACCGCTTTTGCTTTTGCTCTTCTTTTTTCTTTTCCGTGGCTGGCCGCCCACGGAAACTGTCCGTGGCCGGGCGGGTAGGCTGCGCAGGGGCGTGAGCCGCATGGATGCGGCGACCGAGCTTACATGGACGTACTTGCAGCGACCCCTGCGCAGCCTATCCGCCCGGCCAACCCACAGCTGGCGCCTTCAGCGACCACCCACGAGGGGCTGTGCCGTTCGCAGGAAACCCTCAGTCGTCCGCGGACACCGTGCGCCCCGACGCCCACTCCCGCAACGCCGCCACCTGCTCGGCCATCAACACCGACAACGGCCGCGACGTGCGTATCTCGCCCATCAGCAGCTCGGTATCCAGTGGCCGGCCTTCGGCATGCGCCGAATACAGCCCCGCCACGATCGCCTGCTCGATCTCCGCACCGGAAAACCCGTTGGCCGCCGCTGCCAGTGCCGGCAGCGCGAAGTCGTCGGCATTGAGCTGGCGCCGCCCCAGATGCAGCCGCAGCAGTTCCACGCGCACATCGGCCGAGGGCAGGTCGACGAAGAAGATCTCGTCGAAGCGACCCTTGCGCAGCAGCTCGGCCGGCAGCTCGTGTACCTGGTTGGCGGTGGCCACGATGAACACCGGCGCCTTGCGCTCGGCCATCCAGGTCAGCAGGTAGCCGAGCACGCGGCGCGACACGCCGCCATCCTCGGTGCCGGTGGCCAGGCCCTTTTCGATCTCATCCATCCACAGCACGCATGGCGCCAGCTGCTCGGCCGAGGCCAGCGCCTGGCGCAGGTTGGCTTCGGTCTCGCCGTGGTACTTGTTGTACAGCGCGCCTACGTCCAAGCGCAGCAGCGGTACGCCAAAGCCGGCGGCGGTGGCCTTGGCCAGCATCGATTTGCCGCAGCCCTGCACGCCCAGCAGCAGCATGCCGCGTGGCGGGTCCAGCCCGGCCGGTGCCGAGCCGGCGATGAAGGCGACGCGACGCTGGTTGATCCAGCGCTTCAGCCGGTTGGCCCCGGCCACGTCGCCGAAACGGGCGCTGTCGTGCTCGAAGAACAGGTGGCCGCTGCGGTTGAGCAGCTCGAACTTCAGCCGCGCCAGCTGTGGCAGGTCGTCGTCGCGCAGCGCGCCATCGGCATAGATCAGCTGCCGCGCGATGCGCCGCGCATCGACCAGGCTCAGGCCCTGCAGGTTCTTCAGGATCTTCTTGACCGCCTCGCTGTCCACTTCCACCCGGCGCCCGCCGTGTTCGCGTGCATAGGCATCGGCTTCTTCGCGCAGCATCTTCAGCAGTGCATTGGCGTCGGGCAGGCGCGGGTTGAAGCGCACCGCCAGCGCTTCCAGTTCGGCCGGCAGTTCCACCTTGGCGCCGATCAGCACCAGTACGTGCGGTTCGCTGTGGCGGCGCTGGATCAGGTCACGCAGCGCGCGCTGGTGGCTGGCATAGCCCAGGTAGGGGTGGAAATCGAGCAGCAGGTACACCCCGCGCTGGTCGGCCTGGCGGATCATCTGCAGTGCGGCGCTGGCGTCGGGCGGGCCGACCGGCTCGTCCTCGCGCTCCAGGTCGATGCGGCGCAGGCCCTCGGTGATCGACCAGCGGTGCAGGGCCCGCCAGACATGCATCAGCGTCTGCCGGAACAGCTCGACGATGCGACCCTCATCCTGGGTCTCGACCACGATCAACGGCGTGTTGGCGCGGATCAGTGCGCTCAGGTCCTGCAGTTCGCTCATGGCGGTTCGGTCCTTCGGGGGCGCCACGATAGCAAAGGCCGGGGGCGCTGGTTCAGCACGGCTCTACCTTCCGTCACCATCGGCGGTGTACGCTCGGGGCACGTACCCGGAAGCGAGGCTGGCATGAAGACGATCCTGGTGGCCGGTTCCAAGGGCGGGGTGGGCAAGACCACCATCGCCACCCACCTGGCCGCGTACGCGGCATTGCAAGGCAAGGCCACGGTGATCGCCGATGCCGACCCGCAGGGCTCCAGCACGCGCTGGGCACAGCGCCGGGCCGGGCTGGAAAGCGCGGTGCTGCCGATCGATGTGTACCGCAAGAAGCAATGGGTGCAGAAGCTGCCCGACGGTACCGATACCGTGGTGATCGATGCACCGGCCGGCGCACTGGCCGACGATATCCCGCATTTCCTCGACGCTGCCGATGCCGTGGTGGTGCCGGTGCTGCCCTCGGCACTGGACATCGAAGCCATCGTTGGCTTCCTCAACAGCCTCGCCCAGGTACCCCGCGTGCACAGCCGCAAGCTGCCGGTCGGGCTGGTGCTGAACCGCACCAAGCCCTGGACCCAGACCTCGCAGCAGGCCCTGCAGATGCTGGGTGACTGGCCCTATCCGGTGGTCGCCCAACTGCGCGACAGCCAGAGCTATGTGGTCATGACCGGCCTGGGTCGCAGTCTTTTCGATTACCGCTCCGCCCAGGTGCGCGAGCACCAGGCCGACTGGGAACCCCTGTTGTCCTGGCTGAAACTGTAAGAGCCGTAGGTCTCCATCCCTTTATTGGAATCCCGCAATGCGCGAACTGATCCTGCTCCGCCACGCCCACGCCGAACCTGCCACTACCGGCCAGGCCGACCTCGACCGGCCGTTGTCGCCGGTGGGGCTCGCCGAAGCCGAAGCCGCCGGCAAGTGGCTGAAGGAGAACAACCTGCTGCCGGACTGCGTGCTGTGTTCCCCCTCGCGACGGACCCGCGAAACCCTGGAAGCGGTGATGGCGGCCATCGGCTATGTCGAAAAGCGCCTGGAAGACCGCATCTACGAGGCCACCCCCGGCACCCTGGCGGCGCTGGTGGACGAGCGCCGTGACCTGGACCGGGTGCTGATCGTCGGCCACAACCCCGGGCTGGAGCAGCTGGTGGCGTTGATGACCGATGGCACCAGCAGTGATTACCGCGGCATGCCGCCCGGCGGCGTGGCCGTGCTCGGTTTCGCCCGCGAGGCAACGATCGAGCCGGGCGTGGCCAGCCTGAATGCCTTCTGGTGGCCGTGAGCCGATGAGGTTGGCGTTGCCGGGCCGCTGCCTGCTGCCAGTCGTTCTGGCGATCGGCCCGGCCTGGGCCGCTGCACCGCCACCGACCGCGCTGCCGGCGGTCGTGGCCGAGTCGCCGCGTACGCTGCAGCTGGATGTGGTGCGCTCGCAGATCGGCTTTGAAGTCCGCACCCGCTTCGGCCAGCGTATCGAGGGCGTGTTCCCGCGGTTCGAGGGGCGCATCGAGGTGCTGTCCGATGGCCGTCACCAGGTCCACCTGAAGATGTTCACCCGCACCGTGGAGATCCCCGGCAAGGAACGCTATACCGGCTGGATGCGCGGCCCCGAGTTCTTCGACGCCGGTCGTTACCCCTTCGTCGAGTTCGACTCGCTGCCGTACTGGCCGGAGACGGTCGCCGACGGTGGCGGCATCGATGGCCGGCTGACCCTGCGCGGCGTCAGCCATCCGGAGACGCTCAAGGTCGAGAAAGCGGAATGTGCCCGACCCGGCTATGATTGCGACGTCGTCAGCCGCGGTACCGTGCAACGAGGCCGGTACGGCATGGACAGCTGGCAGCTTGCCTTGAGTGACCGAGTGACTTTCGTACTGCGTGCACGTCTCAGCGAGGCGTCGAAACCGTGAATCCATTGCTGCGTGTACTGGTGCTGGCAACCGTGTTGCTGGGCAGCGGCTGCGCGTCGCTGTCGCATGCCCAGCGTGATCGCGCCGAGGCGATCGCCGTACAGGCGCGCTCGACCCAGGTGGATTGCCAGCAGGCCGACCGCTGCGCGCTGGACTCGCCCCTGCGGGCCCTGGCCGGCCGGGCGTTCAGCGAATCGACCCCGGAACAGCCGCGGCACTATGCCACCCTGCTGGACGAGGGCGAAGGCGCGCTGGTCGCGCGCCTGAACCTGCTGCGCAGCGCCACCCGCAGCATCGACCTGCAGACCTACATCTTCGACAAGGACGACAGCGCCCGCCTGGTCATCGACGAGCTGCTGGCGGCGTCGCGGCGCGGGGTGAAGGTACGGCTGCTGATCGACCAGCTTTCGGCGATCTCCGACCTGCAGATCCTCGGCGCACTGGCCGGCGCCCACCAGAACTTCCAGCTGCGGGTCTACAACCCGACGTTCGGCAAGGCCCGGCTGAACTATTTCGACTATGCCGGCAGCGTGCTGTGCTGCTTCCGCCGCTTCAACCAGCGCATGCACAACAAGCTGCTGGTGGTTGACGATGCGATCGGCGTGGTCGGTGGGCGCAACTACCAGGACGACTATTACGACTGGGACCGCGAATACAACTTCCGCGACCGGGACGTGCTGATCGCCGGCCCCGAAGCACGCGCGATGGCGGCCAACTTCGATGCCTTCTGGCGCGCGCAGCGCAGCGTACCGGCCGAGCGCCTGAACGATGTCGGCCGTACCCTGCTCAAGCAGGGCGTGCCGGTGTTGCCGCCCGCGCAGTTCCGCAGGCCCGAGCGGGTGGAGCGGGTCAGCGAGGAAGCCAACGACGTCGACTTCGTCACCCGTTCGTTCGTGGACACCGCCTTGCCGGTCGCCTCGGTGCGCTATGTGGCCGATCTGCCGCGCAAGCATCGCCGCGAGCGCGCCGACGCACCCTTGGCCGGGCAGCATGTCACCGAGCCGCAGCTGGATGCACTGATCTCCAGTGCGCAGCACGAAGTGATCCTGCAGACGCCCTACCTGGTGCTGTCCAAGCCGGCACAGAAGCTGTTCCGCGAGCTGCGCAAGCGCCCGCAGCCACCGCGCGTGGTGGTGTCCAGCAACAGTCTGGCCGCCACCGACAACCCGATCGTGTATGCGCTGTCGTACAAGTACAAGCGGCGCAACATGCGCGAGCTGGGCTTCAACATTTTTGAATTCAAGCCGTTCCCGCTGGATGCTCCGGTCGATTACCGCAACCTGCTGCCCGACCCGATCGCGGCGCCGGGCAGCGATACCGGACGCAATCCGCTGATCGGTGGCAGCGCAGCAGGCAGCAATGCCGGTGGCGGCGGTGACGTGGTGGCTACTGCGGACGTGGATGACCCGCAGCCGCGGGTGATCCATCCGCGTACCGGCAGCGCCTATGAGAACGGTCGTGCGCGCCGGCGTGCCGCCGGCAGCGAAGTCGAGACCCGCCTGCTGCGTACCGAAACGCGCCCGTCGTTCCTGGGCAGCAAGGCGGTCAACAAACCGCTGCCGGTCACCCGCAAGGGCGCGCGCATGGGCCTGCATGCCAAGTCGCTGGTGGTCGACCGCCGTATCGGCGTGGTCGGTACCCACAACTTCGATCCGCGCAGCGAGAACTACAACACCGAAGGCGCGGTGATCATCGACGATCCGGCCTTCGCCGAGCAGCTGGCGCAGAGCATCCTGCGCGATACCCATCCGCAGAACTCCTGGACGGTGGCGCCGCGTGCCAAGCCGCCGGTCCTGTCCGGCCTGAACTACAGCGTCGGCAAGGCGTCCGAGGCGCTGCCGATCCTCGACTTCTGGCCATGGCGCTACGCCACCGACTACGAGTTCAAGCCGGGCCCGGAGTGTCCGCAGCCACTGCCGCGGCAGAGCGCTGATTTCCATCGCTGCTATGTCGCGGTGGGCGACTTCCCCGAGGTCAATGTCGGGCCGAAGTGGCTGCTGGTACGCATGCTGACCGCATTCGGCGCCGGCCTCGTTCCCATCCTCTGAAGGTAGCCGCATGACCCAGGTATTCCGCGAAGCCGTTTCCATCGAGCAGCTCAACGCACTCAGCCAGAACACCGCCATCAGCACCCTGGGCATCGTCTTCAGTGCCGCTGGCGAAGACTGGCTGCAGGCAACCATGCCGGTGGACGAGCGCACCCGCCAGCCGTACGGCATCCTGCACGGCGGTGCTTCGGTGGTGCTGGCCGAGACCCTGGGCAGCAGCGCCGGCAACCTCTGCGTGGATACCGCCAAGCAGATCTGCGTGGGCCTGGAGATCAACGCCAACCACGTACGCGCCGTGCGTTCGGGGACGGTCACCGGTACCGCGCGCGCGGTGCACGTGGGCCGCAGCACCCAGCTGTGGGAAATCCGCATCGAGGACGAGCAGGGCCGGCTGGTCTGCATCTCGCGGCTGACCCTGGCCGTGGTGGCGGCCGGGCACGGTTGAGCCCTGGCGACAGCAGTGACGGCGGCGGAACCCAGCGTTCCCCGCCGATGGCCGCCGTCAATGAGACTTATGGCCGAATTCGGCTGGCAGCGATGGCAGCCCTCCGGTATCGTGCGCGGATGACTTCCCCCACTCCGGCCCCCCGCGGCGGCGTGGCGCGTGTGTGCCGTTACCTGTACCGCGTACCGCTGCTGTTGGTCCACATCACCGTGTTCCTGCCGCTGATCCTGATCGGCATGCTTCCGCCATGGGGCGAGCTGCGCGTGGGCGACGATACCTTCGGCGCCAAGGTGGTGAACTGGTGGCAGGGCGGGCTGATGTGGATCTTCGGCTTCCGCCTGTCGCGTGTCGGCCAGCCGCTGCCGGGCGCGGTGCTGTTCGTTGCCAACCATGTCAGCTGGGTCGATATCTCCATCCTGCACAGCCAGCGCATGATGGGCTTTGTCGCCAAGCGCGAGATCGCCAGCTGGCCGGTGGTGGGCTGGCTTGCCGGGCGCGGCCAGACCATTTTCCACCAGCGTGGCAACACCGAATCACTCGGTGGGGTGATGCAGGTGATGGCCGACCGCCTGCGCGCCGGCAAGGCCGTGGGCGTGTTCCCGGAAGGGCGTACCCGTGGTGGCCACGACGTTGGCCCGTTCCACGCGCGCATCTTCCAGGCGGCAGTCGAAACCAGCGTACCGGTGCAGCCGGTGGCGCTGGTCTATGGCGTGCGCGGCGATGCACAGACCATCGTGGCCTTCGGCCCGGGCGAGAGTTTCTTCGCCAATTTCCTGCGCCTGCTCGGTGAGCCGGCGCGGCATACCGAAGTGCATTTCCTGGAGCCGATCGGCACCCAGGACCTGGAAGGCCGTCGGCGCATCGCGGAGACCTCGCGCGCGCGCATCGTGGCGGCCATGAGCGGGGACTGAGGCCATGGTGGCCGTTTTTCCGCCACCCACCCTCGACGCTGATGCGCCGATGCTCACCGCGTCCGACTATCAGCCGCCGCGCTGGCTGCGCAATCCGCACCTGCAGTCGATGCTCAGTTCCAGCCGCATGCGCCTGCAGCGCGGCCTGCTGCTGCTGGCTGCCACCGGCGCGGTCAGCGAAGAGCTGATCCTCGATGGCGGCGAGGGTGTGCGCCTGCAGGGCTGGCACAGCCATGTCGAAGGGCGCGAACCGCGTGGCATCGCCCTGTTGCTGCACGGCTGGGAAGGCAGCGCCGAATCCAGCTACATGCGCATGGCCGCTGCCCGCATGCTGGAGCAGGGGTTCGACGTGGTGCGGCTGAACTTCCGCGACCACGGCAACACCCATCACCTCAATCCCGGCATCTTCCACTCCAACCTCATCGACGAAGTGGTGCATGCCGCTGGCGATGTCGCCCAGCGCTGGCCCGATCTGCCGCTGGTTGCGGCCGGCTATTCGCTGGGTGGCAACTTCGTGCTGCGGCTGGCCCTGCGCGCGCCAGCCGCGGGCGTGCCGCTGCAGCACGTGGCCGCCGTCTGCCCGGTGCTGGACCCGGGGCTGACCATGGAGAACATCGAGAACGGCCCGGCAATGTACGACTGGTATTTCCGCCGCAAGTGGGCCGGCTCGCTGCGTCGCAAGCGCGATCTCTTCCCCGAACTGAGCGACTGCGACGACCGCGTGCTGAACATGGACATCCGTTCGCTTACCGCCTGGCTGGTCGAACGGCACACCACGTTTGGTTCGTTGCAGGCCTATTTCGATGGCTATTCCATCGCCGGCAACCGCCTGTCCACGCTGCAGGTACCTGCCGACATCCTGATGGCGCAGGACGATCCGGTGATCCCCTACGCGACCTTCCGCGATTGGCAGCTGCCGCAGCAGGCGCGGCTGGAAACCGCCTGCTGGGGCGGCCACTGTGGCTTCCTGGAAAACTGGCGCGGCGATGGTTTCTCCGAACGCTGGGTCGCACAGCGTCTGCGGCGGGTCCTGCCGGGCTGAACCGGCACCGGCGCGCGGCCCGCTACAATGCGGGTTTGACCTTGAACCGGACGGCCATGCAAGACCAGATCCTCCAAGCGTTGCGCCAGAACGATGCCGGCCAGGCCGTGCAGCTGGCCCAGGCGTGGACCCGTGACGAACCCGGCAAGGCCGAGGCCCACCGCTGGCTGGCGCTTGCGCTGCAGCAGCAGGGCAAGGCCGAGGCCGCAATGGAGGCGCTGCAGCAGGCGCTGCAGCTGGCGCCCGATGATGCGCAGCTGCACCTGCAGCACGCCGGCCTGCTGCTGGCACTGCGCCAGTTCGACGGTGCAGATGAAGCCCTGCTGCGCACAACCGGGCTGGACCCCAACGCCTTCCCCGCCTACCTGATGCAGGCGCACCTGGCGGTGGGCCGCAACGATTTCGACGAGGCCCAGCGGCTGTCGACCCTCGCATCGCGGCTGGAGCCGGACCATCCGGAACTGCTGACCATCGATGGCATGGTCGCGCTGCGTCGTGGCGACGCCGACCGCGCGCTGGCCCTGCTGTCGGCGGCCAGCCAGGCGCTGCCGGACGATACCCGCGTGCTGTACGCACTGGGCTTTGCCTATCTGGGCAAGGACATGCTGGCGTTCGCCGAGCAGGCGTTCCGTCGCGTACTCGCGTTGAACCCGAAGATGTCCTCGCTGCACGGCATGGTGGTGCAGCTGGCATTGCGCCAGGGCAACGTCGAGGCCGCCGCCGAGGCAATGCAGCAGGCGCTGCAGCAGCCGGAGCTGGATGTACCGCCGATGCGCCGCCTGGCCGGCGAGCTGGCACTGCGCAGTGGCCAGCCGCTGCAGGCGCTGGAGCATCTGCTGCCGCTGCTGCAATCGCTGCAGGGTGAGCGCCAGGTGCTGCAGCTGCTGCTGATGTCCTGGCAGCGCCTGGGCCGCGAAGATGAAGCCCGTGCACGCCTGGATGAGGCTCTGGAAAGCAATGACCAGCTGCATGACCTGTGGCTGGCACGACTGGCCGTGGAAGACGTCGGCAGTGCCGGCGCCGTGGCCGTCGTGGAGCGCTGGATGGCAGCGATGCCCGGCCACCTGCCGGCGCTGGAAGCGCGCATGCGCCTGCATGACATGGCCGGTGAACACGAGCAGGGCGAAGCCATCGCCGAGCGCATCACCACCCTGGAACCGGGCCGCGTCAGCGGTGAAAGCCGTCGTGTCGAGGGTCTGCTGCAGCGTGACCCAGCCGCCGCCGTGGAGCGCGTGCAGGCCTTGATCGCGCAGGCACCGGAGGGACACCGCGCCGACCTGCGGACCTGGCTGGGCGAAATCCAGGATCGCGCCGGGCAGCCGGAAGAAGCGCTGCGTACGTGGATGGCGCTGCAGACCGACCAGGCCTCGCAGCGGCTGCCGCTGCCGCCGCAGGCCAAGGCACCGCCAAGCTGGCCGGAGATGGCCAGCATCGATGAAGCGACGCGCGACAGCGGCTCGGCACCGATCTTTCTGTGGGGCGCCCCGGGTTCGGGCGTGGAGCGGGTGGCAACCGGCCTGGCCGCTGCCAGCCCGGTACTGCGCAGCGACCGTTACACCGCCAATCCACCCGACGATGCCTTCCAGAACTACAACACGCTGCAGGACCTGGCGTCGGGCGTGCTGAGCCCGGAACGCCTGGTCGAGCGTTGGCGCGAGAACCTGCCGGCCCGCGGCCTGGAAAGCGACACCGTGATCGACTGGCTGCTGTGGTGGGACAACGCGCTGTTGTGGGCATTGCGCCCGCAGCTGCCGCAGGGCCGCCTGCTGCTGGTGCTGCGCGACCCGCGCGACATGCTGCTGGACTGGGTCGCCTATGGTGCCGCAGCACCGCTGGCGATGACCTCGATGGCCGAAGCCGGGCAGTGGCTGGTGCGTTCCCTGACCCAGATCGCCGCACTGCACGAAGAAGACCTGTATCCGCACGTGCTGCTGCGCATCGACGAGATCGGCAACGATGCACATGCGATGGCCGACCTGCTGGGCCGCGTGTTCGGACGTCCGATGCCGCCGGCTGCACAGCTGGGCGCGCCGCGCCTGCCTGCCGGCCACTGGCGCAAGTATCGCGACGTGATGGGCGCCGCCTTCGCCCAGCTCACCCCGGTCGCGGTGCGATTGGGTTACCCGGAAGAGTGAGGAGCATCAGATGCAACTGAGCAGTCACAGCCTGGTCAACGCTGCGCCGATCGACCGTGAGTTCGCCGCTGGCGATGCTGACGGCTTCGCCCCCGACCGCAACCCGCACCTGGCCTGGAGCGGCGTGCCCGACGGCACCCGCTCGTTCCTGCTGGTATGCGTGGACCCGGACGTACCGACGGTGCCGGAGACGGTGGGCCGCGATGACATGAGCGTGCCGCGCGACCAGCCGCGCGGCGATTTCGTGCACTGGGTGATGGCCGACATCCCGGCCTCGGTGCAGGAGATCGCCGCGGGCAGCTGCAGCGATGGCTTCGTGCTGAAGGGCAAGACCGCGCCGGCCGGCCCGGCCGGCAGCCGCCAGGGCCTGAACGATTTCACCGGCTGGTTCGCCGGCAATCCGGACATGGCCGGTGACTACCTCGGCTACGACGGCCCGTACCCACCGTTCAACGACGAGCGCGTGCATCGCTACTTCTTCCGCGTGTTCGCGCTGGACATCGCCTCGCTGCCGCTGCCGGAGCGCTTCACCGCCGCCGATGCGTACCGCGCCATGCACGGCCACGTGCTGGCCGAAGCAGCGTTGCACGGCACCTACACGTTGAACCCGGCATTGGCCTGATACCAGGCTTCGGGTAGTGCCGGCCGCTGGCCGGCATCCGCTGTACGTGGCAGCCGGCCAGCGGCCGGCTCTACCCGGAAACGACGAAGGGCGGCCAGTGGCCGCCCTTTTCATTTCACCGGCAGCGGCGCGGGTTTGAATATCGCCGTGTCGCCATGCACGTTGCGCAGGACCAGGCTGCCGTTGTCGTCCAGTGCGAGCGTCGGGGCCGGCCGGCCATTGACCAGTGTGCTGGCACGCCGTTGCTGCTCGGTAACCTCGGCGCGTATGCAGCCGGCAGTGGTAACAACCCCGTTCTCCAAGATCAGCCGGTCGCCCTGCAGCTGATACTGGCTGCTTGCGTAGTTGCACAGGTTCAACTCGCTCATGTAGCCGGGCTGGAAGCGCAGGGTGTACGGCGCCCGGCCCCTGACGAACAGCGCGTCGATGCGCTTGCCCTGCGCGTCGGTGGCGCGTGCGAGCTGCCACAGATGGGCTTCAAGCTGGTCGGTGGTGGGTGTGCTGGCGGCGTATGCACTGCTGCCACTACCGATGGCCAGCAAGGCCAGCGCGAGCATGTACGTCCGTTTCATGTCGGTCTCCTTGATGCATATGGGTAGTGCCGGCCGCTGGCCGGCATGTTCCGTATGTCGCCGGAGCTGTGCGCAGCAGCCGGCCAGCGGCCGGCTCTACCCACAACGAAGAAGGGCGACCTCGCGGCCGCCCTTCTGCATTACTTCTTCTCGATGGCCGACTCGACCACCATGTCCAGCACGTACGCCTGCGACGGCGCATCGGCCGGCGGGTTCTTCACTTCGTAGCGCTTCACACGCACCACGTTGCGCACGCCGTCTTCGTGGGTGTAGCCCTCGATGCTGCCGTAGAAGTTCTCGAACGCGCCCGGCTCACCCTGCTTCAGGCCCTTGTCGTCGAACTTCACTTCGCGCACCTGCAGGCACTGGTAATCCGGGATCAGCGGGTGCGAGCACTTCTCGGTCTTCGCCGCCACTTCCAGGAACACGGTTTCGCCAGCGCCGCCGTAGCGGGTTTCAGCGGTCGGTTCCGGATTGAACACCAGCACGTCGCCCTTGGCGGTGGTCAGGGTCAGCACGCCGTTGCCGTCCTGTTCGGCCTTCAGTTCGCCCTGCAGGCGGCTGGAGACGGCTTCGTCCAGCGCCATCAATGCCTTGTCGGTGCAGGCCATCATGGTCGAGGCCATGGCGCTGACACTCAGCTTGCCGTCGGCCAGGGTGTAGCCGCCGCCCATGCGGTTGCAGGTGTTGCTGACCGACAGGCGGCCATCAGCGAAGTCCAGGGTGACCGGCTTGTCTTCGCGGGCGAACAGCGCATCGATGCGCTTGCCATCGGCCGCGGTGGCCTGCTGCAGCAGCCAGTGCTGGCTCTGCAGGCGCTGCGCATCCAGGTGAGCCAGCGCCTTCTGGTCGCCGGCCTTGGCCGCCGCCGGGGCCAGGTCGTCACCACCGGTACCGGCCGGGGCGGGGGTCTGGCTGCAGGCGGCCAGCAGGGCCAGCGGGAGGAGCAGGGTGAGCTTGCGGTTCATGGTGATTCTCCTTGGGGAACCGAGGGGGAAACGGATCGGGGCCGGCATCGGGGTTACCGTGCCCCGGCGCTGTTCAGCTGCCGGACGGCAACCACAGCAGCAACGCAGCGCCCAGGGCGATGCGGTAAATCGCGAAGGCCGTGAAACGGTGCGACTTGATGTAGCCCATCAGCCACTTCACTACGACGAAGCCGGTGATGGCAGCGGCAACGAAGGCGACGCCGACGTCGGTCCAGTTCTCGCTGGCCAGGTTTCCTTCCTTGGCCAGTTCCAGGAAGGTGTAGGCGCTGGCGGCGAACATGGTGGGAATGCCGACCAGGAACACGAACTCGGCGGCGGCCGCGCGGCGGCTCAGGCCCAGCAGCATGGCCAGGAAGATCGCCGAGGCCGAGCGCGAGGTACCCGGGAACACACCTGCCACCACCTGCGCCAGGCCGACGCCGATGGCCACCGTCCAGGTCACCTGGTCGCGGTCGGGCAGGCGCGCGGTATAGGCCTCCACCAGCAGCATCCAGATGCCGCCGATGATCAGCGCCCAGGCCACCGGGCTGACGGTTTCCGGCAGCGACCAGCCGGCCTTGCGCACTACCAGGCCGACCACGGCGGTCACCAGGAAGGCCGCGCCGAGCTTGAACACGTACTCGCGGTTCTCGCGCTGGCCGAAGCCGGTGGCCAGCTGCAGCAGGCGCTGCCGGAACACCAGTACCACGGCCAGGATCGCACCGGCCTGGATGATGATGTTGAAGAAGTCCGATCGCGCGCCCAGCCAGTGCTGGGCGATCAGCAGGTGGCCGGTGCTGGAGATCGGCAGGAATTCGGTCAAGCCTTCGAGGATGCCCAGCAGCAGGGCGGAGAGCAGATCGGACATGGACGGTGCGGGCGCGGGCGGCGGAAGAAGCTCGAAAGAATAGACGATCCATGCCGCACCAAACGGGTGCGTCTTGTCATCGGCGCACCCGTTTGGTGCGCATGGTTCTGCACCCCGCTGGGGCGGTGGCTTTGAAATCAACGACTTGTGAAGGCCGAAAAGTTGGCACGGTCATTGCTGTACCTCAGCAGGCATTCATTCCCATCCGAGGTCGTACCGATGTCCGTGGAAACCGTAGAGAAGCTGATCAAGGACAACCAGATCGAGTTCGTCGATCTGCGCTTCGTCGACATGCGTGGTGTCGAACAGCATGTGACCTTCCCGGTCAGCATCGTCGAGCCGTCGCTGTTTGAAGAAGGCAAGATGTTCGATGGCAGCTCGATCGCCGGCTGGAAGGGCATCAACGAGTCGGACATGGTGCTGCTGCCGGATACCGCCAGCGCCTACGTCGACCCGTTCTACGCCGATCCGACCATCGTGATCAGCTGCGACATCCTCGATCCGGCCACCATGCAGCCGTATGGCCGTTGCCCGCGCGGCATCGCCAAGCGTGCCGAGTCCTACCTGAAGTCCTCGGGCATTGCCGAAACCGCGTTCTTCGGCCCGGAGCCGGAGTTCTTCATCTTCGATTCGGTGCGCTTCGCCAATGAAATGGGTCACACCTTCTTCCAGGTCGATTCGGAAGAAGCGGCGTGGAACAGCGGCGCAAAGTACGACGGCGCCAACAGCGGCTACCGTCCGGGCGTGAAGGGCGGTTACTTCCCGGTGCCGCCGACCGACACCCTGCATGACCTGCGTGCGGAGATGTGCAAGACCCTGGAACAGGTCGGCATCGAAGTGGAAGTGCAGCACCACGAAGTGGCCACCGCCGGCCAGTGCGAGATCGGCACCAAGTTCAGCACCCTGGTGCAGAAGGCCGACGAACTGCTGCGGATGAAGTACGTCATCAAGAACGTCGCCCACCGCAACGGCAAGACCGTCACCTTCATGCCCAAGCCGATCGTCGGCGACAACGGCAGCGGCATGCACGTGCACCAGTCGCTGTCCAAGGGCGGCACCAACCTGTTCTCCGGTGACGGCTACGGCGGCCTGAGCCAGATGGCGCTGTGGTACATCGGCGGCATCTTCAAGCACGCCAAGGCCATCAACGCCTTCGCCAACTCGGGTACCAACAGCTACAAGCGCCTGGTGCCGGGTTACGAAGCCCCGGTGATGCTGGCCTACTCGGCGCGCAACCGTTCGGCCTCGTGCCGCATTCCGTGGGTGTCCAACCCGAAGGCGCGTCGCATCGAAATGCGCTTCCCCGATCCGATCCAGTCGGGCTACCTGACCTTCACCGCGCTGATGATGGCCGGCCTGGACGGCATCAAGAACCAGATCGACCCGGGCGCACCGAGCGACAAGGATCTGTACGACCTGCCGCCGGAAGAAGAGAAGCTGATCCCGCAGGTCTGCTCCTCGCTGGACCAGGCCCTGGAAGCGCTGGACAAGGACCGTGAGTTCCTCAAGGCCGGTGGCGTGATGAGCGATGACTTCATCGACGGCTACATCGCGCTGAAGATGCAGGAAGTGACCAAGTTCCGCGCGGCGACCCACCCGCTGGAATACCAGCTGTACTACGCCAGCTGACCGGTTGCGATGGCGGTGGGTAACCCCTCCCACCCGCCGCCATCGCATCCGTCTTCGCGGCTGGGGAGCCGCGGTCAGATCGGGGTCGTTGCACGGGGTCGGATCCCTTTCATGCATGAAAGGGCTCTGACCCCACGCCAAGGACCCCCGATCCAGGGGCAAGAGAGAGACCGGATACGTGACATGGGCCGCCCTCCCTCCCGCGTCGGCCGTGCAAGGAGAGAGGCACGGCTGTCCCGGCCCGGTTCGTGTCCGGTGCAACAGCCACGGCCATCACCACGATGGCCCGTGGTTGCCTGATGCCATCGCGCGCTCGCGCGCTGGCCCCATCCACCATCGGGACATGCGCATGAAACTGATCTCCGCCATCATCCGACCGTTCAAGCTCGACGAGGTCCGCGAGGCCCTGTCCGATGCCGGCGTGTCGGGCATCACCGTGACCGAAGTGAAAGGCTTCGGCCGCCAGAAGGGCCACACCGAGCTGTATCGCGGTGCCGAGTACGTTGTCGACTTCCTGCCCAAGATCAAGATCGAAACCGTCGTCACCGACGAGCGTGCCGACGCCGTGATCGAAGCGATCCAGTCGTCTGCAGGCACCGGCAAGATCGGCGACGGCAAGATCTTCGTGACCGCTGTCGAGCAGGTCATCCGCATCCGCACCGGCGAAATCGGCGCTGACGCGCTGTAAACCCCCTTCCGGAGACTCCCCCATGAAGATGCGCCTTCTCACCGGGTGGCAAGCCCGGTTCCATCTGGTGTGCCTGCTGATGCTGCTCAGCGCGCTGGCCGCCGGTATCTGGCCAGGCAGTGCACATGCCCAGGCCCAGGTCACGCCGTTGCAGAGCGAGGCCGTGGCCGTCGAGCCCTTGCAGGACCCGACTGCCGCTGCGCCGGCTGCTGCCGAAGCGGTGGCTGCGCCCGCCTATGACCATGGCGACGTCGCCTGGATGCTCACCTCCACCCTGCTGGTGCTGTTGATGGTGGTGCCGGGCCTGGCCCTGTTCTACGGCGGCCTGGTGCGCTCGAAGAACGTGCTGTCGGTGCTCAGCCAGATCCTCGTGGTGTTCTCGCTGGTGCTGCTGCTGTGGGTGGCCTATGGCTACAGCGCAGTGTTCAGCGCCGGCAATCCGTTCTTCGGCTCATTCACCGAATTCGCCTTCCTCAAGGGCTTCACCCCGGAGTCTGTGGGCAACACGCCGATCAAGGGCCTGCCGGACTACCTGTTCGTCGCCTTCCAGTCGACCTTCGCCGGCATCACCACGGCGCTGATCGTCGGTGCCTTCGCCGAGCGCATCAAGTTCCGCGCGGTGCTGCTGTTCTCGGCGCTGTGGTTCACCCTCAGCTACATCCCGATGGCGCACATCGTCTGGGGTGGTGGTTACCTGGGTGAGATGGGCGCGATCGATTTCGCTGGTGGCACCGTGGTGCACATCAACGCCGGCGTAGCCGGTCTGGTCGCTGCATGGTTCGTCGGCAAGCGCCTGGGCTACGGGCAGACCGCACTGAAGCCGCACAACGTGCCGTTCACCTATATCGGCGCGATGCTGCTGTGGGTCGGCTGGTTCGGCTTCAATGCCGGTTCGGCCGCTGCCGCCGACACCGTCGCCTCGCTGGCCTTCCTCAACACTGTGCTGGCCACGGCCGCAGCGGTGCTGGGTTGGACGCTGGTTGAAGCCATCAGCAAAGGCAAGCCGTCGGCACTGGGCGCAGCCTCAGGTGCGGTGGCGGGTCTGGTCGGCATCACCCCGGCGTGCGGCACTGTTGGCCCGCTCGGCGCGATCGTCATCGGCCTGGTTGCTGGCGTGGTCTGCGTGTGGGGCGTGACCGGCCTCAAGCGCCTGCTGAAGGTGGACGACACCGCCGACGTGTTCGGTGTGCATGGCGTGGGCGGCATCGTCGGCGCAATCCTCACCGGTGTGTTCAGCGCGCAGTCGCTGGGCGGCACCAAGGCCGATCTGGATATCGGCCACCAGGTGTGGGTGCAGGTGGTCAGCGTCGGCCTCACCGTGGTCTGGTCGGCCGTGGTGACCGCAGCCATCCTGCTGCTGGTCAAGGTGGTGGTCGGCCTGCGGGTGACCGAGGAGGCCGAGCGTACCGGCCTGGATGTGACCTCGCACGGTGAATCGGCCTACGAGGCCTGATGCATCTACATGGTGGGTGCCGACCGTTGGTCGGCACTGCACCTGCTCTGGTAGGTGCCAAGCTTGCTTGGCACTGCTCCTGCTCCGGACTGCTCTGCCCTGGTGGGTGCCGACCGTTGGTCGGCACGGTCGGTGGCCCAGCCACGCATGGCGTGGCTCTACTGCATCGTCCGCGCTTATCACGCACAATCAGGGCATGCACCCGATCCGCACTTCCCTGATGCTCTCGGCCTGCCTGCTGCTGGCCGCCTGCGCCTCCACGCCGCAGGAAATCCGCAACCCGCTTGCCACCTGGGTGCCGTCGCCGAACCAGAACGCGCGCACGCCGGTGATCATCGTCATCCACCACACCGAGCAGAAATCGGTGCAGCAGAGCCTGCACACGCTGCGTACCGCCAACAGTGGCGGGCGGGTCAGCGCGCACTATCTGATCGGCGCCGATGGCCATCGCTACCAGCTGGTGGCCGATGAGCGCCGCGCCTGGCACGCCGGCTCCGGGCGCTGGGGCACCATCACCGACCTCAACTCCGCGTCCATCGGCATCGAGCTGGACAATGACGGCCGTACGCCCTTCAGCCCCGCGCAGATCGAATCACTGATCGTGCTGCTGCGCGATCTCACTGAACGGCTGAACATCCCACCGCGGCAGGTGATCGGCCACGCCGACCTGGCGCCGACGCGCAAGGAAGATCCCAGTCGCTTCTTCCCGTGGCAGCAGCTGGCTGAAGCTGGTTTCGGCGTGTGGCCGCGCGCTGCCGACGGTGCTGCGCCGGAAGGCTTCGATGCATGGGCTGCGTTGGGGCGCTTCGGCTATCCACTCGACAACCGCGAAGCAGCGGTACGGGCGTTCCACCGCCGTTTCCGGGGTAGCGACACCCTGCCGAAAACACTCGACGCCGAAGACGCGCGCATCCTGCATTCGCTGTTGCTGCAGACGCCCTGAAAGCGGATCAGGTTCACCGAATCGAACGCTCACCCTGCGTTTTGCAAGCTGTCCGATTCAAACTGGATAGGTAAACCCCTAATGTCGCTCGGCCTTACCGGCGAGCAATATTCAATGACCTACACCAGAATCCAGGTGCTGCTGCACTGGTTCTCAGCCATCATCATTCTGTGGGCAACCCTCAGTGGCTTCTACGTGGCGTTGTTCGATGTCGCGGACGCTACCCGGCATGCCATCGGCTTCCTCAACGTCTCGCTGACCTTTACGCTGATTCCGTTCTTCGCCCTTCGCGTGCTGCTGGCAGTGCTGCGGGCAAGTGCAGTGCAACCGACGAGTACGGAGGGGTGGGCTGCCCGCCTTGCACACTTCGCGATCTATCTGACCACGATCGTGGTGCTGATAACCGGCGTGCTGATGATGGACAGGGACATCAACGTCTTCAACGTGCTGACCCTTCCACCGCCGCTCATCGACGTTCAGCTGACGTCGGCGTTCAACGCTGCCCACAAATACGCCTGCATGGTGCTTGCCGGCCTGCTTGTCCTGCACATCGCTGCGGTGATCAAGCACCATGCCTCGGGCAATCCGGTCCTGAAGCGGATGCGCTGGTAGCCGTCGGAATGCAAGCTCGCCGCAGCGCCCCGCATCCGTCGTCGCAGCTCCCTGAGGGGGCGGGCCGCAGGCTCAGTCCAGATTGAGTTCAGTGCGCAGTGCCGCGACATGCGCGCGGCCCACGGGCAGCTCCGTACCGTCGCTGAGTACGACCCAGTAACGACTGCCTGATGCGGCATGCAGGCTGCGGACATGCCGCAGGTTGACGACATGGGAGCGGTGGCAACGCACGAACTCCGGCGGCAGTAATGGCCCCAGGCCGGCAAGCGATTTGTCATGCAGTTCGCTACGTCCATCGCGCATGCGCAGCTCACTGTAGTCGCCGTCCGCTCGGATCCACTGCACGTCGGCCAGTTCGACCAGCGTAGTCCCCTGCGCACGCCAGATGCCGAGATAGCGGGCGCAGCCGGGCCGGTAGCGGCTTGCGTCGAGCAGCCGTTTCAGCGCCTGGGCGAGGCGCTCGCGTGAGAAGGGCTTGGGCACGAAGTCGAGCACGCCGTGCTCGAACGCCTGCAATGCGCGCTCGCGGTGTGCCGAGACCACCACGCACTGGTAGCGCCCGGCCACCGCACGGCGCAGCAGCTCGAAGCCGTCGTCGCCGCCAAGGTTGAGGTCCAGCAGCAGGCCGTCGTAGACGCTGCGCTGCAAGCGGTCGCCGGCCGCTTCCAGATCGGCCACCGCATCGAAGCGCGCGCGTGCACCGGCCAACTCGCTGCACATGCGCAGCAGGCGCTGTCGCACCAGGGGTTCGTCCTCGACGATCAGGATGCGCATGTCAGCTCGATCCGGCCACACCAGTGGTCACCGTCGATGCCCTGCACGAAGCTCCAGCCGGCGGGGCTGGCCGCCGCCAGGCTGGCCTCGATGTAACGTGTACCCGTGCCACGGCCGCGGTGCGGGGCCGAGCCTCGCGCACTGCGCAGTTCCAGTATCCAGCGCGCGTTGTCGCGCTGCACGTGCAGGCGGAAAGGGTGCAGTGCACAGGCACCAGCGCCGGCATGGGTCAGTGCATTTTCCACCTGTGCATGCAGGATGCCTGGCGGCAGCGAAAGCGCCGCATCTTCGCCATCGACCTCCAGCACCATGCGCCGGTCCAGGGCAAGGCCGACGATATCCAGATGGCTGCGGCACAAGGCCAACTCATCCTGCAGGGGAACGCTCTGGCGGCTGCTGCTGTCGCGCAGGCGATCGAACTGATCCGCCAGCGACTCCACCAGGCGGCTGGCGCGCATCGGCGACTGCTCGATCAGTTCCTGCAGGCAGGTCAGCGTGTTCATCAGCCAGTGCGGCTGGATACCCCGTTGCAACAACTGCAACGAAAGCCGTGCGCGCTCTTCGCGCAGCCAGGCGTTGTGGCGGTCGAGCGCCTGCAACTGGGCAGCGTGGCGCAGCAGAAGGAACACCATCAGCACCGCCAGCAGCAGGAAGTAAGGGCCATCAAGGAAGGCGCCGCGTGCGACCAGCAGCGCCAGCAGGCCCGCAGACAGCAGCGCCAGGATCGGCCATCGGTCTTCCTGGTCGGCGGGCGCGCGCATCAGCACCCACGCCGAGGCGAGCAGGCTCAACAGCAGCACCGCCGCTGAGCGGGTGTCGAAGCCGGGCAGCGCGATGGCCGCTGCCATGATCAGCGCCAGATAGATGAAACAGCCAGCCCTCGGCACGGGAACCTCGAAGCGACGCGCGAGATATGCCGGTAGCAGCACTGCAGCGGCCACATGCAGGGCCAGCAGCGCGACCAGGCGAACACCATGCCAAGGATAGGTGTAGCCCAGCAATGATCGCCACGCCTCGACCGCGGGCAGCGCCAGCCCCACCACACCCAGTGCCAGCAGCAGGCGCGCGCCGGGCGTGCGTGTCTGCCCACGCAGTACCGCCAGGAAATACAGGCATGCGGCTGCCAGCGCACCGGTGGCGAAGGCCGCAATCAGCCATGGCAGGATGATCTGCCCGTACAGCACGGGGGCTGGCGCGATCAGCACCATCGCATCCGCGCCATGCAGGGCGAAACGCTGCTGCTGGCTGGATGCAAGCACCAGCAGTTCATCGGTGGCGTTGCCCGACGGCGGCGGTAGCACGCGCACGACGTCTACGCGCCCCGGCTTCTCTTCTTCCGGCGTGCGACCAACAGCGCCATTGCTGATCCATGGCATCCCGTTCCAGTACAGCTGGCTGGCAGCGCGCAACGACAGCCTCACTGTACGTCCATGATCGTCACCGCTTTCCGGCGCTGGCACCTGCCAGCGCAGCCAGTACGGGCCACGCCACTCCGCCAGCTGCTGCTGGTCCAGCGGCCGCCAAGCCAGGTGCTGCGGTGGGTGCGTTGGCAGACCGCCGGATACCCCGACATTCGCAGGTGCCATCTGTGCTCCCTGCACAACCCTCATTTCCGGTGGCGGCGTCGACACGATCAGCCACGCAGCCACGGCCGCAAGCAGTACAGCAAGGACAGCCAGGGTTCGTGGGATCTGCATGGCGGCCATCGTATCGGTTGCGTGGAGACATTGGACCGGCGTCTGGAGACGTTCGGCAGATGGACGCGTCCGCAGCGCTCCGCGGGAGCAGATGCTGGCGGCGCACATCCTTCCATCGGAGCCCAACATGACCCGCAGCGCCTCTACGTCTTCCGGCAGTTTCCAGGTTCGTCGCCCCGTCGTGGCCGTCGCCCTCGCCGCGCTCTGCCTGGCCCTCGCCGCCGCCATTCCCGCGCAGGCCGGTCCGGCGGCGCTGGCCTTCGAGCCCTACACGCTGCAGACCAAGGGCCATGGCGATATTGCTGCCGAGATCGCCACGCTGGAGGTGCCGCGACGGCACAGCGAGCCGGACGGTCCGCGCCTGCACCTGAAGGTGGTGCGCCTGCGCGCAACGGCCGGCAATGGTCGCGCCGCACCGGTGGTCTACCTGGCCGGTGGTCCGGGTGGTTCTGGTATCGATACCGCGCGCGGTCCGCGCTGGCCGGTGTTCGACCAGGTGCGGCGCGAAACCGACGTGCTGCTGCTCGACCAGCGCGGTGCTGGCCAGTCCGAGCCGCCGCCGGAATGTCCGCATGAAACACATTTCGACGACGCCCAACCGCTGCAGCGCGATACGGCCCTGGCCGCAGTGCGGGCCACGGCGGCGAAGTGTGTAGCGTTCTGGCGTCAGGCCGGTGTCGATCTCGGCGCTTACACCACGGCAGAGAGTGCCGGTGACCTCGACGACCTGCGGCGCGCGCTTGACGTACCGAAGATCAGCCTGTGGGGCATGAGCTATGGCACCCATCTGGCCCTGGCCACGGTGCGCCTGCACGGTGCCGGTCTTGAGCGCGTGGTGCTGATGGGATCCGAAGGTCCCGACGACACGCTGAAGCTGCCGCTGAGCAGCGATGTGCTGCTGCAGGAGCTGGCGGTGCTTGCCCGCAAGGACGGCTTCGATGACCTCGCCGGATCGACCACCCGCGTGCTGCAGGCGCTGCGCGAGCAGCCGCGGCAGGGCCGCAGCCACATGCATGAGGGCCGCCAGGTCAGCATCGGCCTGTACGACGCGCAGATCGTCATCGCCAACATGCTCGGGCAACGCATCACCCAGCAGTGGCTGCCGTTGGTGCTGCGCGAGGCCGAGACGGGCAACTACGACCCGCTGGCCGACCTGGTGCTGATCGGGCGCGCCCAGTTCGCGCAGTTCCCGGCCATGGGCCTGGCGATGGACGTCGCCTCCGGACAGAGCCCGCAGCGCCGGGCGCTGGCCGAAGCACAGGCACGCCAGAGCCTGTTCGGCGACGGGCTGAACTTCCCGTTCCCGGCCATCGGCGATGGCCTCGGCCTGGCCGATCTGGGTGAAGGCTTCCGCGGCCCGCTGCACAGTGAAGTGCCGGTGTTGTTCATCAGCGGCACGCTGGATGGGCGTACGCCCCCGGCCAATGCCGAGGCACTGCGGCCGGGCTTCAGCAACGGCCACTCGCTGCTGGTGCGCAACGCAAGCCATCACAACGAGTTGTGGACAGGCAACCCGGCCATCGCCCGCAGCATTGTCGACTTCCTCGCCGGTCGCGTCGTGCGCGATACCGTGCTGGACGTGCCGCCGCCGGTGTTCGCCACCCGCAGCAGTGAGCTGCTGGGCGGCAAGCGATAAGGCCCGTCGTGTGGTGCAGGATGCGATCCCGGTCCTGCGCCACGCCCGATTGCACTACATTGGGGCAATGACTGACCTCATCGCCCCCTTCAACCGCACGTGCTGGAGCCTTCTTGCGCTTGCCGTGCTTGCTGGCTGTTCCACCACCGGCACCCGTCCCGAAGCGCCGGCCGCAGCAACGCCTGCCGCCACCTACGCCAAGGTCGACTGGAACACGTTGCCGGCCGTATCCGATGCCGACCTGCAGGCAGGCTTCGCCGCCTGGCGCAGCAGCTGCACCCGGCTGAAGAACGATGCGACCTGGGCCAAGGCCTGCGCGACCGCCAGCACCGTATCCGACAAGGACGCCAGCGCGATCCGCGCATTCCTGCAGCGCGATCTCGATGTCTATTCCCTGCGCGCCGGTGGCCATCGCGCCGACGGCCTGATCACCGGCTACTACGAGCCCATCTACCCGGGCAGCCTCACCCGCACCGACAAGGCCACGGTGCCGGTCTATGGCACACCCGATGATCTGGTGGTGGTGCAGTTGGAGAGTCTCTACCCCGAATTGAAGGGCAAGCGCCTGCGCGGTCGCGTGGAGGGCAAAGTGCTCAAGCCATACGACGATGCCGGCAGCATCGCCAGCAAGGGGGCCAAGGCGCCGGTGCTGGCCTGGCTGACCGATCCGATGGACCTGCAGCTGCTGCAGATCCAGGGCTCGGGCCGCGTGCGTCTGGCTGATGGCAAACAGGTGCGGCTGGCCTATGCCGAGCAGAACGGGCATCCCTATCGCGCGATCGGCCGCTGGCTGGTGGAGCAGGGCGAGCTGAAGAAGGAAGACGTCACCATGGACGCGATCCGCGCGTGGGCGAAGGCGCATCCGGCGCGCGTACCGGAACTGCTGCGCAGCAATCCCAGCTACGTGTTCTTCGTGCGCAGCGCGGACAGCCCGGAAGGTCCGCGTGGTTCATTGAACGTGCCGCTGACCGCCGGCTACAGCGTGGCGGTGGACCGCACCGTGGTGCCGCTGGGCAGCCTGCTGTGGCTGTCGACCACGCGCCCCGACGGTACGCCGGTGGTACGCCCGGTGGCCGCGCAGGATACCGGTGGTGCCATTGCCGGTGAGGTACGCGCCGACCTGTACTGGGGCAGTGGCGATGCCGCCGGCAAGCTGGCCGGCGACATGAAGCAGAAGGGCAATATCTGGATGTTGTGGCCGAAGGGCGTGGCGCTGCCGCAGTAGGTCAGCAGGGGTCAGATCCCCTTCCGCAGGAAAGGGATCTGACCCCATATGCCTGATAATGGCGCCCTTCCGATCTCTCCGGCCGCACCTGCGGCCAGGACAAATGCAATGAAATACGCAAAGAACAACGCAAAATCCAACACGAAGAAGTACTACAAGCACTGGGCCGAGTCGGGCCTGGGCAAGGGCAACGTGCTGATGGAAGCCCGTGGCGAGAAGATCGTGCGCCAGGTCGAAATCTACGGCACCAAGATGGTCTGGGCCGATGAGCATGCCCACAGCGATGATCGTTTCCTGCTGGCTGACCAGCCGGTGTCGTTCATGGATTTCGATGAAGACGACGAGATCAGCGCACGCGAGTTTGAGATTGCCTGGAAGAAGGCCCGGGAAGCCACCGGCTACCCCGTTTAAGGTCGAGGGGCCTGCAATCATCGGATGGCTGGCGGAATCGAAATGTTATAAAGTTTCATTTCTCGCCTTCCGCCCGACTCCCGATGAAGACTCCCACGCTGGTGGCCGCGCTCGCGGCCGCCCCGTTCGCCCCTGAAGCATTCGCCCAGTCCGCCGACGCCGCGCTCACCCTGGGCAAGGTCGATGTGCATCAGCACAGCGAGGGTCAGCTGAGCGCGCACCAGGTGCTGACTTCGGTGGACGTGCTGGGCGCGGACCAGATCGAAAGCCGCAACGTGTCGCACAGCTGGGAACTGCTTGGGCAGATGCCCGGCATCCAGCTGACCGAAACCCGGCAGGGCGCCGAGTCGGGCAAGGTCAGCTTCCGCGCCTTCAACGGCGAGGGCTACCTCAATGCCATCAAGACGCTGATCGACGGCATCCCCAGCAACGTCAACAGCGGCAACCAGCGCTTCATCGACATGCTGTTTCCGCTGGAAATCAGCTATATCGAAGTGGTGCGCGGTACCAACGACCCGCGCTACGGCCTGCACAACATCGGTGGCAACGTGAACTTCGGCACGCGCCAGGGCGGCACCTACACCGACGCGCGCCTGGCCTACGGCAGCTACAACACCCGCGACGCGCAGTTGGCGGTGGGCCGCGAAGCCAACGGCTTCGCGCAGAACTACTTCGTCGGCACCCAGGCCAGCGACGGCTACCGCGATCACGACAGCTCGAAGAAGTACTCGCTGGGCGGCAAGTGGTTCTTCGGTTCGCTGGAGGACGGGCTGCGCATCGGCCTGACCGCGCGCGCCTACCACCACGAGGCCGACGAGCCTGGTTTCATGACCGCGGAAGAGCTGCATGTGGGCCGTCGCCGCAGCGACCTGCGCAATGCCAATGACGGCGATGACCGCGACATGCGCCAGTTCGCCGCGCACCTGGACATGAAGCTCAGCGACGCGGTCACCTTCGGCACGCGGCTGTACTACAACCGCTATGAAGACGACCGCCGGGTGACCTTCAGCGACCTGCCCACCGGTAATCTGCCGCGCCAGCGCCGTGTGTGGGACGAGCGCCAAGCCGGCATGCTCGGGACGTTGACCTGGCAGGCCAGCCCCACGCTTACCGTGGAAGGCGGGGTTAACTACGAACAGCAGGACAACGGCTACATCCGTGAGCGCTACGCCTACGCCGAACCCACCGATTTCAGCCGTCCGCCGGCACGCGTGCAGAACAACGACCGCCACAGCTTCGACAACTGGGGCGCTTACGTGCAGGCGATCTACCAGCCAGCCGACGCATGGAAGATCGTGCCGGCCTACCGTGTGGACCGTTTCAGCGGCCACACCCGGTTGATGAATGGCACCACCGGCCGCCTGCAGGATCACGGCAGCATCGGCCAGCCCAAGCTGAGCGTCATCCACAGCCTGGGTGAGCACACTCACGTCTACGCCAACTGGGGGCGCACGTTCCAGGTGCTGACCGGTTCCACCGCGCCGGCCTACCTCACCCCGGGGCAGGCACCGATGCAGCCCTCCACCAACACCGGCATGGAGCTGGGCCTGAAATTCCAGCCCTTTGCCGGCAGCCAGGCACGCCTGGCGGTATGGCAGCAGGATGCGGAAAACGAAGTGTCCAACATGCCGGCCACCGGCACCACGGTCACGCTGGGCAAGACCCGCCGCCGCGGTGTGGATGCGCAGATCAGCGCGCAGCTGGGAGACGCGTGGACCCTGTGGGCTTCGCATGCCTACCAGGAAGCGAAGATCACCCGCGACGACCGCGCGCCCGGCGTGTCCCTGCAGGGACGCGAAGTCGCGGCCACGCCGCGCCACATCAGCAACCTCGGTCTGGACTACCAGGCCAGCGATGCCCTGCAGCTGGGCCTGCAGGCGCGTGCGCAGGGTGATTACTACCTGGAAGAGCGCAACGTCACGGGCAAGTTCGGCGGCTTCGCCGTGCTCGACCTCAGCGCCAGGTACCAGATCACCCCGGCCTGGAGCGTGGACCTGCAGCTGAAGAACGTCACCGGCCGTGAGTACGCCTACGCCTGGTACGACAGCTTCTTCTGGGACAGCGCCCGGCCGATGTTCTCGCCCGCCCCGGGCCGCGCGGTCTTCGTTGGGCTCAACATGAAGCTGTAATCCGCAACGCCGGTGCAAGGGGTCGGATCCCTTTCTTCAAAGAAAGGGCTCTGACCCCGGAACAACCTCACGTCGCTGCTTTGCTCGTCACCGCATCGAAATCGGCCTGCAGGCCGATCCAGAACATGTCGGACACACCGAAGTGGCGGGACAGGCGCAGCCCGGTGGCCGCCGTCACGGCGCGATGGCCAGTGACGATCTCGCCGATCCGGCGCTGCGACACGCCGATCGCCTTGGCCAGGCGGTGCTGGGTGATGCCCAGCGGCTCCAGGAATTCGTGGAGCAGGATCTCGCCGGGAGTGGGGTAGGGAACGGTTCGCATGGGAGGGCTGCTCGAAAACTGATGCAGAGGGCAGTGTGTCGACGGCGTGTTGCTGTGGGAATCGGGTAATCCGACCACGCTCGACGCATTCGGCTTGATGGGGTCAGAGCCCTTTCCTTGTGGAAAGGGATCCGACCCCGGACCCCGTGCCCCGGTTTTTGCACTACATTGGTGCAATGTCCGACCCCGCGCCCCCGCCGTCCCTCGATGCCCTCGGCACGCCGCTGGCCTGGGCCGGGCCCGATGGCCGCATCGCCGGCTGCAACCCGGCTTTCGCGCGCTGGCTGGGCGTCAGCGGCCGGCGCCTGCTCGGCCAGCCGTTGGCCGCGCTGGAAGTGCAGGGTGAGGCGTTGGCCCATTTCCTGGCCCGCGACGAGCGCGACAGCCTGCGCCTGAACCGGCTGGCGCTGGCCTTGCCCGGTGAGGGCGCGCGCTTTGCCGAAGGCTGGATGAGCCGCCGCGACGATGGCGGCTGGCTGCTGGAGGCGCATCCGGTCGATGAGTTTCCCGGACTCGACCCGACCCAGGCCCTGCCCAGCGCGCTCAGTGCGGCGCTGAAGGGCCTGGCGCATGAACTGCGCAATCCTCTGGCCGGGTTGAAGGGCGCCGCGCAGCTGCTGGCCCGCCGCGCGGTGCAGCGCGATGCCAGCGAACGCGAGCTGATCGATCTGATCGGCTCGGAGATCGAGCGGCTCAATGGCCTGCTGGAGCAGTTGCTGTCACCGGCGCCGGCCGCACCGCATGCGGCGCTGAACATCCACGCCGCGTTGGAGCGCGTGCTGCGCCTGGCCGAGAACGAGGCCGGCTGGGCGGTGCGCCTGCAGCGCGACTACGACCCCAGCATCCCCGAATTCGACGGCGACGCCGACCGCCTCACCCAGGCGGTATGGAACCTGGTGCGCAATGCCATCCAGGCCGGCGCCGGCAACATCACCCTGCGCACCCGCGTTGAACACGGGGTGCGCATTGCCGAACAACTGCACACCCTGGCATTGCGCCTGGAAATCGCCGATGACGGCCGTGGCGTACCCGAAGAGCTGGCCGAACACCTGTTCCTGCCGTTGGTCAGTGGTCGCGCCGAAGGCACCGGCCTGGGCCTGGCGCTGGCCCAGCAGGTCGCGCGCGAGCATCGCGGCACGCTGACCTATCGGTCGCGCCCGGGCCATACCGTCTTCACCCTGCTGCTGCCGATCGGCAACGGCACTGCCACCGCCGAGGAGGCCCCGCGCGATGTCTGAGTCTTCCTCGTCCGCGCCGTGCATCTGGGTCGTCGACGATGACCGCGCCGTGCGCTTCGTACTGTGCACCGCGCTGCGCGAGGCCGGCTACCAGGTGGTCGACTTCGACAGCGCCGCACCCGCATTGAAAGCGCTGGCCGAAAGCCCGCCGCCTGCGCTGCTGTTCACCGACGTACGCATGCCCGGCGACGATGGCCTGGTGCTCCTGGACAAGCTGAAGGCCGCGCTGCCGCAGTTGCCGGTGGTGGTGATGTCGGCCTACACCGATGTCGCCAGTACCGCCGGTGCGTTCCGCGGCGGTGCGCACGAGTTCCTGTCCAAACCGTTCGACCTGGACGATGCGGTGGCGCTGGCCCAGCGCGTGCTGCCTGCAGTGGCGCCGGCCATGGCCGCGCCCACTCCTGCCGCAGACGCACCCAGCGACCAGCCGCCGCAGCTGGTGGGCGACACGCCACCGATGCGCGCGCTGTTCCGCGCCATCGGCCGCCTCGCGCAGGCGCCGCTGGCGGTGCTGATCATCGGCGAGACCGGCACCGGCAAGGAACTGGTGGCCAATGCGCTGCACCGCGAATCACCACGTGCGCAGCATCCGTTCGTCGCACTGAACACCGCCGCGATTCCCGCCGAACTGCTGGAAAGCGAGCTGTTCGGCCACGAAGCGGGTGCGTTCACCGGCGCGCAGCGGCGCCACATCGGCCGCTTCGAGCAGGCCAACGGCGGCACCCTGTTCCTCGATGAAATCGGCGACATGCCGTTGCCGCTGCAGACGCGCCTGTTGCGTGTGCTCGCGCAGGGCGAATTCTTCCGCGTGGGTGGACGCGAACTGATCCGCGTCGATGTACGCGTGGTCGCCGCCACCCATCAGGATCTGGAAGGCCTGGTCGCGCAGGGAAAATTCCGTGCCGACCTGCTGCATCGCCTCGACGTGGTGCGTCTGCAGCTGCCGCCGCTGCGCGAGCGCCGCGAGGACATCGCGCAGCTGGCCACCACCTTCCTGGCCGCGGCCGCACGCAAGCTCGATACGCCGCCCAAGCGCTTGACCGCAGCCGCATTGCAGGCGCTGCGCGAGCACGACTGGCCGGGCAACGTCCGCGAACTGGAAAACGTGTGCTGGCGCATGGCTGCACTGGCTGCTGCAGACACGATTGGCGTGGCCGATGTCGATACCGCGCTCAACCGCACCCGCAGCCGGCGCAGCAGCACGGCCGCTGGTGATCCGGGCCAATGGGAAGCGCTGCTGTCCGAATGGGCACGCCGGCAGCTGGCCGAAGGCACCGAGGGCCTGCACGCACAGGTACGCGAACGGGTCGACCACGCCCTGCTGGAGGCCGCGCTGCAGATCACCCACGGCCGTCGCGCCGAAGCCGCCGCGCGTCTGGGCCTCGGCCGCAATACGCTTACCCGCAAGCTGGGCGCCGGTCGCCGCCGCGGTGGCCATTGAACGGTGCCTGCACGCGATCCTCGCACCCGCTTGCCGAACTGTTGATCCTCCATGGACGATGCCGTCCGTAGTGTTACCTGCAAGGAGTCCTCGATGCGTTTGTCCTTCGCCCTTCTGCCCTTGTCCGCCGCCGTGCTCCTGTCCGCTTGTGGCAGCGCGCCGAAGAAGCCGCAGCCCACACCGCCTCCGGCAACGGTGGTCAGCACCGCCAAGCAGGCCGAAGCCAACCTGGCGCCTGCCTCGGCCAGCATCGTCAGTGGCCGCCTGGCGTTGATGGTGGAACCGGGCGGCGTGCACCTCACCGGTCTGGTGGGAGGCCTGCAGCCGATGCAGCAGGCCGGTTTCCACATCCACGAGCGCGGCGACTGCAGCGCGGTGGATGCCAGCAGCGCCGGCAACCACTTCAATCCTGCCGGTGTCGCGCACGGTCGTGCCGGCAGCGGCAAGCACCACCTGGGCGACATCGACAACCTGCAGGCCGATGCGCAGGGTCGTGCCAACATCGATGTGCATCTGAAGGGCGTTACTCTGGGTGGAGGCGCCGCCACGGATATCGCCGGACGTGCACTGGTGGTGCATGCCAAGGCCGACGACTATCGCAGCCAGCCCGCCGGCAATGCCGGCGTCCGCATCGCCTGCGGCGTGATCCGGGTAACCCGCTGATCACGCCCCCGGCATTTTCCAAGGAGAGTTTCCATGCGTCTGATCCACACTTCGCTGTTCGCCGCCATCGCTGCACTGGGCCTGGCCGCCTGCAACCAGCAACCGGCCGCACCGGCCGCCGAAGCCCCGGCCACCACCCCGGCCGAAGGTTCGGCAGCACCGGCCGATCCGGCCACTGCACCGGCTACCGCAGCGGCCCCGGCAGCCAATACCTCGGCCACTGCCGAGCTGGCACCGACCCAGGGCAATGAAACCAAGGGTTCGATCACCTTCAAGCTGGTCGACGGCAAGGTTCACGCGTCCGGCCAGATCACCGGCCTGAAGCCGGGCAGCGAGCACGGCTTCCACATCCACGAGAAGGGTGACTGCAGCGCGCCGGACGGCATGAGCGCCGGCGGCCACTTCAACCCGGGCAAGCAGGACCACGGCAACGTGGCCACCGACCCGCACCACGGTGGCGACATGCCCAACATCAAGGCCGACGACAAGGGCGTAGCCACCATCGACAGCCCGGTGTCGAGCAACGTCAACATCGGCAAGGGTGATGATTTCGACATCATCGGCCGCGGTCTGATCGTCCACGCCGACGCGGACGACTACAAGACCCAGCCGACCGGCAACGCCGGTGCGCGACTGGCGTGCGCGGTGATCAGCAAGGCCCCGTAAGAAATGAAAAAACGCCGGCGCAAGCCGGCGTTTTTCTTTGCACTGCTTCCTGTAGAGCCGAGCCCACGCTCGGCTGCTCTTCCGGGGCCCTGAGCCGAACATGGGCTCTGCTCTACAACACGTCGCGGCCACCGTTTCCTATCAGCGCGCCAGCAGTTCGCGCGCGTCCTGCCCAGCTTCGCAATGCACGAACAGCACCGGCACACCGTGCGCTTCCAGCACTGCGGCCATCTGCCGCTGGCGCATCAGGAACTGCTCGTAGATGCCCTGCAGGCGTTCGCAGTCACCCTTGCCGTGGTTGTAATGCGCGCACCAGCCGGCCGGATCGAACAGCGCCATGCGCGCTTCACCCTGCGTATAGCGCAGCAACGGCTCGGGCGCGTCACTCAGCCACTCGTCCTGGCCCGGAGCCATGATCGCGGTTTCAATCAGCGGCCACAGCGCGGCCAGACCCTGGTTGTCGTACTGCATCGACATCATCGCGGCCAGGTCGTTCACGGTGAAATAGCGTGCGTGCTCGACGCGTGCACCGAACGTGTTCTGTGCCATCAGCGCGGTGTCGGCATGGGCCATGCCATTGGCCAGCAGCACCTCTTCCAGTGCATCGGCCACGGCCGCCGTGGTTGCCACGTCACTGCCGGTCAGCAGGAACGGCACCACCCGCAGGCCACCGCCTACCAGGGTGGCGTCGGCCTGGAATGGCAGCGGTACATCACCGCTGGCATCGGCGCCGAAGGCCAGCACGCGCGGGCCCTGGTTGCGGCCGGGCGCGCGCATCTGCAGTTCTTCCAGGCGGCGATGGATCGGCCAGCCCGGGCGAAGCACTTCGGCCGGATCGAAATGGGCGGCGGCGAACACCAGGTCCAGCTCGGCCACCTGTGGCACCAGCTTGGACAGGTCGCGGCCGACGCGTTCGGCCAGTTCACCGGCCTGTTCAGCGCTGAGCACCGCCTGGCGGGGGATTTCGCCGCCGGCCAGTTCCAGGGCCAGCACGCCAAGGGCATTCATCGCAGGGTCGGGTTTGCTCATGGTTCCACGGTTGGCCCATCACAGGGCGGCAGCTACACTTGGCCCCATTATGCCTGCTCTGTCGTGCAGGCCATGTTGCAGACACCCTCATCCATGCCAGGTATCTCCATGCCCAACGCTCGTCCCGTCGCCATCCTCGGTGGCGTCCGCATTCCGTTCTGCCGCCAGAACACCGCGTATTCGGATGTCGGCAACCTCGGCATGTCGGTGCGCACGCTGGGAGCGCTGGTCGAGCGCTTCGGCCTGCACGGCCAGCAGCTGGGTGAAGTGGCGATGGGTGCGGTCATCAAGCACTCCAGCGACTGGAACCTGGGCCGCGAAGCCACGCTGTCTTCGGGTCTGTCGCCGTTGACCCCCGGCATCACCCTGCAGCGTGCCTGCGGCACCTCGCTGGACAGCATCATCACCGTTGCCAACAAGATCGCCCTGGGCCAGATCGAGTCCGGCATCGGCGGCGGTTCGGACACCACCTCCGACGTGCCGATCGTGTACGGCAAGAAGCTGCGCGCACGTCTGCTGGCCGCCAACCGAGCCAAGACCACCGGCGACAAGATCCGCGCGCTGACCTCCGGCTTCAAGTTCGCCGAGCTCAAGCCGGAGTTCCCGGGCGTGGCCGAGCCGCGTACCGGCAAGAGCATGGGCGACCACTGCGAGGACATGGCCAAGGAGTGGAACATCTCGCGTGACTCGCAGGACGAGTGGGCGGTGTCCTCGCACAAGAAGCTGGCTGCCGCCTATGAGCGTGGCTTCTTCAACGACCTGATCGCACCGTTCCGCGGCGTCGAGCGCGACAACATCCTGCGCGCCGACACCTCGCTGGAAAAGCTGGCGACGCTGAAGCCGGCATTCGACAAGGTGTCCGGCCGCGGCACCCTGACTGCTGCCAATTCCACCCCGCTGACCGACGGCGCCGCCGCCGTGCTGCTGGCCAGCGAAGAGTGGGCGCGGGCGCATGGCCACGAGCCGCAGGCATACCTGCGCGATGCACACGTGTCGGCCGTCGATTTCGTGCACGGCGAAGGCCTGTTGATGGCACCGACCGTGGCCGTGCCGGAGATGCTCAAGCGCAACGGCCTGACCCTGCAGGACTTCGACATCTACGAGATCCACGAAGCCTTCGCCGCACAGGTGCTGTGCACCCTGCGTGCTTGGGAGAGCGAGGATTACTGCCGCAACCGCCTGGGCCTGGATGCGCCGATGGGGCGTATCGACCCGGACAAGATCAACCTGCTGGGTTCGTCGCTGGCCACCGGTCACCCGTTCGCCGCCACCGGTGCACGCGTGATCGCCACGGCGGCCAAGCAGCTGGCCGAGCGCGGCGGTGGCCGTGCGCTGGTGTCGATCTGCACCGCCGGCGGCATGGGCGTGGTGGCGATCGTCGAACGTTGATGCGACTGCTCTGGTAGATGCCAAGCTCGCTTGGCACTGCTCGATGAGCATCCACGCATGGCGTGGATCTACACACAAGAACGCCGCCCGATGGGCGGCGTTCTTGTTATCCCGATGCGGCCATACGCCAACCAAGGTTGGCGTCTACCGAAGCGGGCTACGGCAACCGCGGGTTGCCGAACTCGTCGCGCTCTTCGTTGGCGTCATACACCGGCGGCAACGGTGCAATCGACTGCTCTTCGACGGTCGCATGCAGCGGCGTTTCAGTGGCCGCTGCCGATGCCCGTACCAGCGCCACGCTGTCCTCGCCGCGCTGCAGGCGCAGTGCGTTGGTCAGGCACTGCGCGGCCAGCACGTGCTCGCCACGCTGTGCGAAGGCTTCGCCCAGCGCTTCCCATGCAGGGGCGCCGGCACCAGCGGCGATGGCTTCATGCAGGAACGCGTCGGCGGCATCCCATTGCTGCTGCGCCAGCGCGATGCGGCCCTGGGCCAGGCGCAGGGCGGCCGAATCGTCGTGCACGTTGCGCCAGCGCTGCAGGTTGGCCTGGCGTGTAGCCAGACGTTCGGCCGGCAGACGGCCATACAGCGCCACCAGTTCGTCATCCCAGCGATGGTCCAGCGCCTGCTCAAGCGCCAGCAGTGCCGGTTCGTCCCAGTCCAGTGCAACCGCACGGGTGGCGTAGGCGGCAACCACGTCCGGGGTCGGTCGCAGCGCCTTCGGCGTGGCTTCCCATTGCGTAGCCAGTGCGTTGACGTCGCCGGCTTCCAGCAGTGCCTGCGCGGCCAGGCGGGCTTCCAGTTCGCTGCTGGCCTCGGCCGGCAGCACCTTGGTCTGGCGCAGTGCGCCCAGCTGGCCGTAAGCCTCATGCGCGCGGCCAGCACGGGCCAGCGCTTCAGTACGCAGCCACAGACCGCGCGGCGGCAGCGGCTGGATCGCCGCCACATCCAGTGCGTTGATCGCATCCACCGGCAGATCGTTGGCCAGCAGCTGTTCGGCGCGCAGCAGCGCCTGCAACGTCGCATCGCTTTCGCCCAGACGCTGCAGCAGCGCCTCGGCAGCGGGTGCATCGGCGCGGACCTGCGCACTGCGCACGGCATTGGCCAGCGCAACGCCACTCACTTCCGGATCCTTGGCGGCGCCGTCCAGCAGCTTCTCGGCGCGCTGCCACTGGCCATGCTCGTAGGCCAGAAGGCCATCGATCAGGCGTACCCGGCCCTGCTTGCGGCGGTAGCGGCCCCAGGCACGGAACGGTGCGGCGATCAGGCTCCACAGCAGCCACAGCACCAGCACGCCGATCACCGACAGCAGTGCCACCTTCGGCAGGTTGCTGTGGTAGTCGTAGCCGGCGTAGCGCAGGGTCACTTCGCCGTAGCGGTTCAGGTCATCGGTGCCGAGCCATTGCGCGGCAACCACGCCAATCGCCACTGCCAGTAACAGCACGACCAGTGATTGCAGGGGTTTCATAGGGGCTTACCTCCGGTCGGTCTGGGTACGCAGTTGTTGCAGGGTGCTGCCAAGCACGGTGTCATCGGCCTGCAATGGCAGCGTGCGCAGGGCATGGAGTTCAGCACGTTGCGCGCGCAGGTCCGGTGAATCCGGCCAGCGCCGCTGCGCCCAGAGATCGATTCTGTTCAGCGCGGCATCGCGGCCGCTGCCATCGCCGCGCTCGATCGCGGCGCGGGCCAGGGTCAGTTCCAGCTGCAGCGCCGTGTCGATGGTGGTGCGCTCGGCCGTGGTCAGCGGACCGTTCAGACGGCTCGGGGTGATGTCCACGAAGGGCGCCAGCGCGGCCTGCCACCACGGTTTCGCGGTGTTGTCGGCGGGCGTCTGCGCGATCTGCGAAGGCAGGCCCTGCAGGGCCTTGCCCAGCGCGTCCAGGCGTTGCAGCGACTGCACGCGAGGGCCCGCGCCCAACGCATCCAGCGCGTTGCGTTCCTGCACCAGTGCCTGGCGCAGGTTCAGGCCGTCGCTGTCGGGAAGATCGGCCAGTGCAGTGGCGGCCAGCGCATACAGCCGGCGCGAGCCATCCACGTCATCGGCGAACGCCAGACGCTGCGCGGCCTGGGTCAGCAGCAGTTCGGCCTCATCGCGCTGCACCGCCTGGCGGCCCTGGTTGGCGCTGTCGGCCAGCTTGGCCAGGTTTTCTTCCAGCAAGGCACTGCGCTGCGACAGGCCCAGCATTTCATCGCGCAGCACCCGATTGGTGGTGGCCGCATCCTGCAGGCGCTGGCTGGCAGCGCGCTGGTCGCGGCGCAAAGCCTCGACCGTGGCCTCCAGTCCCTTCAGCTGCACGGCGGTGGTCTGTGCCTGTGCCAGCTGGTCGCTCTGCTGCTTCTGCCAATAGTGGTAACCGGCATAGCCGCCCGCGCCCAGCACCGCCAGCACGGCAAGCGGCAGCAGCCAGCGCACGGGGCGATGGGGCGATGGAGCGGGCGGCAGAGTGTCGTTCATCGGGCTTCCTTGTCGGCGGCAACGCCGGAACAGATCCGGCAGGCAGCGTTGTGCACAGCATCACTGTTGCCAACGACACCGGCAAGCCACTGCCGGGTGCCTGTTCAGGTCGCTGCCGGGCCGGTGAGCGCCGTGTGTGCAGCGGCGATCAACTGAAGATGGGTGGGGCCTTCGCTGCGCACCACCCGGGTCAGCCCCAGTGCCTGCGCCTGCGCGCCCAGTCGCTCGCTGGCCACCAGTGCGATCGCGTTCGCCTGCAGCCGCTGCTGCCAGTGTGCAGGCAACTGCTGCCAGAAACGCTGCAATGCCTCGCCACTGCTGACTGCCAGCAGCCAGGGCGTCGGAGAACGGGCCAAACGCGCCAGCATGCGCCGCGACAAGCGCAGCGGTAGCCGTCGGTAAACATCGGCGCGGATGATCTGTGCGCCTGCGGCCTGCAGTTCGGCGGCAATCAGCCCACGCCCGCCCGGTGCGGTCACCAGCCCGATCTGCATGCCGCGTACATCGCCCAGCACCGGCATCGCCAGCAGGCCCTCGCTGTCCATCCGCTGGGGCGCATGGACGTCGGCGACGCCGTGCGCCAGCAGCGCGCGCGCGGTGCCTTCACCCACGGTCAGCCACGGGCTGCGTTGCGCTGCCGCCAGCGGTAGCAGGCTGGCCGCCGCCGCGACAGCGGCCGGGCTGGTGAACACCACCCGATCGCTGGTCAGCGCCCGTTGTAATTGCTGCAATGCGGCAATGTCCTGCAGACGTTGCAGCCGCCAGGGCGAAAGCGCGACGGTACGGCCTCCCAGCGCTGCTGCGGCGTGGCGCAGCGCCGCCTGCTGACCCTGCGGGCGCAGTGAGATCAGGGTCCAGCCAGTGGGTATCGTATGGTTGGCCATTCCCGTCATTATGCGGGCCCTTTGTTGTCGTGGTTGCTGCTGATGGCTGTTGATGCCCTGACCTCTTCGCTGGCTGCCCTGCAGGACGTGCTGGACTGCATGCCGGCGGTCCGCGCGATGCAGATCCGCCTGGATGGCTATGCCGACGGCGTGCTGCGCATCACCGCGCCGCTGGTGGCCAACGTCAACGACAAGGGCAACGCGTTCGGCGGCAGCCTGGCCTCGGTGCTGACCCTGTCCGGCTGGGCGCTGGTCAGCCTGCGCCTGCGCCTGGCCGGCCACGACGCCGAGGTCTACGTGGCCGACAGCAACCTGCGCTACCTGGCGCCGGTCTATGAAGACCTGCACGCCCACGCCGAAGCCACCGGAAGCGGCGCCTGGGACACCTTCCTGGCCACGTTCCGCCAGCGCGGCAAGGCCCGCATCAGCATTGTCGCGACCCAGCCGGGCGCCGATGGCAAGGCCGCGGCCGAATTCAGTGGTCGTTTCGTTGCCTTCGCCAAAGGGTAGGATGGCAGGCTGACGCCCTGCGGAACCCACCGATGCGCCGCCTCATCCAGATCCTCCTGTGTTCCCTGCTGCTGCTCAGCGCCGCCGCCGGCGCTGCCGCCGACGACCTCAGCCGCAAGCAGCGCAAGCTGCTGGAAGAGACCCAGATCGCCTACGGCGCCACCATCCGCTGGGGCAGCATGGACGACGCCATCGCCTATCTGGACCCGCAGCTGCGCAAGTCCAAGCCGCCGACCGAATTCGAACTCAACCGCTATGCCCAGCTGCGCGTGTCGTCCTACCGCGAGCGCAGCACGGCAGCGCTGGATGGCGGCCTGGTCGAGCGCCGGGTGGAAATCGGGGTGATCAACCAGAACACCCAGGCCGAGCGCACCGTGGTGGTGACCGAGCGCTGGCGCTGGGATCCGGAAGCCAAGCGCTGGTGGCAAAGCGCGGGCCTGCCGGACCTCTGGCAGGGGCAGTGACGGGTCGCGTCCGGCTTGTGCGACAATCGGCGCCCGCTTAATCGACCCGTGACCTGAGTGAATTACGAAGAGTTGCTGGCCTTCGCAGGCCGAAACCCGATGCTGTCCGCGGCCCTGGTCGGCCTGACCGTGGCCCTCATCGTCACCGAAATCCGCCGCCTGTTCCGGGGCTTCAAGGGCATCAAGCCCGCCGAACTGACCCAGCTGATCAATGCGGGCGGCACGGTGGTGGTGGATCTGTCGCCCAGCGCCGATTTCGAAAAGGGCCATATCGCCGGCAGCCGCAGTGCCCAGGCCAGCGCGTTCGGCCCCGAGCACAAGCTGGTGGCCAACGCCAAGCAGGCCCCGGTGGTATTGGTGTGCCGCAGCGGCAACGCGTCCGAGACCGCCGCCAAGGCGTTGAAGAAGGCCGGCTTCGAGAAGGTCTTCGTGCTCGACGGCGGCATCCCCGCGTGGCAGCAGGCAGAACTGCCGCTGGTCAAGGGCCGCAACTGATCGCAGGCGGTGGCGGAAGTGGCCTTGTTTGCGCCCTCCGCCGCCCCCATCGCAGTAATTCGACCATCGTTTTCATTGCATTCACTGGAGTTACTGGAAATGTCCGAAGAGACCACCAACGGCGCTGTCGCGCCGGTCGATGCCGCCACCGGCCCCGCGTTCACCGTCGAGAAGATCTACGTCAAGGACGTTTCCTTCGAGTCGCCGAATGCTCCGTCGATCTTCAACGACCAGGTGCAGCCGGAACTGCAGCTCAACCTGAACCAGCAGGTCCAGCGTCTGGGCGAGAATGCCTTTGAAGTCGTGCTGGCCGTGACCCTGACCTGCCAGGCCGGCGAGCGCACCGCGTACGTGGCCGAAGTGAAGCAGGCCGGCGTGTTCGGCCTGGTCGGCCTGGACCCGCAGTCGATCGACGTGCTGCTCGGCACCCAGTGCCCGAACATCCTGTTCCCGTACGTGCGCCAGCTGGTCAGCGACCTGATCCAGGCCGGCGGCTTCCCGCCGTTCTTCCTGCAGCCGATCAACTTCGAAGGCCTGTACGCAGAAACCCTGCGCCAGCGCCAGGAGCAGGGCGACGCACCGTCGCTGGCTGACTCCGAGCCGGCCGGCAACGCCTGATCCCGGCCGCGACGTCACGGATGAGCACTACCGCTGACAAGATTGCCGTACTCGGCGCCGGTTCCTGGGGAACCGCGCTGGCTACGCTGCTCGCCCGGCACGGTCGCCAGACCGTGCTGTGGGGACGCGATGCCGCCGTGGTTGAAGCCATCGACCAGCGCCACGAGAATCCGCGCTACCTGCCGGGCATTCCGTTGCCGGAATCGCTGCGCGCCACTACCGACCTGGCGTCGGCGGTGGAGGGTGCCGCCTGGATCCTGGTGGTGACCCCGTCGCACGCATTCGGTGAAACCGTGCGCGCGCTGGCGCCGCTGCGTCCGGCCGGTGCCGGCGTGGCCTGGGCGACCAAGGGCTTCGAGCCCGGCTCCGGCCGCTTCCTGCATGAAGTGGCGCGCGAAGTGCTGGGCGAGGACGTGCCGCTGGCCGTTGTCACCGGGCCGTCGTTCGCCAAGGAAGTCACCCTGGGCCTGCCGACCGCGATCACCGTGCACGGCGACGTGCCCGAGTTCGCGCAGACGGTGGCCGAGGCGATGCATGGTCCGGCGTTCCGCGCCTACACCGGCGACGACATGGTCGGTGCCGAGCTGGGCGGTGCGATGAAGAACGTGCTGGCCGTGGCCACCGGCGTGGCCGATGGCATGCAGCTGGGCCTCAACGCCCGTGCCGGCCTGATCACCCGCGGCCTCAACGAAATGCTGCGCCTGGCCGCAGCGATCGGTGCCAAGCCGGAAACGCTGATGGGCCTTGCTGGCCTGGGCGATCTGGTGCTGACCTGCACCGGCGACCTGTCACGCAACCGTCGCCTGGGCCTGGCCCTTGGCCGCGGGCAGACGCTGCAGGACGCCATCCGCGAGATCGGCCAGGTGGTCGAGTCGGTGCAGACCGCCGACGAAGTGATGCGACAGGCGCGCCGTCATGGCATCGACCTGCCCATCTCCGACCGCGTGCGCGCCGTGCTGCATGGCGAGCAGACCCCGGAAGAAGGATTGCGTGCGCTGTTGGCACGCGAACAGAAACCGGAGTATCCGGACACGCTGTTCAAGTGAATCGAAAAACCCCGGCCCAGCGCCGGGGTTTTTTTTGTGCGTGCGCGAAACCCATCCACGCATGGCGTGGATCTACTGTGGAACCCGTAACGCCCATCATCGCGGCCGCGGCGGCGCGTTGGTGTTGTCCATGTCCGAAAAGATCATCCACGGCCCACCCGCTACCCGCTTCAAGGTAAGCGTGAACTTCCCGGTATCGCCCACGTTGTTGCCGTAGGCATAGGCGCCGATGATGTAACCGGTGGTTTCCTCTGCGGCAAAGGCAAGCGCACGCAGCCGCAACGGGCTGCTTCCCTGGCCGGCATACGCTGCCTCGATCGCCGCGCGCCCGCGCACAGGCGGCTGGTTGCTCTGCAGGATGAAACCGTCCTCGGCGAACAACCCGGCCAATGCCTTCGCATCACCCGTTCGCCACGCCTGTTCGTAATCGCGCAGCACGCGATCCAGCGCAGCGGGCAGGGTGACATCGGCAAGGCGTGCGACAGGCGAGGGCGCAGCGGCCTGCTGCGCAACGACAGGCGCGGCCAGCAACAGTCCACTGATGAGAATCACGGCAAGTCTTGAACAGCGCATGCGTCTGCATCCTGGCGGCGATGGAAGGCGTGACTGCCAGAGTATCCATCTTGGCCGGCGGGTAGAATCACACGGTCGCCGGCTGGGCGAATGCACACAGGACAGGGAATGAAGTCTCGAATGATTGGAATCGCGGCGATGGTCGCGTTGCTGGCCGCCTGCACGCAGACACCGGCACCGGACGCAGGCACAGCTGCCACGCCTGCCGCTGCCGCCGCACCGGCGACAGAAGCTCCAGCCGCCACCGCTACAGTGGTCGAAAACGAGCCGTCCATCGAAGACGGCGTGGACCCCTCTGTGTGGGACAACGAAGGTGAGCCGGAAGCTGAGACCCCCGGCGCGGAGCTCACCTGCAAGGACAATCCGCTGGCCACCTATTTCTTCACCCTGGTCGGCGGCAACACCGTGGACGACTGCGGCCGCAAGGACCCGAAGGTGCTGGCCGCGTTCAATGCCCTGATGAAGAACACTGCGGCGGCCGAATCGCCCGACAAGAGCATCCCCTCCCTGCGTGAACGCCTGCTGAGCGGTCCCAGCGGGCCTGGCGAACTGATGGTGCTGCAGGGCGAGCCGTGGTGGCTCTACACCGCCTGCCAGGCGCACCAGTGCCCGACCACCGCGTTGGCGATGCTGTACTCGCCGACGCAGTCGAAGATGGTCGGCCGCCTTACGGCCCGCTGCAAGGTGTGGTGGCTGGGCGAGCCGAACGCGGAGCAGCGTGCCCTGATCGATCGCGAGCGGCCGGTGGACGAAGCGATGCTGAAGGAAGAAGGCGATTCCTGCGAGTGATGGGCGCTAACGCCGGAAGAAGTTCCGGCGTTATTCCTCCGGTCGCATCCGCGCACTGACCTGCGCGGTCAGCGCCAGGCACGCCATCATCAAACCCTCCATCACCCGATCGCCCACGTATTCGTCGTCCGGGCCGTTCTGGCGGACGCGCTCGGCCGCCAGCAGCATCTCCAGCGCGATGCGCAGGCCTGCCAGTGCGCAGTCCGCATCGGCCAGTGCCATGCGACGGCCCGGCATCTGATGACGCTCCGGCCACGGCTGGCCGTCGGCGGCTGCGCCGTTGCCGATCCGCGTCAGGGTGGCAATGAAAGCCGTGGGGTCGAGCGCAGGTGGTTGCTCTGATACCTCATCGCCCGCAACGCGATAGGGGTGGGGGCGAGGGAATTCCGGTGTAGTCATGGCTGGGGCTCCGTGCAGGACAGACGGTAGCCGCCACACAAAGGTGGCGGGCGGAGACGTGGCTCGAAAACCGGGACAATGAACCGGCAGGCACAGGGCCTCCACGCTCCGCCCGCCGTAGCCGGCAGACGGATTGCCGACCGGCGCCACGCGAGGTGACGCCGGCCGGCAAGCGCAATCACTTCATTGTCGATACGGGTTTTCGAGGCCCGGCCACCCCAGATGAGGTGGCTCGTCATCTGTACCTGTGCCGACGCGTAGCGCCAATCAGAAGAGTTGCATTCAACGCTTGATGCAAGACGCTTTCGGCATTCTTGCATGCTGTTAAGCCGCCCCAAACGCCGATGGCGCAAGGGCCCTAAGCGATAGAGGAATATGCGACATGCGTCGTGGTTGCCTGCGTAGTGTGCTGTCGCCTCAGCGAGGCAATGACGACAGAACTCCGCGATTGGGCGGCACAACGTGGTTCTAATCGAGCTCTATGAGAAAGCGCGTGGCCATGGCAGATGGCACGACAGACGCCCCGACCCGCTTCAGTTCAACCAGTCCATAGCCTTCCATCATCCGAAGGGTACGAGAAAGGCTCGGAACCTTGCGCCCGCATTGCTCAGACAGCTGGGTGAGGGACCTGGGTTGAAGTTCGCGCAGCAGTCGCAACAACCGGCGGTTCTCATCGCTCAATACTGCGGCCAGGGAAGACAGGGTCGAGAAGGCTATCGCCCCATCCGTTACCTGCGGCGGGGCCGATCTGTCCTTTCGTTCTCCGCCGATGACACAACATCGGAAGGTACTTTGGACTGGCGAACGGCGCGTGTCGGAATCTGTCATCGGTGCGAGATTGCATTGGGACCGATAGATCATGTCTGGTCGAGCACGCGCTGGATTGAACAAACGGCGCATGTAGGGCGCGCCTGCAGGACCGTGTCAGCTTCGGGCCAGGAGCGGACTTCCGCCCGGCTCCCGATCAACAACCCTGATCTCACGCTGATATCCATTTCCGGCCATCAACAAGCCTACCGGTCACTCGCTGGGTTTCAGCCGCTGCGCTGAGCGAGCGTACGAATCGAAGACGCGACGTCGCCTGTGCCAATCAACTGCTCTTCCAGTGCCTCTACCGCGGGTGTGCCGGCGGCCGCACTACGCATCAGCCGAAAGCTCGCTGCGGGGAGCGCGGGAAGTCTCAAGCCATCGCCGGCAATGACCAAGCCATCCTGGATGTCATCCTCAAGCGCGATAGTGATGGCGAGCCCGGACTTTGCAGCTGATCGCAAGCCCTGCTGGCTCGCCGAACTAAAGGCGACGCGCCACTCCAGGCTGGCTTCAACAAGTGCTTCAACGCACACGTCCCGGTGCATGCACGGACTGGGCGCGAGGGCGAGCGGCAGCGCCTTCTCCGGTTCATGCTCAAACCCCGGACCGATGGCCCAGACGAAACGCGTTCGCCTCAGAAGCGGCCAGTCAACGTCCTCCTGCAGAAACAGGTTCACCGCCAGATCGAGTGTTCCTGCATGTATCTGCTCGTTCAGCGCTCCGTAGGGCTCCACGGTTACATCCAACCGCACCGCCGGAAATCTGCGGGAGAAGCGCGACAGCATTGCGGTCAACAGATCGCCGGCATAGGTCTCGGGCACGCCAAGGCGCACTGCGCCGGTAACGGGAGCCTTCTGGAATCGGCGAACCAGCAGGCTCTGGGCAGCAAGGATCTGCTCCGCATGACGCAGGAAGTCCTCGCCGTCTTCGGTGAGTGTCACGCTTCTCGTGGTCCGCTTCAGCAAGGCGCTGCCCGCCTGCTCTTCCAGCTTCCGGATCTGGTGGCTGATGGCGGATTGGCTAAGGCTCATGCGCTCACCCGCCTTGGTGAAGCCACCTGTCTCTACGACGGCGACAAAGGCGCGTAGCAGGTCGGGGTCAAAGAACACCGGAGCGATCCATGATGAAGATTGATCAATTCTATTAAATCAAATCATTTTTATCATCTTTGAGGTTTCCCCAAGATGGCAGCTCATTCGACACGCGCAGCTTCATTCGACGCTGCTGCGTGCCAGATCCCGGACCTGCCTGAGGAGACCCATGACTTCCCTTTCACCTGCTGCTCGAGACCGCCTGACGCTTTCAGCGGCATGCGTGGCATCCCTGATGTTCGGGCTGGAAATCTCGAGCGTGCCGGTCATCCTGCCGATACTGGAGGCAGAGCTGGGTAGCAGCTTCAGTGGCCTGCAGTGGATCATGAATGCCTACACCCTGGCCTGCACGACGGTGCTGATGGCGGCTGGTGCACTGGCGGATCGCTATGGGCGCAAGCGTGTATTCGTGGTCAGCCTGCTGCTGTTCGGTATCACATCCTTGGCCTGCGGCCTTGCACGCAGCGGGCCAGCCTTGATCGTGGCTCGATCGCTGCAGGGCGCGGCGGGAGGCGCAATGCTGGTCTGCGTGTTTACCGTGCTTTCCCATCAATTCAGTGATTCCGCACAGCGAGCCAAGGCATTTGGCATCTGGGGCGTGGTCTTTGGCGTTGGGCTGGGTTTCGGCCCGGTCATTGGTGCTGGCGTCGTAGTCATCAGCAACTGGAGTTGGGTGTTTCTGGTGCATGCGCCCTTGGCAATTGGCGCGATGGTTCTTGCCGTTCTGGGCATCAAGGAATCCCGAGCGCCAAGTCGCCGCAAACTGGACCTTGCGGGGATCGTCTCGCTCTCGGTGGCCGTCTTCTCCTTCACCTGGTACATCACTCAGGGCATTCCTGCAGGCCTGGCAAGCGCCTCTTCCATGGCGGCCGCTCTGGTTGCCGTCATCAGCCTGGCGGTATTCATCGCGGTCGAGCGCAGGGCGCCGGACCCGATGTTCGATTTTTCCATCTTTGGCAACCGGCGCTTTTCGGGCGCATTGCTGGGCTCGATGGGCATGAACTTCAGTTTCTGGCCACTTATGGTGTACCTGCCATTGTTCTTCCAGCACGGACTGGGCTACTCGAACATCGCGACCGGCCTATCCGTCCTGGCATACACATTGCCGTCGCTGCTGCTTCCGCCTTATGGCGAGCGTCTCGCTGTGCGCTTCGGGCCCGAGCGTGTGATCCCTGTCGGGATGTCTGTCATGGGTGGCGGAATGCTCATGATGGCGATTGGTGCAGGCGCGGACAACGCGAGCTGGCTGACGATGCTGCCAGGCTGTGTTCTTGCAGGCTCAGGCCTGGGCGTGATCAATACGCCCATCACCAACACAACGACCAACTCGGTGCCCAGCGATCGTGCCGGCATGGCGTCCGGCATGGATACCAGCGCCAGATTCATCAGCCTCGCCATCAACATCGCCGTAGTGGGGTTGATCCTGGTGAAAGGTACCGACTACGCACTTGGAACGAACCTGCCCTGGGGCGACCCTTCGCATCTGCGATCGCTTGCGGAGGGCTTGTCCGCGGGTACTGCGCGTCTGGATGAATTGGCGGCCACTGGCCAGGTTGTGTCCAGTGACGTCGCGCATCAGTCTCTGCTTTTCGGCTATCGACTCGCCATGGCTTACTCGGGCGCATGTGCCTGTGTCCTGGCAGTTGCCAGTGCGCTTGCGTTCCGGGGCAGTCGTCACTCCATGGCGTCGTCCACCAACGAATCGAAAGTGCTGTGAGGTGCCTGGGGAACGAGCGGAACGTTCGTAGCAGCGTAGCCTGGGCGCAAAAGGTCTGCGCTGAAGCGCTACGGTCTTTGGGGGGAGGCACCCAGGGACCGCTTCCAGCTAGAACCGCTCGTTTACCTCAGGCGACAGCCTCAGGGGCCCGCCACGGCTTGGCCTGAAAAGGCGGCAATCGCCCTCGCATCAGCCTTCGCCCGGGTTCCATGGGATGATGCGCTGCCCACCGGACGAACGACCATGCAGAAGCTGACGGACCCCCATCTGCTGGACGACATCGCCGAGATTGGTCGAATCCAGGCCGTGCCGCGCATCCTGGAGACCGTAGCCCACATCACGGGCTCGCGCTTCACCGCCATTGCCCGCGTGACCCAGACCACCTGGACCGCGTGCGCCACGTTCGACACCCTGGGGTTTGGGCTTGTTCCGGGTGGCCAACTGGTGCTCGAGACAACCATCTGCGATGAGATCAGGCAGTCGGCAACGTCGGTGGTATTTGCGCATGCGAGCAAGCACCCGGTTTACGCCACGCATCACACGCCGCGGATCTACGGGCTCGAGAGTTATGCGTCCGTTCCCATCCATCGGCCGGACGGAAGTTTCTTCGGCACACTCTGCGCGATTGACTCGGCACCGGCCAGCTTCGACGTGGCCCACGTGCAGAGATCCATGGAGCTGCTGGCCGATCTGGTAGGAAGCTACCTCGACAAGGAAGATCGCCTCGAGCGAGCGGAAACTGCGCTCTCCGACGCGCACCGCGTCGCCGACCTGCGCGACCAGTTCATTGCCGTGCTGGGTCATGACCTGCGCAGTCCTCTGCAGGCAATCAGCATCGCCGCGGATTCGCTGGCATGTGAGCTGAACGCTGAAGGTCAGCAACGAATGCTCGCGCACATCGCCTCAGGCGTTGCCAGAATGGATGGACTGATCAACGACGTGCTTGATTTCGCCAGGGGGCGTCTGGGCGGCGGTATTCCCATCGCGCTGCAGCTGACCAGCACGCTGGAAGAAGACCTGAAAAAGGTTGTGGAAGAGGTGGCCATCGCCACTGGCCGCCAGGACATCAAGGTCCGCATGCAGATGGACGACAACGTGGTCTGTGATCCGAGCAGATTGGCGCAGCTCCTGGCCAACCTGCTCACCAATGCAGCCGAACACGGAGCGCGCTCGTCGCCAATTGCGCTGACCGTCAACGCCACGCCCGAAATGCTTACGCTCGAAGTACACAACGACGGACACATTCCATCAGAGAGGATGGACGCCATATTCAGTCCGTTCTCTCGCGAGAAGAGTGAGCAGCCACGGCCCGGCCTCGGCCTCGGCATCTACATTGCGTCGGAGATTGCGCGCGCTCATGGCGGCACGCTGGAGGTGCAGTCCAGCGCGGCCACCGGCACCTTGTTCACGTTCAAGATGCCGCGGCTGGAACTTGCGTAGAGAGGCAGGTCTCGCTGCGCTCCGCCCTGACTGCGTCTTCAGCCCTCAACGTCCTTCACTTGCGGGCGTGTCGCGCGTCTTTTTCATCCACGCCCTTCGCAGCCGCGCGACTCTGCGCAAACTCTGGGAACGTTTCCTCGATCGAGTCCTTGTCCGGCAGCACGTAGAACACACCGCCCTTCTCGAACGTGGGGTTCACGATCTGCTCGTAGAACCCGGGTGAGACGTTGATGCAACCGTGGGTGACGCGGTTGTCGTCCGGCGTGGCGGATGCCAGTCGTTCGCTGCGCTTCTCTTTCGGGGTGCCCGGGGGGAGCGGGTGCATCGACACGGCGGAATCGTAGTCCACCCACAGCACGCGTCCGGCGTCCTCGGACGGGCCATAGCCACCAATGAAACGGCCGGCCGGGGTGGTGCGGTCGTGGCCTGGAATCGCGCTCAGCGCGAGCTTGGCGACGCCGGGCGCCGAGTGATCGCCGATGGCCGAACCAAACAATGCCGGCGCCGCGCCACGCAGCTTGCCGTCACCGCCGAAGACCAGGACCTGCGCAGCGGCCTTGTCCATGATCGCGAACGGATAGCCCTGGTTGTCCTTGCTGGCGACTACCCAGCCGGCCAGTGCAATGACGGTCTCGGATACTTCCTGGCCCTGCGGAAGTTCATCGGCGGCGTTCGCCGTTTCCGCGGCAGGTGCTTCTTTTGCTTCCTTGCCATTCTTGGCACTGGCCACGCTGGTGCCTGCCAATGCCAGCGCGATGGTCAGCGCGGCCGACACGGCCCGGCGTGCAGGGAATGAGTACGTACGAATGGGACGGCTCCTTCGGATGAAGACCGAGAGGTTGAAAGACACCAGTGGCCGGCGAAGGCCACTGGTGTCTGGTTCAAGCGTTCATCAAAGTGGGTGGGAGAGCGGTTACCCGCGCGGCTTGCGGCCCGGGACCCTTTCGAGCTGCTGGACGCGGCCTTCAATCTGATCCAGACGCTGGTTGGCCTGCTGTGCGGACTGGTTGGCGGATTCGGCGCTCTGCGCCGCGCCTTGCACCTTCACGTCGAGCTGGTCGAGACGTGAGTTGATCGAAGCGAATTCGTCTTTGTAGGTGGCGCAAGCACCGAGGCTTACGGTAGCAACGATGGCTACGGTGACGGCACGTGCCGCGTTGATGTGCTGCTTGGTCAGGAACATTCCACTCCCTCCTTCGTCTGGGGAGTCTGGAATATAGCGGCGTTTGTTCCCGGCGCTGCGAAGTGCTTTCAGCTGCAGTTGGAAGACGTGGATGGGCCGTGAAGGTGCGGCAAGCAGCCAACCTTAACAAGCGGGAACAAGCGAGCTGTGCTGCATCGGTCGATGCCCTTGCGCCGCTTCGATACAGCCAATTCATCAGGATGAAGCGGGCTCACGCTGTCCTAATGAATGGGCGCAGATGAGCGTCGCGCAACAGCTACGCCCGCACCTCACTGCTACACGTGCAGTTCTCAGATGCACGAAGCGGTCATGCCCTTCGTCCTGCGCCCGACGGCTACTACATGACGTATCGAGAGTTCCCTGAACAGGAACCTCATTCATGTACCGGTCAGTTCAATATTCAGGGCTGATTTCATCAACAAACGGATAATTCACACCTGTCGAACGCCCCTTATCCCTCCCCTCCCGAGGGGCGTTCGACGAAACCAAAATAATTAAAGGTGTATCCCGATGATCAAGAATTCGCTGCTTGCCCTGGGTCTGTTGGCCGCGCTGCCGTTCGCCGCATCGGCTGCCGATGGTCTGTCGTACAACTACGTTGAAGGCGGCTATGTGAACACCGATGCCAAGGGCGGCGACGCTGATGGCTGGGGCGTGAAGGGCTCGGTTGCCGTGCACCCGAACTTCCATGTCTTCGGTGATTACAGCAAGCAGGAAACCGACACCTTCAAGAATGATGTCGCCCAGTGGCGCATCGGTGCCGGCTACAACTACGGCATCGCACCGAACACCGACCTGGTGGCTCGTGTTGCGTACCAGAAGTTTGATATGAAGCACGGCCTGGACTTCAACGGCTACTCCACTGAAGTGGGCGTGCGCACCGCGTTCAACCCGTACCTGGAAGGCTATGCGCTGGCCGGTTACGAGGATTACAGCAAGAAGCACGGTATCAACCCGGACGGCGAGTTCTACGGCCGCGTCGGCGCCACCGCCAAGTTCAACCAGAACTGGGGCCTGAGTGGCGAAGTGAAGCTGGCCAAGGCCGGCGACCGCGAGTGGTTCGTGGGCCCGCGCTTCAGCTGGTAACAAACGCCTGTCGTTAGTGCGTGTAACTGGCGTGTGACCTCTCTCCCATACGCCAGTGAAGCCCGGCCTCGTGCCGGGCTTCTCTTTTTCCGGCATCGCTTTGCCACAATGGGGCATGGGCGATCCCTCCACTCTCGCTGGCACTGGCACGGCCTACCAGGAACACCTGGCGCCTGCGCCGCTGCGTGGCCAGTTCGGCCAGCTCTGGCAGAGCCAGTTGTCGGCCGACGCCAGCGGCAGCATCACCGTGCTGCCCGATGGCTGCGTGGATATCCTTTGGCGTGACGGTGCGCTGTTCGTGGTGGGGCCGGATCGGACCGCTGCACATCCACAACTGGCGCCCGGTGCGCAGGTGTTGGGGGCGCGTTTCCGGCCCGGGCAGGCATCGGCGGCACTTGGCATCGACTTGTCTGACATCGTCGGTCAGGCCGTGCCGCTGATTGAATTCAATGCCCGATGGGCAACGCAGGTTGCGGCCTCGATTGGTGATGCCGCGCCTGAGCAGCGTCTGCAACGTCTGGCCGATTGCCTGCAACAGAACATGCCTGCGGCCGTGGTGGACGAACACACGAAACGTGCGCATGTGCTGTTCGCGCACGCTGCCAAGGGCGACGTCAGCGTCGATGCACTCGCCACCCACCTGGCGATGAGCCCGCGCACCCTGCGCCGCTTCAGCCAGGCGCAGTTCGGTTACGGTGCAAAGTCGCTGGAGCGGATCCTGCGCCTGCAGCGGTTCCTGCGCTGCAGCCAGGCACAGCCCGCGCACAGTCTGGCGATGCTGGCCGCCGAGGCGGGCTATGCCGACCAGGCGCACCTCAGCCGCGAGGCCCGCGAGCTGTCCGGCCTGACGGCCAGTGCGCTGCGCCAGGAGTGGGGGCGTTGATGGCCGTTTCGTTCAAGACGCCGGCTCAACCCTGATCGATGCTGTGCGCTCCAACCACGGAGCCGCACCATGAGCCACGCAGAGACCACCGCTGCCGAACGCCGCATCGACAACATCGAATTCAACGTCGCCGACATCGCCCGCAGCAAGCAGTTCTATGGGCAGGTCTTCGGCTGGTCCTTCACCGACTACGGTCCGGCCTATACCGAGTTCGATGATGGCCGCCTCAAAGGGGGTTTCGTGGCTGACGAGGCGGTGACAGCCGCGGGAGGCGCGCTGGTGATTCTCTACTTTTCGGATCTGGCCGATGCACAGCAGCGCATCGTCGCGGCCGGCGGCGAAATCGTGCAGGACGTGTTCGCTTTCCCCGGTGGCCGTCGCTTTCACTTCCGCGATCTGGACGGTTACGTGCTGGCGGTGTGGAGCGACCGGGACTAAGCCTCGGCAAGCGCCGTGCTATCGGACCGGCTTGCCATACATCTCTGCGAGCGTGGCCTTGTACTGCGCCAGTGGCTGCAGCCCCATCGCCTCGCGGCGCGCATCCAGGCCTTCCATGTCTTCGGTGGGGCGGAGTTCCATCGCGCCATCATCGGCCTGTGTGAACTGGCTGCCATAGCGCTGCGGTTTGCCCTGCGCCAGCAGCACGCGATCAGTCAGTAGTGCCAGATCTGCAGAATCAGCTTCACCGGCTTTGGCGGCCTTCTCGATCAACGGCAACATATCGGCCTGGAATACGGGATCGTGATCGGCGTGCTGGACCAGCAGCCACGCGGCTTTGGCACCATCATGTCCGACCAGGGCATACGTCGGCCAACCCTTGTCGGCTACCACCGATTTCAGCCAATCGGCGTTGGCCTTGATCACTGGAGCTGTCGCTTTGAATGCCTCGCCACCACCAGCGTCGACAGCCGCATGCTGTGCCGCCTGGTCGCGCTCGGCGCGCTCCAGCAGTTCCCTGCGCAGGGGCGCGTCCAGCAATGCGAGGCGCTGCTGCTCGGCGGCCAGCACGCGCTTGCGCATGTCCGGCCACGCCGGGCCGTTGCGCAGCGCATTCAATCCTGGCCGATCCTTGTGCAGCAGGTCATCGGCCGACAGCCTGCCGCTGGGAAGCAGCGTGGTTACATGGTCCATCGCTTTTCCCAGGTCGCCGGCCGCTGCCGTGCATTCAACCAGCAGCAGTTCGCCACCCTCGGGAAAATGGCCTCCACGTTGCAGCAGGTCATCCAGAAAATGCGCACAGCCGCTGAAGTCATCGGCACCATAGCGCTCAAGTGCGTCGAAGAAAGACCCTTCGTTTGCGGCGTGTACCTGCAGCGGGGCGGCCAGCAGCAACGCCAGCGCCGCAGCAACGGGCCCATGCCTCCATTGCATCGGTGAGTGGACCATCGACTGCTTCCTCCGTGAAGTGTGTGGATGGCGAGCCTCTGCAGGCCGCACATCCGCAGGCTAGCAGTGTCATGGCCAGGCCTCAAATGATCGACCAGCAGCACGCTGCAAGTGGGGTCGCGTTGCCTCTACAATCCGCCAATGGAAACGCACATCGACGCCTACGTGAGGCAGGCCGACGGCAACTGCATCAAGGTGATGTTGTTGAACGGCCGCCCGCGGACCTCGCTGCAGGCGCTGGGCTTCACCGCTGGCGAGGCAGACACCCTCACCCTGCCGGTCGCCGACGACGCAGCCAAGGCCATCGTCTTCATCCGTCTGCGTGACCTCGGCGTAGCCTTCTCGGCGGGCAGGGAGTGGTGCCCGGCTGACGTGTTCGAACACTTTCGCGATGGCGGCTTGCTGCAGGGCGCCTACCTCCGGGTTGCGTGGCGCACGCCGCAACAGTTCACCGTGACCACGGCGTAGTCGCACAGCATGGACGTGATCGAGATCGCCGGGGCGCATCTGCTGCGCGATGCTGCGGATGGCTGGCAGCTGCTGGACGCTGTTGTCTCCCAGGACTGCATCCGGCTGGTCTGCATCCATGCTGTCGGGCAGAGCTTCCGCGTCGAGCATTTCCTGCGCGGACACATGCTGCCGCAATGGCAGGGAGAGTGGTGGCTGCAGCAGCCGGAGCATTCGATCACCGACAGCGAACAGCGGGCACGCGCGCTCGCCAACGAATGGCTCACGCTCGCCGCGAACTGAGAACCGCTCCGTCGCCCGCAAGGCCGTTCCGCTATGATCGCCCGCACATCGCCCCATGCGATTTGCCCGCCTCAAGCCAGCAGGAACTGCCGTGAACGCCCAGCCCGCCCCCATCACCGCCCTCAACCACACGCTCGACAACGAGCCGCAGCAGATCACCGCACCGCTGACCCATTCGGCCGCGTTCCTGGTGCTGACGGTGAAGGACGATGAGGCGTCGCTGGCGAAAGTGCGCGAGGTGCTGGCCAGCACCGATGACCTGATCAAGAACACCGCCATCCGCGAGATCGAACGCACCTTTACCTGCAATGTGGCCATTGGCCACCGCGTGTGGGCGCCGCTGGTGGGCAGCACGCCGCCGCGCGAGTTGAAGCCGTTCCAGGAAGTGAAGGGTGCCACCCATACGGCGGTGTCCACGCCGGGTGACCTGCTGTACCACATCCGTGCGCGCACGATGGATCTTATCGTGGCGTTCGAGAAGAACCTGCTGCTGGCCTTCGGCGATGCCGTGGAAGCGGTGGATGACGTGGCCGGTTTCCGTTACTTCGACGGCCGCGACCTGCTCGATTTCGTCGACGGCACCGCCAACCCGGAGGGGCTGTCGCTGCCGGAGGCGACCATCGTCGGCGACGAAGATCCCGACCATGCCGGTGGCAGCTACGTGGTGGTGCAGAAGTACCTGCACAACCTCGATGCCTGGCGTGCGCAGAAGACCGAAGCGCAGGAAGCGATCATCGGCCGCACCAAGCACGACAACATCGAACTGGACGACGCGCCGGCCGACGCGCAGAAGTCGCACAAGACGCTGTGCACCATCGAGGATGCCGACGGCGAGCACGAGATCCTGCGCGACAACATGCCCTTCGCCAACCCGGGGCGTGGCGAGTACGGCACCTACTTCATCGGCTACACGCGTCGGCTGTGGGTGATCGAGCAGATGCTGGAGCGGATGTTCATCGGCAATCCCGCGCCGTTGCACGACCGCATCCTCGATTTCTCCACCGCGACCACCGGCGTCACCTTCTTCGCCCCCTCGCGCAAGGTGCTGGCCGACCTGGGCGACTGATCACGCCGGGTGGGGCAGCCAGGTAGATCCACGCCATGCGTGGATGGATCAACCGGTTGCCCAGAACAGCCACGCATGGCGTGGCTCTACTGCGCCGCCATCTGCCTGTCATCTGCAGCGCCGACCATGGCGCGTTGGACGGCAGTGGAGACGTGGGTGATGGATTCTGCAGGCAACAGGCGCACCACGCGCCGTGGTTGGCGCCCGTTGGCATGGTTGCTGGGCCTGCTGGCGCTGGGCAGCGCCAGCGTGTCCGCACAGGACGCGCCTGCGCATTGGATGGCCTATGCCGCCTCCGTCAGCGGCGAACTGCAGCAGCGCCTCCAGCAGGAACAGGATCCACGCGCCCAGCGCCTGCTGGCCTGGCTGCAGGAGTATCCCGATACGCCGACACCGCTGGTGGTGAGCGTGTGGATCGCCCGCGATGGCGCGATCTCCAAACTGGAATTCGACAGCTTGGGTGATGCCCAGGTGGATGCCGATCTGCGTGCGACGCTGCAGGCCACGGCGTTGCCGGCGGCGCCGCCGAAGGACATGCGCCAGCCGCTGCGGTTGGGGCTGGTGCTGCAACCCAGGTAGAGCCGCGCCATGCGTGGCTGCGTTTGGTAGATGCCGACCTTGGTCGGCACGTGAGCGCCAACCAAGGTTGGCGTCTACCGGTGCCCGCCAGCCACGCATGGCGTGGCTCTACCGCGTTGCCAGCTGCGGTTCACGTGCGGCTGCACGCCACGCCCGCAGCCCGAACAATGCCAGGCCCAGGAAGAACACGTACAACGCAGCAGTCACGTGCAGCGACTTGAACAGGTACGCGCCCACGTAGACCACGTCCACCACGATCCACACCCACCAGCAGGCGGCGTGTCGGCGTGCCTGCCACCACTGCCCGACCAGGCTCAACGCGGTCAGCATCGCGTCCAGCCATGGCAGCGCCGCATCGGTGAAGGTGTGCATGCCGGCGCCAAGCGCGACGCCGGCGCACAGGCCGATGGCGAGGTCGCGCAGCAGCGTGCCGCGCGCCAGCGGCACGATGCGGATGCTGCCCTCATCGGCCGCGTGCTGGCGCCAGTTGATCCAGCCGTAGACCAGGAAACCACCGAAGGCGACCTGCAGCAGCGTGTCCGAGTACAGCTTGGCCTCGGCGAACACCGCGCCGTACAGCGCGACCGACAGCAGGCCGACCGGCCACGCGGCCAGCCGTCGCTTCGCCATCAGCCACACCCCGAGGATGCTGAAGAGGGCTGCAGTCCACTCGAGCGCGACGCCGCTCACAGCGCGAACGTCACCGACAGGCGTGCCTGTCGCGGTGCGCCCGGGAACAGGTAGTAGTCACCGCCGCTGCTGCCGGTGTCGCGCCAGTAGAAGCGGTTGAACAGGTTGTCCACCGACAGGTTCCAGGTCACGGCACGCTCGTGCAGGCGGTGCTGGAAGCGCAGGCCAGCGTCGAACACCGAGTAGTCCGGTGCGCGTACACCGCCATCGGCGCGGGCGACGTTGGCGGCGGCATAGCGCCAACCACCGGTCACGTCCAAGCCCTCGGCGAACGGCAGTGCATAGGCCAGATGCACGCTGGCGCGCACCTTCGGCACGTTCACCAGCTGATGGCCTTCGTAGGCCGGAGTACCGCTGTCGCGTGCGCGCGCCTGCAGCACGCTGGCGCTGGCGACGATCTGCAGGGCGTCGGTCAGCTGGCCGTTGGCGGTCAGTTCCAGGCCGGTATGGGTCTGCTTGCCTTCTTCGACGAAGGTGTAGCCGGCATCACTGCCGTCCGGCTTTGCGTACTGGTAGGGCTGGGTAGTGCGGAACACTGCGGCGCCCAGGGTAAGAGCGTCCACCGGTACGTACTTCACACCCACTTCCAGCTGCCGCGACTGCATCGACGGCAGGAAGGTATCGGCGTTGGACGTCCAGAACGGTGCTTCCTGGCCCAGCGAAATGCCGCGCACGTAGCTGGCGTAGGCGTTGAGCTGGTCGGTGGCCTTCCACACCAGCGCGGTCTGCGGCAGGAAGCGCGACAAACGGCTGTGGCGCTGCGGCGTGCCGCGCTTGTCGTAGGCGCGCTCGTCCAGGCGCACGAAGCGGCCGCCGGCCAGCCACTGCCAGTCATCGCCAAAGCTCATCCGGTCCAGCGCGAAGAACGCGGTCTGGCGGCTGTCCAGGCGCCGTGCCGATGCACCCGGCATCTTCGGTGAGGGCTCGAACACCGGCACCTGCGCATCGTGGATGTTGCTGGTGCCGACGTACTCGTTGACGCTCGGGCGCTTGTCGACGGTGCGGCGGAAGTAGTCGGCGCCGATGCTCAGCTGGTGGCCGACGCTGCCGGTGTCGAAGCTGCCGCGCAGTTCGGCACGCGCCTGCTGGTTGCGGCGGGTGTCATCCGGGCTGCGGTAGTCGTAGATGTCGTAGTCGCCGTTGGGGGCGAAATAGTTGCCCGGCACGCTGCCGTCTGCGCACCCTGCGGTGTAGTAGCAGCCGTAGGCGAAAGCGACGTTGTCATCGATCACCGAGCGGCTGTGGCCGATCGACAGCCGCGACTGCCAGGCGTCGTTGAAGTCGTAGGTGTGCAGGGCGGTGATGTTGGTGCTGGCGATGTCCACCGGCCGCTGCCACGGCTGGTAGCCGAGCAGGCGCTCGCGGTCGACGCCACGCGGCAGGTCGCGCGCGCCCAGCAGCTGGAAGCCGGACACCGAGCGCTGCGAGCTGGTCTGGTAGTTGGCATCCACTTCCAGCTTGCCGTGTTCGCCGATCAGCCAGTCGGTGGCCAGCGAGTAGAAGTTGCGGCGACCGTCGGCATGCTCGACGTAGGAATCGTTGGCATCCCAGGCGGCATTGAAGCGGACGCCGAAGCGCGGGGTCAGCCAGTGGCCGACATCCACGGCGGCATAGCGCGAGCCTTCCGAATCGGTGCCCAGGGTGACCGTGCGTACTTCCGCCGGGCGCTTGCCCACGTAGTTGATGATGCCGCCGGGCGCCATCACGCCAGCCGCGAGGCCGGCTTCGCCCTTCAGGATCTGCACTTCCTGGATGTTCTCCAGCGCCAGGCGCTGTTCGCCGGCGATGGACATGCCGTTGAAGCGGTAGCCGGTGGCCGCGTCCAGCGCGAAGCCACGGATGGCGATGTTCTGGTAGTAGCCCACCGGCGCATAGGCATCGCCCAGCGAGGCATCGTTGCTGGCCAGCTCGGACAGCGAACGGACCTGGCGACGGTCGAGGTAGTCGCGCTCCAGCACGTTCACCGAGGCGGGGGTGTCCTTCCAGGAGCCGCCACCGAAGGCGTTGACGCGCGAGGTGTCGGTGGCCGGCTTGCCGGCCTGCACGCGCACTGCCGCCAGATCGGTGGGCGAGGACGGCGGAACATCAACGGCGTCGGTGCCTGCCTCGCTGGCGTACAGCGGCAGGGCGGCGCAGAGGGCAAGGGCGAGCAGGGTGGGGCGCAGGCAGCGGTTCATTCGATTCGTCTTCAGACAACAAGGGAGACGAAGCGACGGCGCGCAGGTGCACCGACCCATGACGGGGGTGTGGCTGCGGCTCAAAGCTCCCTACGCCGGTGCAAACCGGATCAGGTTCCAAGGGACTCTCTCAGCCTGGTAGATCCAGGCACCCCCGCTTCAGGTGACCATTTCACTACAAATGGTACGGATTTGCGAGCCGCCACCCTTCAGGCGGGGTCAGATCTCTTTCCAGCGGAAAGGCATCTGGCCCCGGCCGAGCGCGTCATCGACGCATGGCGTCGATCTACTGAGTACCCAGCGTGTTGGGTGGCTCGCGGCTTACGCGGCGGCGTGCAGGGCCGCCAGCAGGGCCTGGCCGGGGCCCGTGGCGAACCAGGCCGGATGCCCGAGCATGAACGGTTGCCAGGCGACGTCGGCATTCGCGGTGGAGCGGGTGACGCCCTCGAAGTACTCCACTTCGGACAGAGCGAAGTCGAAATGCACCATCGGCAGCAGGTCGGCCAGCAGGTGCACGCGCTTGGGCGACAGCGGCAGTTCCTGCCGGTAGCCGTCCAGCAGGGCCAGGGCGATATCGATGCGTACCGCGTCGGTGCCGCGCTCCAGCTGCAGCCAGGCCACCGCGTTGCGTTCGATCGCGGTGGCCAGGTCGAACAGCGCGCTGGTTGGTGAGGCCAGGCCGAAATCGAGCACCGTGGCAATCGTGCCGTCGTCGTTCCACAGCAGGTTGGAGACGTGCCAGTCGTTGTGCGCCCACAGCCGTGGTTCGTCCTGCAGGCGCGCGGCCAGGCCATGGTGCCAGGGCAGCACATCGCGGTGCAGCTGTTCTTCCCAGGGAATGCGCGCCAGGTAGCGGGCCAACCCGGGGCGGTTGCCGAGGTCGGCCTTCAGCGCGGCGATCGGGTCATCGGCGCGGATCAGGTCGTCGCGTGCCACCAGCAGATGGGTACTGCGTTGCGGGGCGTGGTAGCTGGCCGCGGCGCGGTGCAGCGTGGCCAGCATGCGGCCCGCCTCGCGGGCCTGGGCGACGTCGGTCAACGGCGACCATGACGGCAGCTCGCGATACAGGTCCCTGCCGGCGCCCACCGCATGCAGTTCGTAGGTCCACTGGCCGTGTTCGAGTGCGGTGCGGCCGTGGCTGCTGGCCAGCACCTGCACCACCGGCATGCCGGCAGTCGCCAGATGCGCGATGAAACGGTGTTCTTCCTCCAGGCTTCCCGCGCTGCGCACACTGTGGTGGTGGCGCTTGATGAAGACCGGACCGCGCGTGCCGTCGACGATGGCCGCGGCCGACAACGGACGCGGGCTGTGCCAGCGCAGCGTGCTGTCCGCGCCCAGCTGCGGAAAGTGGCCACGCAGCCAGGTGATCTCCTGCGCGTCGATCGCCGGCCAGTCGGCGGCGACCTCGTCGTTGTTGAGGCCCTGCACGCGATGGGGGGAAGAAGTCATGCCACGGCCGCTGGTGAGTAAAGGAACATCCAAGGCTGCGCATTCAACGCCATGGACGCCACAGACGCAAACGGGCGGGTCATCGACCCGCCCGTCAGGGACATCATGTGCGGCCTGTGGCCGGCGCGCTTACCAGCCGCGATGGCGGCCGCGGTCGTGGTAGTAACGGTTGTCATGGCGCTCGCGCTGCCAGCGACGGTCATCGCGGCGGTCGTAGCCATAGCCGCGGTTGTAGCCCCGGTCATAACGGCGGTCGTAGCCACGGTCGTAACGGCGGTCATAGCGCCCGTCGTAGCGGCGATCATGGCGGTCGGAGGTGGTCAGGTTGCCGATGGCGCCGCCGGCAACCGCGCCGCCGACGGTGGCGGCCGGGTCGCCGTTGGAGATCAGGTGACCCGCCACGCCGCCGACGACGGCACCGACCACGGTGCGCTTGTCCTTCCTCGACATCGCGCTGGCATCACTGACCACGGCCACGCCGGCAAGAAGTGCCAGGGCCATCGCCAGACCACGGAAGCTGAGTGCGGAAGTGCTGAGCATGTTGGGTTCTCCTGTGAGGTGCATGCCACGGTGGGCAGGGAGGGCGCTGGGCGCCCCGGCTGCCGTAGGGACCACGCTGGTGCCCGGACATTGCCGGAACATTGCGCGCGATCCCCGTGCGGCTTGCGCATTCATCTAGCGTCAGGCGGCATGAAGCGAGGCTGAAAGCGCTGCGGCCGCTCAGCTGCCAGAAAGGAAAAGGGCCGCAGTACGCGGCCCTTCCCCTGGTCTCCCTCTGCCTGGCTCAGTGGCCCATGGCGCGCTGGGCCTGCTTCACCTGCTCCTGCTGGGCGTCCTGCTGCTGCAGGACATTCGGTGCACCGTGCACCGCACCACTGCTGACTGCCATGCTCTGCTCGCTGGCAGCGCGGGTTTCCACCGCCGCGCGGCAGGCGGCCGGGTCGCCGGCGGTGCCCTGTACGGCAAACATGCGCTCGCCGTTGGTGCTGGGCACCACCGAATCGATGCGCTGCATGCCGCTGGCCTGCGCTTCCTTGGTCAGTGCAGCGGCGGCGGCCTCCAGTGCATGGCGGTCCTTGAAGGTGCCTGCCGGCAGGCCCTCCATGCCCTTCACGGCCTGGTTGTACATCGGGTTCTGCGGATGGCGCTCGTCATTGAGCAGCGGGCGCTCGCGCGCGTCCTTGATCGCATCCAGCGTCTTCGGGCCGATGATGCCGTCCACTGCCAGACCGTTGTCCTTCTGCAGCTGGCGCACGGCAGCCTCGGTGTTGCGACCGAACTTTCCATCTTCGACCAGCGGTTTGCCGTCGGCGCCCACATATCCCAGGTGGCCCAGCTGTTCCTGCGCCCTGCGCACACCTTCGCCGTGCGCACCCTGCTTATGTACTTCGTTGCTGGTCTGCGGCTTTTCCTGCGCTGCCGGCTTCGGCTCGGCCGCACCCTTGGCCTGCGCCTGCGCCTGCGCCTGCGCCTGCTCGTGCGTCTGGCTGCGGTTTTCCAGCAGGTTGCGTGCCTGGTGCAGCGGATCGGAGGCGAACAGCTTCCAGTTCGGGTGGTCCTTCACCTGCTTGAGGTAATCCTCCACCGGCATCGTGTGCACACCCAGCTTGCCGGTGGACTGGCTGATCAGCAGCTTGTCGGTGTTCGGGTCACGCACCACCATCACGATGTGGTCGATGCCATTCCAGTGCTCGTGCTTGGTCTTGGCCGTATCCAGGCCGATGACCATGCCTTCCTTCAGCGCATCCGGCTTGAGGATGTCGTCGCGCTTGAGCAGCACGCCCGAGTCCTTGTAGGCGTCATGCACGATACCGCCGGAGCCGGCGAAGCCCAGCTTGATCTTGTCGGCGTCGGCGAACACCGCGCGGCCGGCCTTCTGGTTGATCTCGTCCTGGGTCTTGTTGAGCATCGTGCCGACCCAGCCGGAGCAGTCGATGTAGCCCTGGTCGACGTTCTTGCCGGTGACGCCGTTGCCACGGTAGTACTGGCTGGATTCGATGTTGATCGCGTACTTGACGTTGTCGTACTTCACGCCCGCGTTGTACGCCGCATCCAGCGAAATGCCGGGTGCATCCGGTTTGGCAGCGGCAGCCGTGGCAGTGGCGGCGATGGCTGCGGCACCTGCGGCGACTGCTGCCTGCGCGGCCGGGGTTACGGTCTGCGTCGGTGCGCTCTGCACCGGCGCCGGGCGTGCCTGGGTCTCGGTGATCGGCGCGATGTTCTTTTCCGGGATGCTGATCGCGTCGTACTTGCGGTCGTAGTACTGGGCGAAGGTGCTGGCCAGGTCACGATCATTCATCGTGCGCATCTCGGTGCGCGTATGCCCGGTCAACGCTTCCACGTCACCGCCGATCTGGCCCATGATGCGCGGGCGCATGTCGATCGGATCGCCGTGGCCGTCGCGCACGACGCCGAACGTGCCGGTGGCGATCGCGGTCTGGATCGAACCGTAGCCGGCCGCACCCTGCTGGTGTGCCAGATACAGGTCCAGGCCGCTCGGCTTGTCATCACCGGACAGGTACGGGTGGCCGGTGCGGTCATGGCGCTTTTCCATGTCCACCAGGTTGCGCTTGAACATCTCCGCTGCCGCTTCGGTGTTGCGGGTCGGGTCGTACTCGTGGCCGGTCAGGCCGTACTGCTTGGCCGACGACGGCAGGAACTGGAACAGGCCCTTGGCATCGGTCTTGTCGTTGTGCGCGCGTTCGTTGAAGCGGCCACCGGTCTCGATGTGGGCAAAGCGCAGGAAGTCTTCGCTGGCGATGCCCTTGCGCTGTGCAACCTGCTCGATGATGTCGAGAACTTCCTTTCTACTGTAGTCACGTTGTGCCATGACACTTCCTCTGGGGTTGATGGTGCGGCCTTTGCCGCGATACGCCAACCGGACTCATCCGTGAGTCTTCAACATGTCGGTCAACAGGTGCTGCGGGGTGGTGCGTCTTACTTTTCGACGTAGGCCTTGCGGGCGGCGTCGTAGTGGTACTGGCGTGCATCGGCCGCACCCAGCGCACGGGTCTGGCCCGGGCCGGAAATGGTGGTGCCGGTGGCGGTGACACTGATGGTGGGCAGGTCGCTGCCGGCGACGGCGTTGAAGGCCAGAACGCCCTGGTTGCTGACGCACGGCATCACCTGACCGTCGTCGCAGGCGGCCGAATTGTCTTCGCCGGTGATCACCGTGCCCAGGCTTGCCCAGACCTGGCCGTCTTCGGATTTCTCGTAGTCCGGGTTGAACACCAGCACGGCGTAGCTTTCGATGCTGGTGCCGGTGGCGAAGGTGCTGGTCGGCACCGCCAGTACCAGCTTGCCGGCCGGGGTGCGGTACTCCAGCGGCTTGCGCTTGCTGTCGATGTCCGGCGCGGTGCCGTTGGCGCCGACGGTGCCGATCCACGGTTCGGCGCCCTTGAACACCCACGGCCGATCCGGCTTGTCGCCGGTCAGGGTGAAGGTGGCCTCAGTCAGGGTGACCTGGCTGTCCGGACCGACGTCGTCCTCGCCGGGCTTGCCGTACTTCTGCGGCGTGTTCCAGGCAAAGCCGGTGTAATAGCGGGTGCCGGCCACTTCGAAGGCATGGCCGAACCAGAAGGTGGCGACACTGCCATTGGCTACTTCATACGAAACGGCGCCATCGCCGTCGACGTCGTAGATGAAATACAGCACGCTGCCGGCATCGGGGGGCGTGGCGGTGGCCGTGGTGGCGGGTGTGGCGGAGCTCTGCATCGGGGCAACATCCTGTCGTGGCGCGGTGGCGCCCTGTGGTGACGCGGTCGAAGTCGAGGGGGTGCAGGCGCTGGCAAGCAACGCAACGAGCAGGCCGGCGAACGTCGCACACAGACGTGGGCGGACACGGGCCAAGCGGGATTCCGGAAGGATCTTCATGCACCTCTCCATGGTTTGCGGGCGTCGGGCAGGAAGGCCAACGCAGAACACGCCCCACCCTCAATGAGGGGGAACGTCGTGATGAGCCGGTCGATTCCTTCGACCTCGCATAGGAAAACCCATCAGGGCCGATGATGGCACAGATGCGACGATGATCACAGGGGGGCAGGGGGAGGCTCCCCCAAAGAGCTGTGAACGGTGTCTCAGATCCTGCCGTCGCGCAGGTAGTCGAACAGTTCCGCGTCGCCCTTCAGCCCCAACTTGAGCATGGCATCGCCCTTCTGACGGCTGATGGTGCTGACGCTCTTGTGCAGCTGCAGCGAGATTTCCTTCACCGTCATGCCGGTGCCGAGCAGGCGCAGCACCTCCACTTCGCGCGGTGACAACGGCTTGCCATCGCCCTCGCGCATGCGCCAGCTGCCGGCTTCCTCCACCCGCTCACGCAGGCTGCGGCTGATGTAGGACTGGCCGCGATAGACCGCCTGGATCGCCTGCGGCAGTTCATCCATCGACGAACTCTTGTCGACCAGGCCGAGCACGCCGCTGTCGAGCACCATGCGCAGGATCGCCAGGTTGTTGGAAACGCTGAGCATGAGCACCGGCAGGTCGGGATGGCGGCGGCGGATCATGCCGATCATGGCGAAGCCATCGGCCTGGGGGCTGCCGGGCATCGAATAGTCGGTGACCAGCAGGTCGCAGGGCTGGGTGGTCAGCAGGGTCATCAGCGCCTGGGCGTTGTCGGCCTCGCCAACGACTTTGCCAACGCCGCTGGACTCGATGACGGCGCGGGTACCGATGCGGACCACGGGGTGATCGTCTGCGATGATGATGCGCAAGGTCATGCTCTAGTATGGCCACCGGCACGCCGGACCGCGACTATCGCGGTCCTTGGCAGGACTTCCAGGAGATCGTTGCAGATGCGCAGCTGGGCGGCTCGTGGACTGATCCTGTTGACGACCCTGCTGGCTCTGCCGGCGCTGGCCCAGTCCGCGTCCGCGCCGGGACCGTTGCCGCTCAGTCCCCTGCAGCGCGAATACCTGGCCGCACATCCTGTTGTCGTTGTTGGACAGTATGACAGTGGCTGGCCTCCTTTTGAGTCGATCCAGGACGGGAAGCAGGTGGGCCTCGGCCCGGACTACCTGACGCTTTCGGCCCGTCAGCTTGGACTGAAGGTGGAGACGCGCCGCTTTGCAGACTGGCCCTCGGTGCTGGATGCGGCATGTCGCGGCGAGATCGACGTGGTAATGAACATCGCGCTCAGCGCCGAGCGCACCCGTTGCATGGTCTACACCGCCGCCTATGTCGAAGCACCGCTGGCCATGGTCGGGCGTCCTCAGGACCTGCGTGCTTCGGAGGCACCCGATCTGGATGGCCTGCGCGTTGTGGTCGAGCAGGACTTCATGACCGGGCCGCAGGTGCGTGCGCGATTCCCAAGGGCACGACAACTTGTCGCAGACAACACGCTGACCGCCTTGAACATGGTCAGAGACGACAAAGCCGACATTTTCATCGGTAACGCCTACGTGGCAACGGAACTGATCGCCGCCGCCAAGTTGAAGGGTGTGGTGTTGCTGCGGCCCAGCGATCTGCCCCCGGAGCAGTTGCATTTCGGTGTGCCCAACAGCAAACAACCGTTGTCCGAAGCACTGGATCTGGCGCTTGCCGCTGTCAGCGAAGCTCAGCGCGACACCCTCGCGCAGCGCTGGCTGCCACCGCCGCAGTGGTCGGCGTCGGCGCAGCTGGCGTTGAGCCAGGCCGAGAAACGCGTGCTGCAGCAGCCATTGAAGATCGGCTTTGCGCCCAACGCCGCACCGCTGTCGTTCGCCGACAGGAATGGCAAGCCCAGTGGCCTGACCAATGAATACCTGCAGCGCCTGCTGCAGGCCGGCGCCAACCTGCAGGTTGAAAACAGCCATGACTGGTACGAGGTGCGCGAGAAGGCGCGTCGCGGGGAACTGCAGGCGGTGATCGGCATTCCTTCCGATTCGCGCTATCTGGGGCCGGAATGGGTGTTCAGCCAGCCCTTCATCACCGTGCCCAACGTGATCGTCACCCGCACGGATGGTCCGTCGATGCTGGGCTTGTCGGACCTGGACGGCAAACGCGTGCTGCTGTCCGATCCGGAGCGCATCCGCGGCTACGTGCAGCAGCAGGCGCCGTCGGTGAAGATCGTCGCCGCGCGCAGTGCCGAGCAGGCCCTGCAACGTCTTGCGGATGGCGAGGCCGATGCCTACGTTGGCAACCTGGCGCTGGTCGACCAGCTGCTGCGCAACCGCTTTCCGGGGCGCCTGCAACTGGCTGCGCCAGCCGGGTTCAACGACCAGCTGGCGCTGGCGGTGGAGCGCCGCCATGCGGCCTTGGCCACCACCTTCGACCGCCTGCTGCTGCAGATGGGGCCACGCCAGCGCGAGGCCCTGCGCGGCGATTGGCTGGCGGTGGAATATCGCGATGGGGTGGACTGGCGCACGCTCCTGCGTTGGGGCCTTCCCCTGCTGCTGGTGCTGGCCACCGCGGTGGCGGTGCACGGGTTGGGGCACTGGCGGTTGCGCCGCGAAGTGGCCGGCCGCCGTGAGCTGGAGCAGCGCCTGGCCGAGGTGACCGACAACCTGCCTGCCATCGTCTACCAGGCCCGCCGCGAAGCGGACGGCACCTTGAGCTTTCCCTTCATTGCCGGCGATGTGCAGTCGATGTTCGGCATCAGCCGGCAGCAGGCGGAAGCGGATGGGCAGGCGTTGCTGGCGTGCATCGATGCCGATGACCGTGAAAAGGTGTTGCGTGCGATGGAACTGGCGGCGCGCAATTTCGCGCCGCTTTCCTTCGAGTTCCGTATCCATCGTGACGGAGGCGTGCCCTGCTGGGTGCGCAGCCAGGCCCATCCGTATTCAACCGAAGCGGGCGCGGTGACCTGGAGTGGTTACTGGGTGGACGTGAGCCAGGCGCGCGCGCAGGCCGACGCGCTGGCGGCGGCAATGGTCGAAGCCGAACAGGCGGCAGCAGCGAAGTCGCGCTTCCTGGCTACCATGAGCCATGAAATCCGCACGCCGATGAGTGGTGTGCTGGGCATGCTGGAAGTGCTGGCGCATTCGCCGTTGGACGCCGAACAGCAACGCATCCTCGGCGTGATCGAAGACTCGGCGCAGATGCTGCGGCAGATCCTGGACGACATCCTCGACTATTCGCGGATGGAAGCGGGCGCGCTGCGACTGGAGCCGGTACCGCTGCCGGTGCGGCCCCTGCTGGAAGGGGTGCATCGATTGTTGTTGCCGCAGGCCACGGCGCGCGGCCTGGACCTGCAGCTGGACATCGACGAACAGCTGGCCCAGGCCCATGAAGTGGATGGCGTGCGTTTTCGACAGATCGTGTTCAACCTGGTCAGCAATGCCATCAAGTTCACCGTGAAGGGCTCGGTGCGGCTGCAGCTGGAGGTGCTGGGACCCACTGCGGAGGATGGCAGCCAGCCGCTGCGCCTGAGTGTCACCGATACCGGCATCGGCATTGCGCCGGAGCAGTTGCCGACCCTGTTCGAACCCTTCACCCAGGCCGGCGCGTACATCCAGCGCGACCATGGTGGTGCCGGGCTGGGCCTGAGCATCTGCCGGCGCTTGGTGCAGAAGATGGACGGCGAAATGAAGCTGGAAAGCACGCTGGGCGAAGGGACGCGGGTGGAAGTGCTGCTGTCGCTGGTGGAGGCGCGCAGCGAGGATGTGATGGCGCTGCAGGCCGAGCATCAGCAGATCGCGTTGCTGCCCCCTGATCTGCGCCAGGCACGGGTGATGGTCATTGAAGACCATCCCACCAACCAGGCGATGATGGCCTGGCGCCTGCAGCAGCTGGGTGTGCCGCATGTGCTGGTCGATGACGGGCAGCAGGCCCTGGACCGGCTGGCGGAGGAATCGGAATCCTTCGATCTGGTCATCACCGATTGCCGCATGCCGGTGTTGGATGGATTCGGCTTCACCCGCCTGCTGCGCGAGCGCGAGGGGCGCAACGGCCAGCCGCGGATGCCGGTACTGGCGCTGACCGCCAGCGTGCTTGACGACGACGCACGCCGCTGCCGCGAAGCCGGCATGGATGACGTGCTGGCCAAGCCGTTGTCGTTGGCGACGCTGCGACAGGCGCTGCTGAGCTGGCTGCCGCGCGCGGACGGTGTGGAGGATGACCAGACTGCAGTGGACAGCGACGATGAACCCGATGGCGACGAGGGCCTGCCCGACCTGGCGACCCTGCAGCGGCGCTTCGGTTCGCGCGAGATCGCCCAGCAGCTGCACGACAGCATGATCAAGGCCAGCAACGAGGACATCGCGACCCTGCAGCGCGCGCTGCAGGAAGGCGACCGGGTGACGGCCGCGCTGCATCTGCACCGGCAGGCCGGTGCGCTGGGCGCGGTGGGTGCACGGGGCCTGGCCGATCGCGCCAACGTGCTGGTGGAACGGTTGCAGGCCGCAGGTGATGCCGAGATCGCAGCGGCGATCGCTGATGCCGGACAGTTCGTGGAGCATCTGCAGCACCAGCTGCAGCGCATGGCTCACTGAGCTGCGTGTTCCTGCAGGTAGGCGATCACCAGCGCGCGACGCTCCGCGCTCGGGAACGCGTTGTACATGCGCGTGCCGGGCACCAGATGGGTGGGCGACTGCAGGAAGGTGTCCAGGGTCTGAGCACTCCACACGATGTCGGCGCGGCGCATGGCCTGCGAGTATCCGTAGTCGGGCAGGCTGCCCGCACGACGGCCGATCACCCCATGCAGGTTGGGTCCGAAGCGGTGGATGCCGCCGGCCTTGACGGTGTGGCAGCCGGCACACAGTTCGAACGCCTGCTGCATCGCCTGCTGGCGTGCCTGTTCCGGCGTGCTGGGCACAGCCGGTTGGCGCTGGCACGCGCTGGCGGCCAGGGTCATGGCAACAACAAGAAGCAGATGAAAGGCGCGCATGGCGGGCAGGATAACGGTCGCACGCCACGTGGAGCTGCGACCGGCGGTCGCAGCCCCATCACCGGTCACATGCCGGAGTAGTTCGGTCCGCCGCCGCCCTGCGGGGTCACCCAGACGATGTTCTGGGTCGGGTCCTTGATGTCGCAGGTCTTGCAGTGCACGCAGTTCTGCGCGTTGATCTGCAGCCGCGCATCGTTGCCGTCGCCGACGAATTCGTACACACCCGCCGGGCAGTAGCGTGCTTCCGGGCCAGCGTACTCGGCCAGATTCACCTTCACCGGGATGCTCGCATCCTTCAATGTCAGGTGGCTGGGCTGGTTCTCGTCGTGGTTGGTGCTGCTGAGGAACACCGAGCTGAGGCGGTCGAAGGTCAGCACGCCATCGGGCTTGGGATAGGCAATGCGCGCGTGCTTCGAAGCCGGCTCCAGGCAGGCATGGTCCGGAATGCTGTGGCGCAGGGTCCACGGCGGATTGCGCACGCCCAGCTTCGGCAGCAGCCACTGCTCGATGCCGGTCATCAGCGTGGCCACGGTCTGGCCCTTCTTGAACCACTGCTTGAAGTTCTTCGACAGCTTCAGTTCGTCGTGCAGCCAGCTGGTTTCAAAGGCGGCCGGGTAGGCGCTGAGTTCGTCGTGCTGGCGATCGGACACCAGCGCGTCGAAGGCGGCATCGGCGCACAGCATGCCGGTCTTGATCGCCGCGTGGCTGCCCTTGATGCGGCTGACGTTGAGGTAGCCGGCCTCGCAGCCGACCAGTGCACCGCCGGGGAACACGGTCTTCGGCAGCGACATCAGCCCGCCGGCGGTGATCGCACGCGCGCCGTAGCCGATGCGGGTGCCGCCTTCCAGATGCTTGCGGATCGACGGATGGGTCTTGAAGCGCTGGAACTCCTCGAACGGGCTCAGCCACGGGTTCTTGTAATCCAGGCCGACCACGTAGCCGATGGCGACCTTGCCGCCGTCGGCGTGGTACAGGAACGCACCGCCGTAAGTATCGGTGTCCAACGGCCAGCCGGCAGCGTGCACCACCAGGCCCGGCTCATGCTTGGCCGGGTCGATCTGCCACAGTTCCTTGATGCCGATGCCGTAGGCCTGCGGATCCTTGCCTTCGTCCAGCTTGAAACGGCTGATCAGCTGGCGGCCGAGGTGGCCGCGCGCGCCTTCGGCGAAGATCGTGTACTTCGCCTGCAGCGCCATGCCGCGTTCGAACGCCGGGCCGATGCTGCCGTCCTTTTCGATGCCCATGTCGCCGGTGGCGACGCCGATCACTGCGCCATCATCGCCGTACAGCACTTCGGCGGCGGCGAAGCCCGGGAAGATCGCCACTTCCAGCGCTTCGGCCTGCTGCGCCAGCCAGCGGGTGACCTCGCCCAGGCTGATGATGTAGTTGCCTTCGTTGTGGAAGCACTCGGGCAGCAGCGCGTGCGGGGTGGTGCGCGCGCCGGTCTCGCTGAGGAACAGGAACTCGTCGCGGGTGACCTTCTGCTTCAGCGGTGCGCCGCGCTCGGCCCAGTCCGGGAACAGTTCGGTCAGCGCGCGCGGGTCCATCACCGCACCGGACAGCACGTGCGCGCCGGGCTCGGAACCCTTCTCCAGCACACAGACCGACAGTTCACGACCGGCTTCGATCGCGCGTTGGCGCAGACGGATCGCGGTGGCCAGGCCGGCCGGGCCGGCACCGACGATGACCACGTCGAATTCCATGACTTCACGCGGGGGCAGGGCGTTGGCTTCAGCACTCATCGATTGCATGACTCGTGGGTAGTGCCGGCATCGGGGCCACCGGCGGTTGCCTGGGAATCGCGCGTGCAGCCACGGGCGAAACGGTTGTTTGAATGTTGTCAGGGTACCGGGCTGCGCGTGATCGAGCTAGATCGCCGATGTTCACACCGCGATTGCTGCAATGCAGCGTGCGTGGCTTCGGTAGCCGCCAACCTTGGTTGGCGTCCACTGAAACCCCAGCGCCCACCAGGGTCGGCCTCTACCGGCACACCAAACCCACCCGGATGACCGACAATGGCCAGGTCCCGTCTGCGTGTGAGTGCCATGGCTTTGGATCCGTACGACCTGTTCGATGTCCGTTCCCTGCTCAGCGAGGAAGAGCGCGCGGTACAGGAGAGCGTGGCCCGCTTCACCAACGAGCGCGTGCTGCCGATCATCGGCGATGCCTTCGACCAGGCGCGGTTCCCGTCGGAACTGGTGCCGGAGATCGCTTCGCTGGGTCTGCTCGGCGCCACGCTGCCGGCAGAGTACGGCGGCGGCGACCTTGGCGCGGTCAGTTACGGGCTGATCTGCCAGGAGCTCGAGCGCGGCGATTCGGGCCTGCGCAGCTTCGTGTCGGTGCAGAGCTCGCTGTGCATGTATCCCATCTACGCGTACGGCAGTGAAGAACAGCGCCGGCAGTGGCTGCCGGCGATGGCGCGCGGCGAACTGATCGGTTGCTTCGGCCTGACCGAGGCGCATGGTGGTTCCGACCCGGCCAGCATGAAGACCCGCGCGGTGCGCGACGGCAGCGACTGGCGCATCAGCGGCAGCAAGATGTGGATCACCAGCGGCCCGGTGGCCGACCTGGCCATCATCTGGGCGCAGACCGAAGACGGCATCCAGGGCTTCGTGCTGGAGAAGGGCATGCCCGGTTTCACCACCCAGGAAATCAAGCACAAGATGAGCCTGCGCGCGTCGCTGACCGGCGCGCTGTTCTTCGACGACGTGCGCGTGCCCGACAGCCACCGCCTGCCGAACGTGAAGGGGCTGAAGGGGCCGCTGGGCTGCCTGACCCAGGCGCGTTTCGGCATCAGCTGGGGCCCGATCGGCTCGGCCATCGCCTGCCTGGACGAAGCGCTGGGCTATGCCAAGGAGCGCGTGCTGTTCGGCCGTCCGTTGGCCGCCACGCAGAGCGCGCAGATCAAGCTGGCCGAGATGGCCCGGCGCATCACCATGGCGCAGCTGCTGGCGCTGCAGCTCGGCCGACTGAAGGAGGCCGGGCAGGTGCAGCCGCAGCAGGTCAGCCTGGCCAAGTGGAACAACTGCCGCATGGCGATCGACATCGCCCGCGAGTGTCGCGATCTGCTGGGTGGCGCCGGCATCACCACCGAGCACGTGGCGATCCGCCATGCGCTGAACCTGGAGTCGGTGATCACCTATGAAGGCACCGAGACCGTGCACCAGCTGGTGATCGGCCGCGAGCTGACCGGCATCAACGCGTTCTGAAAGCGATCCACGCATGGCGTGGATCTACCGGGATGGCGGTAGTCGCCAACCTTGGTTGGCGCTCCCGTGCCGACCAAGGTCGGCATCTACCAGACGATCATCCACGCGGGGCGTGGATCTACTGGCCGCCGGCAAACCCGTGCTGGCGCCACGCCTCGTACATCACCACCGCAACGGTGTTGGAAAGATTGAGGCTGCGGTTGTCCGGCCGCATCGGCAGGCGCAGGCGGCGACCATCGGGCAGGGCATCGAGCACGTCCTGCGGCAGGCCACGACTTTCCGGGCCGAACAGGAAGGCATCACCGTCTTCGAACGCCACGCTGTCATAGCGGACGCTGGCACGCGTACTCAGGGCGAACAACCGCTTCGGTGCGATCCGCGCCAGCGCAGTGTCCAGGTCGGGATGCACCTGCAGGCGCGAGTACTCGTGGTAGTCCAGGCCGGCGCGCTTGAGCTGCTTGTCTTCCAGTGCGAAGCCGAGCGGCTCGACCAGGTGCAGCTGCGCGCCGGTGTTGGCGCAGAGCCGGATCACATTGCCCGTGTTGGGCGGGATTTCCGGTTGGAACAGGATCACGTGGAACTGGGGCGCGGCATTCATCGGCGCAGTGTACCTGCGACGGCCGCCGCCTTTACGACGCACGCCCTGCGATGGGCAGGGCGGACGTCGCTTACGGGCGCAGCAGGACCTGGGCGGTTTCGGCAGCGAAGGCCTGCAGCTGGGCGGCGCTCGGACGCACCTGCAGGGCCGGCAGGTTGACGATCACCTGGTTGGCGACGCTGGTGGCGGCGGCGGCCAGGGTGGCGGCGTAGCGCTGGGCTTCCTGCTCGGCAGCCAGGGCGACACGCTGTTCCAGGCTCGGGCGCACTTCAACCGAGGCCAGGGTGGTGATCGGCAGCACGGCGGCGACCGGGGTGGCGATGAAGCCGTCGCGCTCGGCCAGCTGGTCGCTGCTCGGGCGCACTTCAACGGTGGCCAGGGTGCGGATGCCGCTGGCCTGTTCCCAAGCCTGCTGGACCAGCTGGTCGGCGGCCGGGCGGACCTGCACGGTGGACAGGGTCTTGATGGATTCGGAGGCCTGCACCGACGAAACAACCGCGGTGCCGGCGATCAGGGCGATGGCGATGGCAATGGTCTTGGCGTTCATGACGGGGCCTGTTTAGTGTTGGTGGGCAGTGGTGTGGTAGTAAGGTAGAACACCAGTTCTGGGGATGCAAGCGGAATTTTCGATTTCCTGCTTTTGTTCAGTCTTCAGTCAGGTTTTGTCTGAAGCCCTTGCTGGCGCAGGAAAGACAAAGCAATCCCCGTGCCAACTTTTACTCATTGATTCATAAGGGTTTTATGTGGTGTGAAAAGTGTCCGCTGGGCGGACACCTGTCCATTCGGGGTGCCGCGGACACTGTCCGGACGTGAATCACCGCCGTTCGTGACCCCGAAAAGCCGATCGCGATGGCCGATGTGGCCGATCACCCCCAGTGACTGGTGGCCGATACCGGTGGCCGCACGCCCGCGCTAGGATCGGGATTCACCTATGTGACCAAGGACCCGGATATGTCGCTCACCCTGCGCCCGCGCGCCGCGCTGCTCGCTGTTGCTCTCAGTACTGCTCTCGGCACGCTCGCGCCGACCTACGCGCTGGCGGCCAAGCCGGCCGCGACCAGCAAGGTCGACATCCCGTTCGAGCAGTTCACCCTGCCCAACGGCCTGCGGGTGGTGGTGCATACCGATCGCAAGGCACCGATCGTCGCGGTCAACATCTGGTACCACGTCGGCAGCAAGGACGAGCCCGCCGGCCGTACCGGCTTCGCGCATCTGTTTGAACACCTGATGTTCCAGAGCAGCGAGAACCACGACGGCGAGTACTTCGAGCCCTTCAAGCAGGTGGGCGCCACCGGCCAGAACGGCACCACCAATACCGACCGCACCAATTACTTCGAGAACGTGCCGACCACCGCGCTGGACATGGCGCTGTGGATGGAATCGGACCGCATGGGCCATCTGGTTGGCGCGATCGACCAGGCCGCGCTGGATGAGCAGCGTGGCGTGGTGCAGAACGAGAAGCGCCAGGGCGAGAACCAGCCCTATGGCCAGGTGTGGGAACAGCTCAACCGCGCGCTGTACCCGGTGGGCCATCCGTACCACCACAGCGTGATCGGCTCGATGAACGATCTCAACGCCGCCTCGCTGGATGACGTCAAGACCTGGTTCCGCACCTGGTATGGCCCGAACAACGCAGTGCTGGTGCTGGCCGGTGACATCGATCTGGCCACGGCAAAGGAAAAGGCCGCCAAGTACTTCGGCAGCATCCCGGCTGGCCCGACGATGGCGCAGCCGAAGGTCGACGTTGCCAAGCGCCCGGCCGACACCCGCGAGGTGATGACCGACAAGGTGCCGCAGGCGCGCATCTACCGCGCCTGGAACGTGGCCCAGGTTGGCACCACCGACGTCGACCAGCTGCAGCTGCTGGCCTATGTGCTCGGCGGCGCCAAGTCTTCGCGCCTGAGCCAGCGCCTGCAGCACCAGGACAAGCTGGTGGACAACATCAGCGCCGGCGCCTACGCCTCGCAGCTGGGTTCCAACTTCATGGTGATGGCCACGGTGAAGCAGGGCCAGGATCCGGCCAAGGTCGAAAAGATCATCGATGAGGAAATCGAGCGCCTGCTCAAGGAGGGCCCGACCGCCGAAGAACTGGCACGCGCCAAGACCGGCTCCCGTGCCGGTTTCATCCGCGGTATCGAGCGCATCGGCGGCTTCGGCGGCAAGGCCGACGCGCTGGCCGAATGCACGGTGTACACCGGCGACCCGGGTTGCTTCCGCACCTCGCTGGCCAACATCGACAAGGCCACCGCTGCCGACCTCAAGCGCCTGGGCGCGCAGTGGCTGGACAAGGGCAGCCACACCCTGGTGGTCGAGCCGGGTGAACGCGTTGCGCTGAAGGAAGATCCGTCGCAGGCGCCGAAGCCGTTCAACGTGCCGGCGGTGGACAGCAAGTACAGCACCCTGCCCGAGCAGGTGGACCGCAAGGCCGGCGTGCCGCAGACCCGCGAGTTCCCGCAGTTGAAGTTCCCGGCACTGCAGCGCGCCACGCTGAAGAACGGCACCCAGGTGGTGCTGGCCGAGCGCCATGAAATTCCGGTGGTGCAGTTCAGCTACCAGTTCCCGGGCGGCTTCACCGCTGACCAGGGCCGCAAGCCGGGCACCGCCAACTTCACCATGAGCCTGATGACCGAAGGCGCCGGCAAGCTGGGTTCGCTGGCCTTCGCCGATGCGGCCGATGCGCTGGGTGCGGACCTGGATGCTTCCGCCGGCCTGGATTCGGTGGACGTTGAACTGTCCGCGCTGAAGGAGAACCTGGTGCCGTCGCTGGCGCTGTATGCCAGCCTGCTGCGCGAGCCGCGCTTCGAGCAGAGCGAGATCGACCGGGTCAAGGCGACCTGGATCGCCGGCATCCAGCAGGAGAAGGTCAATCCGGGTGCGGTGGCGATGCGCGTGCTGCCGCCGCTGCTGTACGGCAAGGGCCACCCCTACGCGATTCCGTTCACCGGCAGCGGTGATGAAGCGGCGATCAGCAGCCTGGGTCGCGAGGACCTGGTCGACTTCCACCGCGACTGGCTGCGTCCGCAGGACGGCACCCTGATCGTGGTCGGCGACACCACCCTGGCCGAGATCGTGCCGCTGCTGGACAAGCAGCTGGGCGACTGGAAGGCCACCGGTGATGCGCCGACGATCAAGGCCACCACCGCCGTGGCACTGCCGAAGAGCCCGCGCGTGTTCCTGATCGACCAGCCGGGCGCGGTGCAGGCCAACCTGTTCGCCGGCCAGGTCGTGCCGCCGTCCAGCGACGCTAGCTCGACCCGCTTCGACATCGCCAACGGTGTGATTGGTGGCGACTTCACCTCGCGCCTGAACATGAACCTGCGCGAGGACAAGCACTGGTCCTACGGTGCCCGCACCAGCGCCAGCAACACCGTGGGCCAGCGCCCGTGGATGGCGATGGCACCGGTGCAGATCGACAAGACCGGCCCGGCCATGGCCGAAATGCGCAAGGAGATCGCCGAGTTCGCCAACGGCAGCAAGCCGGCGACCGACGCTGAAGTGGCGCGCATCCGCAACATCCAGACCCTGAGCCTGCCCGGTGCCTACGAGACCGCCAGCGCGGTGGCCGCGACCATCGGCACCATCGTGCAGTTCAAGCGTCCGGATGACTACGTGCTGCGCCGCAAGGCCGAGATCGAAGCGATGACCCCGGCACAGGTGCAGCAGGCGGCGGCGGAGATCAAGCCACAGGCGCTGACCTGGGTGGTGGTGGGTGACCTCAAGCAGACCGAAGCGGCCGTGCGCGCCTTGAACCTGGGCGAAGTGACCGTGATTGATGCCGAAGGCAACCCGGTCAAGAAATAAGGGACAGGCCTGCCCGCTCTAGCGGGCAGGCCTCCTGCGGGTAGCGCCGGGCCATGCCCGGCGAGCGCGTAGCGCGGCATCTGGACGTCTTCGAAGAACCGCCGGGCATGGCCCGGCGCTACCGCAGCCCCGCTCCGGCTATCCCTGATTCAGACGGTTCAGGCACACTCCTGACATTCCCTTCCAGGATCCTGCCCATGCGCGTTCTGCTGCTGTCGTCCCTGTTGCTCACCGTCACCGCCTGCACCTGGGTGCCGATCGAACCGGCCGGCAAGGCGACCCGCGTGCTGCCGGCAGGCCCGGTACCGGCCGGGTGCATCTCCAAGGGCGAAGTGGTGGTGACCGTGAAGAGCAAGGTCGGCTTCTACAACCGCAACCCGCTGCGCGTGCAGGAAGAGCTGGAAACCCTGGCCCGCAATGAAGCCCCGACCACCGGCGCCAACGCCGTGCAGGCCGCTGCGGCCCCGGCCGATGGCAGCCAGCGCTTCGCTGCTTTCCAGTGCCCGCCGCGCTGAATCCTTCACCATACGGCCAAGGCTGAATTCGTAAAGATGCGGTGAAGGCCCGGGGGGTTATAGAATAGCGCCCCCTTTGCCTGAGCCTTGGCGCTAACCTCGATGCTCTTCAAGAATGTCTCGATTGCCGGCCTGGCTCACGTTGATGCGCCGCACACGCTGACGACCAAGGAAATCAACGAACGGCTGCAGCCGACGCTGGATCGCCTTGGTATCCGTACCGATGTCCTCGGTGACATCGCCGGCATCCACGCACGCCGCCTGTGGGACAACGGCGTGCTGGCGTCCGACGCGGCCACCATGGCCGGCCGCAAGGCACTGGAAGACGCAGGCATCGATGCGACGCAGGTGGGCCTGTTGATCAACACCTCGGTCAGCCGTGACTACCTGGAGCCGTCCACCGCGTCCATCGTGTCCGGCAACCTCGGTGTCAGCGACGAATGCATGACCTTCGACGTCGCCAATGCCTGCCTCGCTTTCATCAACGGCATGGACATCGCTGCGCGCATGCTCGAGCGCGGTGAGATCGACTACGCGCTGGTGGTGGATGGCGAGACCGCCAACCTGGTGTACGAAAAGACCCTGGAGCGGATGACCGCGCCGGACGTCACCGCCGACGACTTCCGCAATGAGCTGGCGGCGCTGACCACCGGTTCCGGTGCGGCTGCGATGGTGATGGCCCGTTCGGAGCTGGTGCCCGACGCACCGCGCTACAAGGGTGGCGTGACCCGTTCGGCCACCGAGTGGAACCAGCTGTGCCTGGGCAACCTGGACCGCATGGTCACCGACACCCGCATGCTGCTGATCGAGGGCATCAAGCTGGCCCAGAAGACCTTCGCCGCCGCCAAGATCGCACTGGGCTGGGCAGTGGAAGAGCTGGACCAGTTCGTCATCCACCAGGTCAGCCAGCCGCACACCGCTGCGTTCATCAAGAATTTCGGCATCGACCCGAAGAAGGTCATGACCATCTTCGGCGAGCACGGCAACATCGGTCCGGCCTCGGTGCCGATCGTGCTGAGCAAGCTCAAGCAGCTGGGCAAGCTGAAGAAGGGCGATCGCATCGCGCTTCTGGGCATCGGCTCGGGCCTGAACTGCTCGATGGCCGAAGTGGTCTGGTAAGACCCTTCTGCCAGACTCCCTGTAGAGCCGAGCCCACGCTCGGCTCACGCGCGCAGCGCGGTTCTTCCGCGGCCTGACCGGAGAGCAGCCGAGCATCGGCTCGGCTCTACACTGCGCCGCGATTCTTCCAAGGTGCTCCGCATGCGCGATCTTCCCGGTTACCCCGCCCACCCGCAGCGTTTCGAGGTTCGCCCCGGCCTGTCGATGAACTATCTCGACGAAGGCCCGCGCGACGGCGAGGTGGTGGTGATGGTGCACGGCAACCCGTCGTGGAGCTATTACTGGCGCACGCTGGTGGCCGGCCTGTCGGACAGGTATCGCTGCATCGTGCCGGACCATATCGGCATGGGCCTGTCGGACAAGCCCGACGACAGCCGCTACGAGTACACGCTGCAGTCGCGCGTGGATGATCTGGATGCGCTGCTGAAGCATCTGGGCATCACCGGCCCGGTGACCCTGGCCGTGCACGACTGGGGCGGCATGATCGGCTTCGGCTGGGCGCTGTCGCACCACGATCAGGTCAAGCGCCTGGTGGTGCTCAACACCGCCGCGTTCCCGATGCCGGCGGCGAAGAAGATGCCGTGGCAGATCGCGCTGGGGCGGCACTGGAAGATCGGCGAGTGGATCATCCGCACCTTCAATGCGTTCTCCTCCGGCGCGTCGTGGCTGGGCGTGGAGCGGAAGATGCCGGCCGACGTGCGCCGCGCCTATGTGTCGCCGTACAACAGCTACGCCAACCGCATCAGCACCATCCGCTTCATGCAGGACATCCCGCTGTCGCCGGCCGACAAGGCGTGGTCACTGCTGGAGCGCGCCGGCAAGGCGCTGCCGTCCTTCGCCGATCGGCCGGCCTTCCTCGGCTGGGGCCTGCGCGACTTCGTGTTCGACCACCACTTCCTGAAGGGCTTCCAGGCGGCGTTGCCGAAGGCGCAGGTACATGCCTTCGAGGATGCCGGCCACTACGTGCTGGAAGACAGGCATGAAGTGCTGGTGCCGGAGATCCGCGCGTTCCTGGACAAGAACCCGATCTGATCGGATCCGGGGTCGGATCCCTCTCGTAGAGAGGGCTCTGACCCCATCTGTTACGGATCCCTTCGGTAGCGCCGGGCCATGCCCGGCGTTGTTGTATCCGGGGTCAGAGCCGTTCCCGTACCGGAAACGGATCCGACCCCGCCTGTCATGCCGCGATCGGGGCCTGTGGCGAGGGGCTGTTGCCGTTGTCGTCCGGGTGGTCGTCGTCGTTGCCTGCTTCATCGCGCCAGCGCCAGTCGGCCAGGGTCAGCGGATCCAGGCCATAGGCGATACGGGCCTTGTCGCACTGCGGGCTGGCCTTGCCGTACTCCCATGACGCATCCACTTCGCGGCACACGCTCGGCCGGTTGGGGTGGATCGTGCAGCGCGAATAGACGCCGATCTGCGCGTCCAGCGCCACGCAGCGCACCGGCTTGGAATGGGTGCCGCGCATGCACAGGCGATGCGGGTCGAGGACCTCGGTGAGCTGGTGCGGCACGCCGCCGGGGGTGACCTCGTCCGATTCCATCCAGTGGAAGGCCACGCGGTACTGGGTGCAGCAGGCGCCGCAGGTCATGCAGGGATGTTGCATGGGCAAGCCGCCTCGGGCGGCATCGGGGAAGGGACGAGGATGCGGATTTTCCACGCTGGCGGCCGCCGCGCAAGAAATTCCGTAAGCGGCGACAATGAACGGATGAACCGATCCTGCAATATCGCCGCGCGGCTGCCCGAGCTGGCGCGTGAACGCCCCGACCAGATCGCCATCCGCTGCCCCGGCCGCCGCGGCGCCGGCAACGGCATGGCGGCCTACGACGTGACCCTGGATTACCGCCAGCTGGACGCCCGCAGCGACGCGATGGCGGCCGGCTTGGCCGGCTACGGGATCGGCCGCGGGGTGCGTACGGTGGTCATGGTGCGGCCGTCGCCGGAGTTCTTCCTGTTGATGTTCGCCCTGTTCAAGCTGGGCGCGGTGCCGGTGCTGGTCGATCCGGGCATCGACAAGCGCGCGCTGAAGCAGTGCCTGGACGAGGCTCAGCCACAGGCCTTCATCGGCATCCCGCTGGCCCACGTGGCGCGGCTGGCGCTGCGCTGGGCGCCCTCGGCGACCCGTCTGGTCACGGTGGGCCGTCGGCTCGGCTGGGGTGGCACCACCCTGGCCGCACTGGAGCGTGCCGGCGCCAACAGCGGCGCGATGCTGGCCGACACCGATGGCGAGGACACCGCGGCAATCCTGTTCACCAGTGGCTCCACCGGCGTGCCCAAGGGCGTGGTCTACCGCCACCGCCACTTCGTCGGCCAGATCGAGCTGCTGGGCAGCGCCTTCGGCATGGAGGCGGGCGGGGTGGATCTGCCGACCTTCCCGCCGTTTGCGCTGTTCGATCCCGCGCTTGGCCTGACCTCGGTGATTCCGGACATGGACCCGACCCGGCCGGCACAGGCCGACCCGGCGCGCCTGCATGACGCCATCCAGCGTTTCGGCGTGACCCAGCTGTTCGGCTCGCCTGCGTTGATGCGGGTGCTGGCACGGCACGGGCGGCCGCTGCCGTCGGTGACCCGGGTGACCTCCGCCGGTGCACCGGTGCCGCCGGACGTGGTCGCCACCATCCGCAGCCTGCTGCCGGCCGATGCCCAGTTCTGGACACCGTATGGCGCCACCGAGTGCCTGCCGGTGGCAGTGGTCGAGGGGCGCGAGCTGGAGCGTACGCGTGCAGCCACCGAGGGCGGCGCCGGCACCTGCGTCGGCAGTGTGGTCGCACCGAACGAAGTGCGCATCATCGCCATCGACGACGCGCCGCTGCCGGACTGGTCGCAGGCGCGCGTGCTGGCCGTGGGCGAAGTCGGTGAGATCACCGTGGCCGGGCCGACCGCCACCGACAGTTATTTCAACCGCCCGCAGGCGACGGCAGCGGCGAAGATCAGCGAAACCCTGGCCGATGGCAGCGTCCGCATCGTGCATCGCATGGGCGATGTCGGCTACTTCGATGCGCAGGGGCGGCTGTGGTTCTGTGGCCGCAAGACCCATCGCGTGGAAACCGCGCACGGGCCGATGTACACCGAACAGGTCGAGCCGGTGTTCAACACCGTGGCCGGGGTGGCACGCACGGCGCTGGTCGGCGTCGGCGCAGCCGGTGCGCAGGTGCCGGTGCTGTGCGTGGAGCTGCAGCGTGGCCAGTCCGACAGCCCTGCCTTGCGCGAGGCGCTGCATGCCACGGCCGCTGCGCGTCTGCCCGAGATGAAGCTGGAACACGTGCTGATGCATCCGGCGTTCCCCGTCGATATCCGTCACAACGCCAAGATCGGCCGCGAGAAGCTCGCCGTCTGGGCACGCGCCGAACTGGAGAAGCGCGCATGAAGATCCTGGTCACCGGTGGTGGTGGTTTCCTTGGCCAGGCGCTGTGCCGAGGCCTGGTCGAACGTGGCCACCAGGTGCTGGCGTTCAACCGCAGCCATTACCCGGAACTGCAGGCGCTGGGTGTGGGCCAGATCCGCGGCGACCTGGCCGACCCGCAGGCGGTGCTGCATGCGGTGGCCGGCGTCGATGCGGTGTTCCACAACGGTGCCAAGGCCGGCGCCTGGGGCAGCTATGACAGCTATCACCAGGCCAACGTGGTCGGCACCGACAATGTCATCGCGGCCTGCCGCGCCCATGGCATCGGCAAGCTGGTCTACACCTCAACGCCCAGCGTGACCCATCGCGCCACGCACCCGGTGGAAGGACTGGGTGCGGACGACGTGCCCTATGGCGAGGACTTCCAGGCGCCGTATGCGGCGACCAAGGCGATTGCCGAACAGCGGGTGCTGGCTGCCAATGACGCCACGCTGGCGACGGTGGCGTTGCGCCCGCGGTTGATCTGGGGCCCGGGTGACCAGCAGCTGGTGCCGCGCCTGGCCGAGCGTGCACGCGCTGGCCGCCTGCGCCTGGTGGGCGACGGCAACAACAAGGTCGATACCACCTACATCGACAACGCCGCGCTGGCGCATTTCCTTGCCTTCGAGGCACTGGCACCGGGTGCTGCGTGCGCCGGCAAGGCGTACTTCATTTCCAATGGCGAGCCGCTGCCGATGCGCGAGCTGGTCAACAAGCTGCTGCAGGCGGTGGGCGCTCCAACCGTGGAGAAGGCGATCAGCTTCAAGACCGCGTATCGCATCGGCGCGATCTGCGAGCGGCTGTGGCCGCTGCTGCGCCTGCGTGGCGAGCCGCCGCTGACGCGCTTCCTGGCCGAGCAGCTGTGCACGCCGCACTGGTACAGCATGGAGCCGGCACGTCGTGATTTCGGCTACGTGCCGCAGGTCAGCATCGAAGAAGGACTGCGACGGCTGAAGGCGGCATCATGACGGCGGCATCACCGCGCTGAAGCCTTCATTACGCGCAGAGATCGCCATCACCGGTTGCACACCGGCAGATGCGCAGGATGGACACAACGCCACCCACGGCCGACCACCTGCGAGGAGCACCATGCTGCATTACGCCGTCATCTTCTTTGTCATCGCCATCATCGCCGCCGTGCTCGGCTTCTCCGGCATTGCCGGTGCCGCCAGCAACATTGCCTGGATCCTGTTCGTGGTGTTCCTGGTGCTGGCCGTGATCTCGATGTTCCGCAAGCGCACATGACCGCTTGAATGGTAGTGCCGGCCGCTGGCCGGCAACCTCGACAACCCGGGGTTGCCGGCCAGCGGCTGGCACTACCGAAGCGCGGTCAACGCACCGCGCTATGCAATCCGCGATCGGCTTCGTGCCGTTGCAGCGCCAGTTCGATCAATCGCGTGATCAGCGTGGTGTAGTCCACGCCACTGGCACCCCACAGCTTCGGATACATGCTGATGCGGGTGAAGCCGGGCAGGGTGTTCACTTCGTTGATGACGATCTGGCCATCGGCGGCGAGGAACACATCGACCCGCGCCATGCCAGCGCACTCCAGCGCTTGATAGGCCTGCAACGCGATCTGCTGGATACGTGCCTGCGTTGCCGCATCGATTGCGGCCGGCACCACCACTTCAGCACCGTCTTCGTTGATGTACTTGGTGTCGTAGGCGTAGAACTCGTCGTGCAGTACAACCTCGCCACAGACGCTGGCCTGCGGCCGCTCGTTGCCGAGCACCGCACATTCGATCTCGCGGCCGACCACGGCCGATTCCACCAGTACCTTATGGTCGTAGCGCAGCGCGGTCTGCAATGCCTCGGCGAAACCCTCTGCATCCTTGACCTTGCTCACGCCCACCGATGAGCCCTGGTTGGCCGGCTTGACGAACAGCGGCAGGCCAAGCGCTTCGATCAGTGCCGCGACATCGACCGCATCGGCTTCATGGCGACGGATGCACACCCAGGGCGCCACCTGCAGGCCCGCATCACGCAGCAGGCGCTTGGTCACGTCCTTGTCCATGGCCACCGCCGAGCCCAGCACCGGCGAACCGACGAAGGGCAGGTTGGCCATGCGCAGCAGCCCCTGCAGCGCACCGTCCTCGCCCAGCGGGCCGTGCACGATCGGCAACACCACATCGATCTGCCCCAGCGCGCTGCCCGCATCGGTCGGTTGCAGCTGCGCCTGCTCGGTGCCGGGCAGCACCGCCAACGCAGTACCGGAAGCATGCAGGGCGATGCGCGCCGGATCATCCGCATTGAGCAGGAAGGTATCCGGCTGGCTGAGGTGCCACTGGCCCTGCTTGTCGATGCCGACCAGCACCGGCTCGAAGCGCTCCCGATCCAGCGCATCGAGAATGTTCTTCGCCGACTGCAGCGAAACTTCGTGTTCGGAAGACCTGCCACCGAAGATGATGCCAACCCGGGTCCGTGCCATGGAAGTGCGATGTCCTGTGCGTTGCGTGGCTGCATAGCATGAACCTTCATCGGCCTTCCGCGTGAGGCACAGATGAACCAGAAATCCAGTCGCGCGTGTCATCCACGCATGGCCTGGATCTACCGTGTCGACCAAGGTCGACACCCACCAACAGCAGCAGCCGACCCCGTGCCGTTCCGACAGGTCGCAGGGAACTGTCGAAGTCGGGGTGGGAGGGGCAGGCGGGACCGCAGGCGCCATGGATGGCGCCTACGAGCCCCCATGGATGGGTTTACGGCGTGTCCCGCCTGCCCCTCCCACCCCGACTCCCTCAGCAGACTGCTTCTGACGTTGACCTTGCATCTGCGGGTGCCGGGCGGCAGCCCGGCCCAAGCTCACCACCCACGCAGGTAGAATGCGCACATGGCTCTTTCCCTGCTCAAGTCCCTCAAGCCGGTCGCTGGCCGCGCTCTGCAGATCGCCCTGAACCGCGCGCTGGCGCTGGATCCGGATACCCGCCATGCACTGGCCAGCCTCGACGGTCGCCACATCGACCTGACCCTGGACGCACCGCCGCTGGCGATGCGCATCAGCGTCGACGGCACCCAGTTGCGGGTGGGCCCGGTGGATGCGCAGGAAGCCGACCTGGCCGTGCGCAGCAGCCTGGCCGGTGTGCTGGCGCAGCTGCCGCTGCTGGCGCGCGCCCGCCAAGGTGCTGACAACGGCAAGGGCCGCGTGCGCGTGGCCGGCGATGCCGAGCTGGCGCGCCGCCTGCAGCAACTGGCCAAGGGCTTCGATCCGGACTGGCAGCAGCCGTTCGTCAGCGTGTTCGGTGAAGTGCTGGGCGTGCAGGTGGCCAACACCCTGCGCAGTGCCCTGCAGCACGCCCGCCAGGGCGCGATCGACCTGGCCCACAGTGCCGCTGAATTCATCACCGAGGAATCGCGCGACGTGGTGCCACGTGCCGAACTGGATGCCTTCCACGACGACGTGGACGTACTGCGCGATGATGTCGAGCGCCTCGGCGCACGCGTGCAGCGCCTGCGGGGTGCCGCATGAAGGCGCTGCTGCGGGCCAGCCGCATCGGCCGGGTGATCCTGCGTTACCGCCTTGACGACCTGCTGCAGGACACGCCTGCAGAGCGCTGGCTGCGCCTGGCCAAGCCGTTCGTGCCGCGCGCTTCGGCCGACATCGCCGCACAGTCGCGCGGTGCGCGCCTGCGCCTGGCGCTGCAGGACCTGGGACCGATCTTCGTCAAGTTCGGGCAGATCCTGTCGACCCGCCGCGATCTGGTGCCGCCGGATGTGGCCAATGAGCTGACCCTGCTGCAGGACCGGGTCAAGCCCTTCGACGGCGACGCCGCGCGCCGCATCGTCGAGGAAGCGCTCGGCCTGCCGGTCAGCGAAGCCTTCGCCAGTTTCGATACCGAACCGCTGGCCTCGGCGTCGATCGCGCAGGTACACGCGGCCACCCTGGCCGATGGCCGCCAGGTGGTGGTCAAGGTGCTGCGCCCGGGCATCGAGAAGCAGATCGACGCCGACATCGCCCTGCTCAACTCGCTGGCAACGCTGGTCGAGCGCACCCATCCGCGTGCCGACAAGATCCGTCCGCGCGAAGTGGTGGCCGAGGTCGAAAACACCTTGGCCGCCGAGCTGGACCTGCAGCGCGAAGGCGCCAACGCCAGCGTGCTGCGCCGTTTCTGGGAGAACTCCGACGACCTGTACGTGCCGGAAGTGATCTGGAGCCATACCGCCGAGCGCGCGCTGACCCTGGAGCGCGTATGGGGCATTCCCTCCGATGACATCGCGGCACTGGACAAGGCCGGCATCGACCGCAAGGCGCTGGCCGCCAAGGGGGTGCGGGTGTTCTACACCCAGGTGTTCCGCGACAACTTCTTCCATGCCGACGCGCACGCCGGCAACATCTGGGTCGACATCGATCCGATGCGCCGCGACAACCCGCGCTTCATCGCGCTGGACTTCGGCATCATGGGCCAGCTCTCGCAGGAAGATCAGTACTACCTGGCCGAGAATTTCATGGCCATCTTCAACCGCGACTACCGCCGCATCGCCGAACTGCACGTGCAGGCGCGCTGGATGCCCGACAACGTGCGCATCGATGATCTGGAAGCGGCGGTGCGCTCGGTGTGCGAGCCGTACTTCACCCGCCCGCTGTCGCAGATCTCGCTGGCCGAAGTGCTGATGAAGCTGTTCCGCGTGGCCCAGCGTTACCAGCTGACCCTGCAGCCGCAGCTGATCCTGCTGCAGAAGACCCTGCTCAACATCGAAGGCGTCGGCCGCCAGCTCGATCCGCAGATCGACATCTGGGCGGTGGCCAAGCCGGTGCTGGCGAAGATCCTGCGCGAGCGCTACAGCCCGCGCCGCGTGGTGCGCGAGATCGGCAAGCGCCTGCCGGAAATCATGACCCATGCGCCGGACATGCCTCGCCTGGTGCATGCCTGGCTGACCCAGCAGGTGGAAGGCCGGCATGAACTGGCGATGCGTTCGCGCGACTTGGTTGCGCTCGATGCCAGCCTGCAGCGGCTGCAGAAGCGCGCGGTCGGAGCGATCACTGGCGTTGGTCTACTGGCGATTGCCGCATTGATGTACGTGCTGCAGCCGCCGGGCTGGTACTGGGGCGACGTGCCGGCATGGAGCTGGGTGTCCGGTACCGTCGGCGTGTTCGCACTGGCGCGTGCGTGGTGGCGATGAGTGATGCGCTGAGCGCGCTCAAACACGAGCTGGCGCAGTTTGGCAGTGACAACGATGCGCGCGAAACCGATCGTGGCCGGCGCATGCTCAACATCACTGCCGACACCGGTGAACTGCTGTCGGTGCTGGTGCGGTTCGGCAATGCCCGTCGCGTGCTGGAGATCGGCACGTCCAATGGCTATTCCACGCTGTGGCTGGCCGAGGCCGCCGCTGCCATTGATGGCAGGGTGACCACGCTGGAGTTCGCCGCCGACAAGGTGGCGATGGCCCGTGCGAATTTCGCGCGCAGTGGATTGGGTGAGCGCATCGAACAGGTCCAAGGTGATGCCGGGCAGTGGCTGGCGCAGGCGGCCGATGGCTGCATCGACCTGCTGTTCCTGGATTCGGATCGCGGGCAGTACGCAGGCTGGTGGCCGCAGCTGCGCCGTGTACTGCGCCCCGGCGGTCTGCTGGTGGTCGACAACGCCACCTCGCATGCCGCTGAGATGGAGCCGCTGCGCGCCCTGCTGGCCGCCGACGCGGCGTTCACCACCAGCCTGGTGCCGGTGGGCAATGGCGAACTGCTGGCGCTGCGCAACGCCTGACCGGGCGTCGCCCCGGCAACGCCGGTCGCTGGTCTGCTCCGGTAGTGGGGGGGGGGGGGGGGGGGGAGAGGAACCCAGGGGGGGAGCAAAAGGCC
>NZ_JBYOLA010000016.1:0-91195 GCF_057799055.1 Stenotrophomonas sp. 14P6.2.3
GCTCGGTCGCGCCATCCATGGCGCTCACGCCCCCGCAACCGGACCCACCCCGCCTTCGACAGATTCCCGATGCCGTTGGTAGATGTCGACCTTGGTCGACACCTGGATCCACGCCATGCGTGGATGAAAGCCAATTCCATTCGATGATTTCGAAATCGGTAGGAACTTCCATCCATGCACGGCGTGGATGTGCCAGATCTCGGGAAACTGTCAGAGGTGGGGCGGTATGGGCAGGCAGGACCGTTGGCGCCATGGATGGCGCCATCGAGCCCCCATGGATGGGTTTACGGCGTGTCCTGCCTGCCCATACCGCCCCGCCCAGCTCGGGAGCCTGCTTCTGCCCTTGCTCCGGCCTCTGCGGGTGCCGGGCGCAGCCCGGCCGAAGCCCACCCTTCATGCTGCGCCGCAGAATGCATTGGGAGAAATTCCCATGGTCTACTTGAATCGATCTAAATCCGCCGGGGTGCGGATTTGTACCGATGGAAACGAGGGCTCGGCCTGTGCCGCCGGTCTTCGCTGCCGCCCTGCCGCCAAGGAGTCCTGCCCGTGACCAGGTTGTCCCACCGTCGTCCCGACCGCCGCCTGTCGGCACTGTCCCATCGGCCCTTCGCCCGCATCGCCTGCCTGTTGGCCCTCGCGGTGACGCCCTGGCTGCAGGCCGCGCCGGCCGCGCTGGAGCGCGAGGTCAACACCTTCATCGGCAGCAAGGATGACGGCAACACCTTCCCCGGTGCCTCGGCGCCGTTCGGCCTGATCCAGGTCAGCCCGATCGGCAGCCACTATTCGGGCTGGCGCTACGACGACGACAAGATCCGCGGCTTCGGCCACTCCTTCCTGTCCGGCGCCGGTTGCTGGGAGCAGGGTGGGCAGGTCTCGGTGCTGCCGGTGACGGGCAGCATCGGTCCCGGCGGCGACTTCGATACCGCCAACCCCAAGCAGTTCGACCACAAGGCGTATGCCTCGGCCTATACCCATGACGGCGAAATCGGCCAGGCCGGCTACTACAAGGTGCGTCTGACCAGCTACGGCGGCATTGATGCGGAAGCGACGGCGCGTACCCGCGCGGCTGCCGAGCGTTACACCTTCAGCCAGGGCAAGGGCGATGGTCACGTGCTGGTCAATGTCGGTCAGGCCAACGAGCGCCACTCGGTGATCGGCAGCGTGGTCGACGTGGTGGGTGACCGCGTGGTCGAAGGCAAGCTGGTCACCAAGAGCTTCTGTGGTGGCCATCAGTACACCACCTGGTTCCGTATCGAATTCGACCGTCCGTTCAAGGCGCATGGCACCTGGGGCGAGGGCGGTGGCCTGCCGGGCGCGCGCCACAGCATGGAAGGCGAGCAGAAGCCGAATGGCGCGTGGCTCAGCTTCGACCTGGGCAAGGGCAAGTCGGTTACTGCCGTCAGCGCGATTTCGCATGTGGACGCCGAAGGTGCGCGCAACAACCTGCGCGCCGAGGGCATGCAGGGCGGGGCGCTGCTCGGCTTCGAACGCATGCGCGCGCTGTCGCAGCAATCGTGGCGTGAGCAGCTGGCACGCGTGCGTGTGCAGGGCGGCACTGCCGACGATCGCACCGTGTTCTACAGCGCGGTCTATCACGCACTGCTGCAGCCGATGACCGGCAACGATGCCGATGGCCGCTACCGTGGCTATGACGATGGCATCCATCGCGCCGATGGCTGGACCTACTACGAGTACTTCTCGCTGTGGGATACCTACCGTGCGCAGAACCAGTGGCTGGCACTGACCCGTCCGGACGTGGCGCGCGACATCGGCCGTACTCTGCTGGCGATCGACGAGCAGGGTGGCTGGTTGCCGCGCTGGGGCTATGCCAACTTCGAGACCAACATCATGACCGGTGATCCGGTCACCCCGTTCATGGTCGACCTGTGGCGCTTCGGTGCGCTCAAAGGCCGTGAATCGCAGGCATGGGACGCGCTGCGCCGCAATGCCTTCGGCACGCCGCCGCTGAACTCGCGCATGGCCGGCCGTTCCGGCAATCCAACCTATCTGGACAAGGGCTACGTGGTCTACGACCGCGCGTTCCCGTCCAAGGGCATGGACGTTGATCCGCACCACGGTGGTTCGGCTACCTTGGAATACGCGCTGGCCGACTGTGCGCTTTCGCAGATGGCCGATGGCCTCGGCCATGCGCAGGACGCGGCAACGCTGCGTGAGCGCGGTCGCAACTGGCGCAAGGTGTGGGACCCGCAGGTGCGTGATGCCGAGACCGGCTTCACCGGTTTCCCGCGTCCGCGTACCGAGGATGGCCAGTGGTACACCCCGGCCGATGGCCACTACAGCCCGCGCTCGCACCATGGTTTCCATGAAGGCACGGCTTGGCAGTACCAGTGGCTGGCGCAGCAGGACGTGCCGGGCCTGGTCGAAGCGATGGACGGCCGCGAACAGGCCGGCCGCCGCCTCGATGCCTTCTTCGCGATGGATGCGCTGCAGGCCGACCCGCTCAATGCCGCCCGCAAGGAATGGGTGGTCGGCCCGTACAGCTACTACAACCAGTTCCGCTACAACCCCAACAACGAGCCCGACCTGCATTCGCCGTGGCTGTATACGCTGATCGGCCAGCCGTGGAAGACCGCCGCGGTGGTGCGTGCGGCGCAGCAGCTGTTCACCAATGCACCCAACGGTGTGACCGGCAACGACGACCTCGGCACGATGTCGGCCTGGTACCTGTTCAGTGCGATCGGCGTGTACCCGGCGGTGCCGGGCAGCGGCGAGTTCCTGCTGCACACGCCGCGCTTTGCCAAGGTCGAGGTCGAGCTGGGCAATGGCCGCACCCTGCGCATCGAGGCGCCAGGCGCCGATGGCCGCCGCCTGCAGTACGTGCAGGGCGTGCAGGTTGATGGCCAGGCACATGCGCCGGTATGGCTGGGCTGGAACCAGCTGCAGCAGGGCCCGAAGCTGCGCTTCGCGCTTGACGGCACGGCGCCGACGCAGGGCTGGGGCACGGCGGTGAAGGATCTGCCGGTGTCCTGGTGTGCGGCACCAGGCAGCCAACTGCACTGAGCCGGGCTGTGCCGTTCGAGGCAACCCAGCGAACGGCACGGCACGACAGGGCCGCGATCCATTAGGCTTGAGCATCCATCGGAGTGCGGGAAGACGATGAACGACAACGGCGACAGTTCCAGCAAGCGTTCCGGCAAGGCGGTGACGGTGACCGACATCGCCCGTGCCATCGGCGTTTCGCGCGCGACCGTGTCGCTGGTGCTGCGCGGCAGCCCGCTGGTCAACGTCGATACCCGCGCCCGGGTAGAGGCCGAGCTGCGGCGCCAGCGCTATGTCTACAACCGCGCGGCTGCGAACCTGCGGCGACGCACATCGTCCAGCATCGCGCTGGTGATCAACGATCTGTCCAACCCGTTCTTCGCCGAATTCGCCTCCGGTGTGGACGAAGCGCTGGGCGGGCGTGGCTACGTGACCCTGCTCGGCAGTACCGGCGAGTCACCCGAGCGCCAGCAGGCGGTGCTGTCCACGTTGATGGAGCACACGCCTGCAGGCCTGATCCTGTCGCCGGCCGAAGGCAGCGATGCCACGCTGCTGCGGCAGGCGCTGGGTGCCAATGCCAACGTATTGCTGTTCAACCGCGAACTGGAAGGCGCCGAGTGGGACTTCCTGACCCTGGACAATCAGCATGGCGCCTACCTGGCCACCCGCCACCTGATCGAGCGCGGTCATCGCCAGATCGCGTTCTTCGGTGGCCACGCCGCATCGAGTTCCTGCCACCAGCGTCGCGCGGGTTTCCAGCAGGCACTGGCCGAAGCCGGGCTGGCGCTGCCGCCGGGCTGGATGATCGAATCGGCACCCAACCGCCTGGAAGCGGCCGCGCGCACCGACGAACTGTTCGTCGACGGCCATCGGCCGAGCGCGGCGGTCTGCTACAACGACACCGTCGCGCTGGGGCTGATGCTGGGCCTGAACTCACGCGGCATCCGTCCTGGCGGTGACTTCGCGGTGACCGGCTTCGATGATATTTCCGAAGCGTCGGTCGCCGTGCCGCCGCTGACCACCTTGACCGCCGATCCTCGCGAGCGCGGCCGGCAGGCGGCGTCCCTGCTGCTGCTGCGGCTGGAGGAACCGGATGCGCCACCACGGCGCACGGTCGCCCCGGTACAGTTGCGCATCCGCGAAAGCAGTGCCGCACGTCCGAACTGATGCTCTGCTGCTGAACTGATTGCACCCTTCCACGCACCAACGACCTTTCGCGCATCGAGGCGCGTACCGCATGCCGATCTCCGCAACGCCCCGCCCATCGGGTTCCCCGGGCAACCAGCCTGCCGTCACCAACGGCAAGGCGCTGGCCGTGGTCACCACCATCTTCTTCATGTGGGGCTTCCTGACCTGCCTCAACGACATCCTGATTCCGCATCTGAAGGCGGTGTTCGAACTGAACTACGCCAAGGCGATGCTGGTGCAGTTCACCTTCTTCGGCACCTATTTCCTGATGTCGCTGCCGGCCGGGCGGCTGGTGGCGGCGCTGGGCTACAAGAAGGGCATCGTGGCCGGCCTGGTGATCGCCGGCATCGGCGCGCTGGGTTTCTGGCCCGCGGCCGAGCTGCGCGTCTATGGCGCCTTCCTTGGTGCGCTGTTCGTACTGGCCACCGGCATCACGGTGCTGCAGGTAGCGGCCAATCCGTATGTCGCGCTGCTTGGCCCGGAGCAGACCAGCTCCAGCCGCCTGACCCTGGCACAGGCGTTGAACTCGCTGGGTACGGCCATCGCGCCGATCTTCGGCGGCATGCTGATCCTGTCCAACACGGCCATGAGCGGTGAGCAGATTGCTGCACTGCCGGCCGCCGAACAGCTGGCCTACCGTACCGCCGAGGCGCACGCAGTGCAGGGCCCCTACGTGGGCCTGGCCATTGCGCTGGTGCTGCTGGCCCTGTTCGTATTCCTGTTCCGCCTGCCGGCGCTGAACGACACCACCGAGCAGGCTGACGAGGGTCATCAGCACAGCTACCTGGACGCGCTGCGCAAGCGCCATCTGCTGCTGGGTGTGCTCGGCATCTTCTTCTACGTCGGCGCTGAAGTATCGATCGGCAGCTTCCTGGTCAACTACCTGTCGATGCCCACCATCGGCGGCTTCAGCGAGCAGGAAGCCACCCACTATGTGTCGGCCTACTGGACGATGGCGATGATTGGTCGCTTCGCCGGTTCGGCGCTGCTGGCGCGCTTCTCGCCGAGCCGACTGCTGGCGATCTTCGCGCTGGTCAATGTCGGCCTGCTGACGCTGACCATGATGACCTCCGGCAATGTCGCGCTGTACTCGGTGGTGGCGATCGGCCTGTTCAATTCGATCATGTTCCCGACCATCTTCGCGCTCAGCATCGAGCGCCTGGGCCCGCTGACCAGCAAGGGATCGAGCCTGCTGATCATGGCCATCGTCGGTGGTGCCGTGGTGCCTTACCTGCAGGGCGTTCTGGCTGACCACGTCGGCGTGCAGGCCAGCTTCATCCTGCCGCTGCTGTGCTACGGCTACATCATTTTCTACGGACTGGTCGGCGCCCGCGCGCCGGCTGCCGGCACGCAGGGAGGCTGAGTCGAAAATGGGTTCCATCGTCTGCTTCGGCGAAATTTTGATCGATCTACTAGCGCAGCCGCCGGCCTCGGCCGATACCCCGCGCGCGTTCCTGCAGTACGCCGGCGGTGCACCGGCCAACGTCGCGGTGGCCGCCGCACGGCTGGGGGCGAAGACCCAGTTCGTCGGCATGCTCGGCCGTGACATGTTCGGCGACTTTCTGGCGGAGAGCCTGAGCGAACACGGCGTCGGCACCGACTACATCGTGCGTACCGACGCAGCCAAGACCGCGCTGGCCTTCGTTGCACTGGACGCCGGCGGCGAACGCAGCTTCAGCTTCTACCGTCCGCCTGCCGCCGACCTGCTGTTCCGTGACAGCGACTTCCAGGCAGGCTGCTTCGATGGCGCGCAGTGCTTCCATGTCTGTTCCAACAGCCTGACCGAAGCAGACATCGCCGACGCGACGTTCGCCGGCATGGACCGCGCGCGCACGGCCGGTGCGGTGGTCAGTCTGGATCTCAACCTGCGTCCGGCGCTATGGCCGGCCGATGTCGACCCGACACCGCGGTTGTGGCAGGCGCTGGAACGCGCCGACCTGGTCAAGCTGTCGCGGGAAGAACTGGAGTACCTGGCGGCACCGCTCGGCGATGACGGCGAGGCACTGGTGCTGCGGCGCCTGCTGGCTGCCCAGGCACGCTGGGTGATCATCACCGACGGCGCCGCCACGCTGCATTGGTATACCCGTGAAACGCAGGGCAAGGTCACCAGCTTCCGCGTGCCCACCGTGGACACCACCGCAGCCGGTGATGCCTTCGTTGGCGGCGTGCTGGTCGGGCTGCTGGAGCGGGGTGGGGCGGGTGCGGGCTTTGCCGCGTTCTGCCAGGACCCGCAGGCGATCGCCGCCACGCTGCGCTTCGGCGCCGCCGTTGGCGCACTGGCGGTGACACGCAAGGGCGCGTTCGCTGCGATGCCCTCGTTCGATGAAGTGCAGCAATTGCTGCAGGCACAGGATCTTCCCGCATGAGCACCTCGCCCGATTTCCGTTCCCCGGCTTTCCTGCGCGCGCACATCGCCGACACCATGGCGTTCTACCACCCGCGCTGCATCGACCCGAAGGGCGGCTTCTTCCACTACTTCCGTGACTACGGCAGCATCTACGATGCCAGCCATCGCCACCTGGTGAGCAGCACCCGTTTCGTCTTCAACTACGCCATGGCCTACCGCGAATTCGGCAATGCCGAGTATCGCGATGCGGTCGAGCACGGCGTGCGCTACCTGCGCGAGGTGCATCGCAACCCGGCTACCGGCGGCTACGCCTGGACCCTGCGCGAGGGCGTGGTCGAGGACGACATGAACCACTGCTACGGCGTGGCGTTCGTGCTGTTGGCCTACAGTTGTGCATTGAAGGCGGGTATCGAAGAAGCCCGCACGTGGATGGACGAGACCTGGCAGCTGTTGGAAGCACGTTTCTGGGAAGCGGAGCACGGCCTGTACAGGGACGAGGCCGACGGCCAGTGGAACTTCACCGGTTACCGTGGCCAGAACGCCAACATGCACATGTGCGAGGCGATGCTGGCTGCATTCGAGGCCAGTGGCGAGCAGCGCTATGTCGAGCGCGCGCTGCAGCTGGCCGACAACATGACCCGCCGCCAGGCGGCCAAGGCCGGCGGTCTGGTCTGGGAGCACTACGACGTCAACTGGAACATCGACTGGGACTACAACCTGGACGATCCCAAGCATCTGTTCCGGCCATGGGGCTTCCAGCCCGGCCATCAGACCGAGTGGGCCAAGCTGCTGCTGATCCTGGACCGCCACGTGCAGGCCGACTGGCTGCTGCCGACCGCGCAGCATCTGTTCGATGTGGCCGTGGAGCGCAGCTGGGACGAGGCGCGCGGCGGCCTGTACTACGGCTTCGCACCGGAGTCGCGCCGCCAGCCCGGCATGGACGGCGCGCCGATCGGCGGCGACAGCTTCGTCTGCGACGAAGACAAGTACTTCTGGGTGCAGGCCGAGACCCTCGCCACCGCTGCACTGATGGCCAAGCGCACCGGCGATGAGCGCTATTGGCAGTGGTACGACCGTATCTGGGCGTACTCGTGGGAGCACTTCGTCGACCATCGGTACGGCGCGTGGTTCCGTATCCTCGACGCAGACAACCGCAAGTACAGCGACGAGAAGAGCCCGGCTGGCAAGGTCGATTACCACACCATGGGCGCCTGCTACGAAGTGCTGAACGTCGTTCGTTGAACATCGTCCGAATGCAGTAGTGCCAGGCCATGCCTGGCAAAAACAACAGGAGTCCGCACGTGCATCGCCTTCCCCTCGTTGTCCGTCTTCTCCTGCTGTTGATCGCGGCGACCACATTCCCTGCAACCGCCGCACCGCTGCAGGCGCAATGGGAATTCCGCCTGCTGCCCGGCGACGCGCAGGGCGCGGCGCATCCGGGCCTGCAGCAGTGGCGCGCGGCCACGGTGCCGGGCAGCGTGCATACCCATCTGCTGGCGCACGAGCTGATCCGCGATCCCTACGTCGGCGCGCCCGAAGCCGAGCTGCAGTGGATCGGCCTGGCTGACTGGGAGTACCGCGCCCGTTTCGATGTGGACGCCGTCACCTTGGCCAGGCCCAACGCCGAGCTGCGCTTCGATGGCCTGGATACCTATGCCGAGGTGAAGCTCAACGGCAAGCCGCTGCTGCGTGCCGACAATGCCCACCGCACCTGGCGCGCCCGCGTCGAAGGTCGCCTGCGAGCGAAGGGCAATGAGCTGCAGATCGTGTTCCGTTCGCCGATCCGCACGCTGCTGCCGGGCGTGCAGGCGATGCCGCACAAAATCGCAGGCAATTATCCTTCGCCGTACGGCGATGAACCCAAGGACGCGATGGTCGGCAACTTCGCGCGCAAGCCGGCCTACCACTTCGGCTGGGACTGGGGCCCGCGCTACGTTACGGCTGGTGTCTGGCGCGGCGTTGACCTGCAGGCATGGGGCGCGCATCGGTTGACCGACCTGGCCGTACGCACCGATGCGCTTGATGCAGACAAGGCGACGCTGGCCGTGGTGCTGCAGATGGAGCAGGGCGCGGTTGCCGATCCGGTGGCGGTGGACGTTGAGGTGCGTGATCCAGACGGCCGCAGCGTCGCACGCGTGCAGCGCACGGTCGAGCTGAAGCCCGGCCAGAACAGCGTGGAGGTGCCGGTTGAACTGGCCAAGCCGCGGCGCTGGTGGCCGGTCGGTCATGGTGCGCAGGATCGTTACACCGTGCTGGCATCGCTCGACCGTGGTGTCGATCCCACGTTGAAGCGCGAGCAGCGTATCGGTCTGCGCACGGTCGAGCTGCGCCGTGAGCAGGACGACAAGGGAGGGCAGGGCTTCGCCTTCGTGATCAATGGTGTGCCGATCTTCGCCAAGGGCGCGAACGTGATCCCATTCGATGCCTTCCCTGCGCGCGTTGATGCTGCGCGACTGCGCCAGGTGCTGGTCGCCGCGCGCGATGCCAACATGAACATGCTGCGCAACTGGGGTGGTGGTTACTACGAAGACGATGCGTTCTTCGATATCGCCGACGAACTGGGCCTGCTGGTCTGGCAGGATTTCATGTTTGGCGGTGGCATGCAGCCGGGTTACGACCCGGCATTCCGCGCCAGCGTGGTCGCCGAGGCGCGCGACAACGTGCGCCGCCTGCGCCACCATCCCAGCATCGTGCTGTGGTGTGGCAACAACGAAGAAGAAACAGCGTGGAAGGATTGGGGCCACGGCCGCGACCTGAAGTCCGCCGATCCGGCGTTCGCAGCGAAGGTCTGGCAGGGTTACGTTGACCTGTTCGGCAACGACCTGCGCCAGGTGGTGAGCGAAGACGGGCTGGGCGTGCCGTACTGGTCCAGCTCGCCGAGCAACGATCTGGACGAGAAGGCCAACGACTCCACCCGCGGTGACAAGCACTACTGGCAGGTGTGGGGCAATCCGGCATTGCCGGTGCAGGCCTATCTGCGCGAGACCCCGCGCTTCATGTCCGAGTACGGCCTGCAGGCCTGGCCTGCAGTGGCGACGGTGGACCAGATCGCTACCCGTGCGGAGCAGCGCATCGACAGTCCGGTGATCCGCGCGCACCAGAAATTCATGGCCGGCGAGGGCAATACACGCCTGCTGCACTACATCGAGCTGGGCTACGGCACGCCGAAGGACTTCGAGGACTTCGTCTATCTGAGCCAGGTGATGCAGGCCGATGGCATCGCCCTGGCGGCGTTGCACCATCGCGCTTCGCGGCCGTACACGATGGGCTCACTGTACTGGCAGCTCAACGACGTCTGGCCAGGTGCATCGTGGTCGAGCGTGGACTACTTCGGCCGCTGGAAGGCACTGCACTTTGCCGCGCGCCGCTTCTTCGCGCCGGTCACCGTGGCGGCGCTGCGCGATGAGGGCAGGACACGCGTGCGCGTGATCAATGACCAGGCCACGCCGTTGGATGCACGGTGGCGCCTGCGGGTGATGGACGTGGAGGGCAAGGTGCTGCGCCGTCGCGAGCAGGCGGTGACGCTGGTCGCTGCCGGGGTCACCGACATCGGCAACTACGCGGATGCCGAGCTGTTGGCGGGCGCCGATCCGGCGCGGACGGTGGCGGTGTTCGAGCTGCTGCAGGACGGCAGGGTGACGGCGCAGCAGGTCGTTGGGTTCGTCGAAGCCAAGGATCAGGTGCTGCCACGCCAGCAGCTGAAGTCAACGTTGGCGATCGACGGTGACCACTACCGCCTGCGGCTGCAGAGCGCAGCGCTGGTGCGCGCGACCTGGATCGATTTCGGCGCGCTCGACGTGCAGGTGGAAGACAATCTGCTGGACCTGCTGCCGGGCGAAACCCGCGACATCGCCGTGCGTGGCCCGGTGGATCTGACTGCGCTGCGCGAGGCGTTGAAGGTGCGCACCCTCAACGATCGTTGAGGGACACGCTTTGGTAGATGCCAACCTTGGTTGGCACACCAGGAGCATGCCAACCAAGGTTGGCATCTACCAGTTTTCGCTTACAGCTGGATCTGCTGGAAGTTCTCGACGCGGTCATGGCCGTTGGCGGCTGCGCCGATGCGCGGCATCGGGTAGTCCTCCAGGCGATCGATCAGGCGTGTCTGCAGGCCGGCTTCGCGGGCGGCGTCCAGTTCCTCGACTACGTCGGACAGGAACAGAACCTCGCCAGCGGGAACGCCGATGGCCTGCACGATGTGGCGATAGCTGTCGGCCTCGCGCTTGCCACCAACTTCGGTATCGAACCAGCCCGACACCAGCGGGCTGAGGTCACCGGCATCGCTGAAGCCGAAGAACAGCTTCTGCGCCGGCACCGAACCGGAGGAGTACACATACAGCGGCAGGCCCGAAGCGTGCCACCCCTTCAGCACCGGCGCCACTTCCGGGTAGAAGTGCGCGGTGTAGTCGCCACGACGGTAGCCCGCGTCCCAGATCAGCCCCTGCAGGGCCTTCAGCGCGGTGTGCTTGCGGTCCTGGTCGATCCAGCCCTGCAGCGTCTCGGCCACCAGGCTGTCCTGGCAGGCGCCGCCGATCTCGGTGGCGACGGCGTCCAGCCAGCGACGCACCTCCGGCTGCTGGCCATGTTCGGCGACGAAGCCGGGCAGCGCCTGGCGTGCGTACGGGAACAGCACGTTCTTGACGAACGAGATGCTGCTGGTGGTGCCTTCGATGTCGGTCAGGATGACGCGGGGCTGCATTGATCAGGACGCCTGGGTCGGAATGTAACGGGGGAATTTCTGCGCGATGTCGGTGCCGGTGAAGTGACCGACCCAGCCATCCGGCTCGGTGAAGAAGCGGATCGCCACGAAGCTCGGCTCATCGCCCATGTCGAACCAGTGGGTGGTGCCGTCGGGCACGGCGATCAGGTCATCCTTCACGCACTCGATCTCGTAGACCTTGTCGCCCACGTGCAGGGTGAACAGGCCCGAGCCGGCGACGAAGAAGCGCACTTCGTCTTCCTTGTGGAAGTGTTCGTCGAGGAACTTCTTCCTCAGCTCGGCGCGGTTCGGGTTGTCCGGCGCGATCGAGGCCACGTCCACGCTCTTGAAGCCGCGCTCGGCGACCAGGCGGTCGATGTCGGCGCGGTAGGCGGCAAACACCTCGTCCTGGCTTGCGCCCGGGGCGACCGGCGCGGTGGCCTGCCAGCGTTCAAAGGTGACGCCGATCTTCTGCAGTTCGGCAGCGATGATCGCGCCGTCCTGGGTATCCAGCAGCGGCGATTCGGGGTGGGTATCGTCGTAGATGCGCAGTCGGCTCATGGCGGCAGCTTGAACGTCTCGGGGGAGGACAGGGTAGCAGGGTGGCGTCGATGGCCAGATTCCAGATTGGCATCTGGCCTTACCGGAAACGTCAGCGGCGCAGCTTGCGCAGCTCCAGCTCACAATGCAGCAGGAACTCGAACGCTTCCATGTGCCGGCGCGCTTCGGCCATGTCGCGGCCCCAGGCGTACAGGCCGTGGCCGTCGATCAGGTAGCCCCACAGGGTCTGCGTGTCGAGCAGGGCGTCGACCTGGGCCGACAGCACGTCCATGTCCTGGGTGTTGGCAAACACGGGGATGTCGATGGCCATCTCGTGGGTGCTGTTGCCGGCGAAGGCCTTCAGCAGTTCGTAGCCTTCCACCCGGATATGGCCCTGCGGCGCATACAGGCGCGAGGCGATGGTCTGCACCGGAGAATGGGTATGCAGCACGCAGCCGATCTCCGGGAAACGGCGATACAGCTGGGTATGCAGCAGGGTTTCGGCGGAGGGCCGCAGCGGGCGGCCGACGGCCTTGCCATCGAAGTCCACCACCATGATGTCGTCTTCGATCAGCCGGCCCTTGTCCTTGCCGGACACGGTGATCGCGGCGTGGCGGTCATCCAGGCGGTGGGAGAAGTTGCTGCTGGTGGCCGGGGTCCAGCCGGCCTGGGCCAGTTCGCGGACGTTGTCGATCAGCAACTGGGCCAGTTCGCTCAGGCGCGCGGTGTCGTAGGGGAAGGTGGGGGTGTTCATGGGGGCGATTTTACTGGATTCGGCCAACGGCTGAGCCCCTCGTGGCTGGTCGCGTAGAGCGGTTCATGGGGTGGGCGGGGCGGGTGGGCCGTGCAGGGGACGCTGCAAGTACGTCCCTGTAAGCTCGATGGCGCCATCCATGGCGCCAACACCCCTGCACGGCCCACCGCCCCGCCCCTGACAGGTTCCTGCGGGCGGCCAGCCACGGAATGAAGAAGGAAAAGCGAAAGCGGGTCGCTTCGCTGCGCTTGCTCGGAGCGGAGCATGGCTCCGCTCTACAGCAGATTCGTTCCCGAACATTCATTTCCGGGAAAGTTTCATCCACGCATGGCGTGGATCTACCGACAGCTGCGTGGACCTGTCGAAGGCGGGGAGGGGTGAGATTGCGGGGGCGTGAGCCGCATGGATGCGGCGACCGAGCTTACAGGGACGTACTTGCAGCGTCCCCCGCAATCTCACCCCTCCCCGTCAAACCCTCAGACCCGCCGGTGCCGTTGCTCTGGCTTCAAAGGCAGGTGCAGGGCCGCAGGCCCTGCAATGCAGAAAACCTCACTTCCCCCGCAGGCGGCTGTGCTTGAACCCGTAGAAGAAGTAGATCACGAAGCCGACAAACGTCCACACGCCCATCAACATCCAGTTGTGCAGCGTCATCGCCGACAGCAGCGCCAGGCAGCTCAGCACGCCCAGGCTGCAGATCAACCACGCGCCCCGGATGCGGAACGGACGCGGCAGATCCGGCTGGGTGCGGCGCAGGATCAGTACACCGGCACAGACCGCGGCGAAGGCGATCAGCGTGCCCATCGAGGTCAGTTCACCGAGGATGTCCAACGGGAACAGCGCCGCCAGCAGGGCGATGCCGATGCCGGTGATGACCGTATTGATATGCGGCGTGCGGTACTTCGGGTGGATCTTGGTGAACACCGGCGGCAACAGGCCGTCGCGTCCCATGATCATGAAGATGCGCGGCTGGCCGATGATCATCACCAGCACCACCGAGGACAGGCCGATCAATGCGCCGATCTCCACCACCACCCGCAACCAGCCCAGCTGCGGATGCGCGGCCACGGCGGTCACCACCGGCTCATCGGTGCCCAGCAGCTGGTAGGGCACCAGGCCGGTCATGACCGCAGCCATCGCGATGTACAGCACGGTGCAGATCACCAGCGACAGCATCATGCCGATCGGCATGTCGCGCTGCGGCTTGTGTGATTCCTGCGCGGCCACCGATACCGCTTCGAAGCCGATATAGGCGAAGAACACCATCGCCGCACCGCGCAGCACGCCTTCCATGCCGTACTTGCCGGGGCCTTCGTTGGCGGGAATGAACGGGGTCCAGTTGCTGGTGTCCACGTACTTCCAGCCGACCACGATCACCAGCACGATCAGGCCGGTCTTGAGGATGACCATGGCCATGTTCATCGCCGACGACTTGCTGATGCCGACGTAGCACAGCCAGGTCAGCAGCAGCACCAGGATCGCGGCGGGGATGTTGGCGATGGCGCCGGTCGGACGCAGCTGCGCGTCCAATGGGGCGCTGACCAGCGCTGCCGGTAGATGGATGTCGAAATGGCTGAGCAGGCTGAGGAAATAGCCGGTCCAGCTGACCGCCACGGCCGAGGCGGAGACGCCGTACTCGAGCACCAGCATCCAGCCGATGAACCAGGCCGAGAGCTCGCCGAAGGTGGCGTAGGTATAGGTATAGGCGCTGCCGGAGACCGGCACCATCGCCGCGAACTCGGCATAGGCCAGGGCGCAGAAGGCGCAGCAGATCGCGGCCAGCACGAACGACAGCATGATGGCCGGGCCGGCGTGGTTGGCGGCGGCCTGGCCGGTGATGACGAAGATGCCGCCGCCGATCACCGCGCCGATGCCGAGTGCGGTCAGACCCCAGGGGCCGAGGTGGCGACGCAGGCTCAGGCCGTTGGCGTCTTCGTGGGCGGCGTGCGGGTGCTTGGTGGCCCACAGTTGCTTGAACATGTGTGGTGGTCTTGTGCGGTGCGCCCCGTGAACGGGCGCGGGCGGAAATGCTTGCGGATATCGACGGGCCGGCGCAGGGGCCAGCCCGTCGGGAGGATCAGGGCGACTTGGCCAGCTTGCTGTGGCGGATGCCGTAGCCGAAGTAGATCAGCAGGCCCAGCAAGGTCCAGCCCACGAACAGGTGCCAGTGCACCACGAACGCCTGCCAGAACAGGAACAGGCACGACAACGCGCCCAGCGGGCAGATCACCCACACCAGCGGCACGCGGAACGGGCGGTGCAGTTCCGGGCGGGTGTAGCGCAGGATCAGCACGCCCACGCAGACCGTGGCGAAGGCCAGCAGGGTGCCCATCGACACCAGCTCGCCCAGCACGTTCAGCGGCACCAGACCGGCCAGCGAGGCGGCGATCACGCCGACCACGATCGTGGCCCAGTACGGGGTGCGGAAGCGCTTGTGGACCTTGCCGAACACCTTCGGCAGCAGGCCGTCGCGCGAGATGGTATAGGCGATGCGGGTCTGGCCCATCATCATCACCAGTACCACCGAGGACAGGCCGGCAATCGCGCCGATTTCCACCGCGGTCTTCAGCCAGGACAGGCTCGGGTAGGCTTCCAGCGCGGTGGCCACCGGCTTGTCGGTGCCCAGCAGGTGGTACGGCAGCATGCCGGTCAGCACGGCGCAGACGATGATGTAGACGATGGTGCAGACCGCCAGCGAGCCGAGCAGGCCGATCGGCATGTTGCGCTGCGGGTCCTTGGTTTCACCGGCAGCGGTGGAGACCGCATCGAAGCCGATGTAGGCGAAGAACACGATGGTGGCCGCGCGGAACACGCCGCTCCAGCCGAACTCGCCGGACACGCCGGTGTTTTCCGGGATGAACGGGTGCCAGTTGGCCGGGTCCACGTGCGCCGCGCCGATGCCCACGAACAGGCAGATCACGAACACCTTGATGGCCACAATGATCGCGTTGACGAACGCGGACTGGGTCACGCCCACGTACAGCAGGCCGGTCACCGCCGCCACGATCAGTACCGCCGGCAGGTTGAACAGCTTGCCGGAGGCGGCGAACTCGTGCCCGTTCCAGGCGATCGGCGCCGCACTCAGCGCGTCCGGGAACGGCATGTGCAGCGTGGTGGTGATGAAGCTGATCAGGTACGCCGACCAGCCCACCGCGACCGAGGCCGAGGCGAACAGGTACTCCAGCACCAGGCACCAGCCGATGAACCAGGCCATGCCCTCGCCGAGGGTGGCGTAGGAGTAGGAGTAGGCGCTGCCGGAGACCGGCATCATTGCTGCGAACTCGGCGTAGCAAAGGCCCGCCAGCGCGCAGGCAATGCCGGCGAACACGAACGACAGCATCACCGCCGGGCCGGCGTGGTTGGCCGCGGCCTGGCCGGTGAGCACGAAAATACCTGCGCCGATCACCGCACCAATGCCAAGCATGATGAGGTGTTTCGCCGTGAGGGTCCGTTTCAACGTGGCTTCGCCGTCCAGGCTGCCTTCGATGGGTTCGCCGGCATCGACGTGCCCGGCCGGTTCGACCGGCTTGACCCTCAACAGAGCTTTCAGCATGCAGTACTTCCTGATGATCGGATTGGGAGGGCTGCCGGTACATTGCCAGCGGCCCGAATGGTGAAGGCCGCGCAAACGGCCCGCTGTACCTTAGCCAATGCTGAAGGCACCGCACAAGCGCAAACGCAACAATGAGCGGCGATAATGGCCGGTATTTTTCCGGGCACCCCGCATTCATGAGCGAAACCACCGAATCCCTTGCCGTGCTTGACGATCGCCTGCGCCGCCTGCTGCATGACTATGCGCGCAAAGAACCTGCCCACGACGCCCTCGCTGCCGAATTCGGCACATTGATCGACGATGCTGAGGATGCCTTCCGCCGCGAGCGGCTGGCAGGCCATTTCACCGCCAGCTGCTGGCTGGTCAGCGCAGACGGCCAGCGCCTGCTGCTGACCCACCATCGCAAGCTGCAGCGCTGGCTGCAGCTGGGCGGGCATGCCGACGGCGACCGCGACCTGGCCCGGGTGGCGCTGAAGGAGGCCGAAGAGGAGTCCGGCCTGACCGGGCTGGTGCTGGACGATCCGGCGATCTTCGACCTGGACAAGCATTGGATTCCGGAACGCAAAGACGTGCCGGGGCACTGGCACTACGACGTGCGTTTCGTGATCCGTGCGCTGGGCGGCGAGGATTTCGTGCTCAGCGAAGAGTCGCTGGAGCTGGCCTGGCGGCCGGTGGCCGAGGTCGCCCGCGATCCGCAGTCGGATGAATCGATGCAGCGCATGGCGCGCCGGTGGCTGGCACGCTGAAAAAAGCATCCACGCATGGCGTGGATCTACTGGTCGCGCGATCTCTTGGTAGATCCACGCCATGCGTGGATGGCGCAGTATCCAAACGGGCGCAATGCCAGTAGATCCACGCCATGCGTGGATGGCGCAGTATCCAAACGGCCGCAATGCCGGTAGATCCACGCCATGCATGGATGGCGCAGTATCCAAACGGGCGCAATGCCAGTAGATCCACGCCATGCGTGGATGGCGTGGTGCCGGATGCATTCCGCCGGGCATGGCCCGGCGCTACCATCAATACAGGATGCGCGTGCGCAACGTGCCCGGAATCGCCGCCAGCTCGTCACGCACCGCGCTGGCCTGTTCCTCGCTGGCGGTGATGTCGATCACCACGTAACCCACCTTCGGGTCGGTGCGCAGGAACTGGCCGTCGATGTTGACGTTGTGCCGCGAGAAGATCTCGTTGACCTTGGACAGCACGCCCGGCACGTTCTGGTGGATGTGCAGCAGGCGCAGGCTGTCGGCGTGCTCGGGCAGGGTCACTTCCGGGAAGTTGACCGCCGACAGGGTGCTGCCGTTGTCGCTGTAGCGCACCAGCTTGGCGGCCACTTCGATGCCGATGTTGTCCTGCGCTTCCAGCGTGCTGCCGCCGACGTGCGGGGTCAGGATTACGTTGTCGTGGCGGGTCAACGGCGATTCGAAGATATCGCCGTTGCCCTTCGGCTCGACCGGGAAGACGTCCAGCGCCGCGCCGCCGATGTGGCCGCTGGCCAGCGCAGCATCCAGCGCATCGATGTCGACCACGGTGCCGCGCGCAGCGTTGATCAGGTGCGCGCCACGGCGCATCTTCGCCAGCTCGGCGCTGCCGATCATCCACTGCGTGGAGGGCGTCTCCGGCACGTGCAGGGTGACGATGTCGGCGCGCGCCAGCAGGTCATCCAGGCTGGCCGCGGCACGGGCATTGCCCAGCGACAGCTTGGTTTCCACGTCGTGGAAGATCACCTGCATGCCCAGCGATTCGGCCAGTACGCCCACCTGGGTGCCGATATGCCCGTAGCCGATGATGCCCAGCACCTTGCCGCGCACCTCGTGGCTGCCGCTGGCCGACTTCGACCAGCCGCCGCGATGGCATTCGGCGTTCTTCTGCGGGATGCCACGGGTCAACATGATGGCTTCGGCGATTACCAGCTCGGCGACGCTGCGGGTATTGGAGTAGGGCGCGTTGAATACCGGAATACCGGCCAGCTCGGCCGCATCCAGGTCGACCTGGTTGGTGCCGATGCAGAAGCAGCCGACCGCGATCAGGCGCTTGGCCTCGGCCAGCACCTCGGCGCTGAGCTGGGTGCGCGAACGGATGCCGACGATGTGCGCCTCGGCGATCCGCGCTTTCAGTTCGTCCTCGGGCAGTGCCTTGGTGTGCGCCTCGATCTGGCTGTAGCCGGCGGCACTGAACACCTCCACGGCGGTCTGGCTGACCCCCTCCAACAACAGCACGCGGATATCCTGCTTCGGGAACGAGGTCTTCTTCGGCGACATGGGGCGGCACGGCCAGTGGGACAGGGGCTGACCACTATGCCAGATCGCAACGCCCATGGTGCAGTGCGCAATTGGTTGCAACTGCAGCTATTGAAGGCGCTGCAGGGCTGGACGCTGGGCCCGGCCACTGGCACGCTTGCCCGTTCTTCACGCCCCGCGCTGGACCGTCATGACCGATTCCCGAATCGCCTCGTTGCAGCAGGCCTGTCCCGGCCTGAAGCTGAAGACCGACCCTGCCGACCTGGAGCACTACGGGCGCGACTGGACCCGGCGCTGGACGCCGGCGCCGCTGGCGATCGCGTTGCCGGCCACGGTGGAAGAAGTGCAGGCGGTGATGCGCTGGAGCGCGGCCGAAGGCGTGGCAGTGGTTCCGTCCGGTGGTCGCACCGGCCTGTCCGGCGGCGCGGTGGCGGCCCATGGCGAGCTGGTGCTGAGCCTGGAACGGATGAACAAGGCGCTGGACTACGATGCCGTCGACCGTACCCTGGTGGTGCAGGCCGGCATGCCGTTGGAGGCGCTGCACAACGCCGCGCTGGAGCACGGCCTCATCTATCCGGTGGACTTCGCTGCACGCGGCTCGTGTTCGATCGGCGGCAACATCGCCACCAATGCCGGTGGCATCCGGGTGATCCGCTACGGCAATACCCGCGAATGGATCGCAGGACTGAAGGTGGTCACCGCCACGGGCGAACTGCTCGAGCTCAACAAGGGCCTGATCAAGAACTCCAGCGGCTACGATTTCCGCCAGCTGCTGATCGGCTCGGAAGGCACCCTGGGCGTGATCGTCGAGGCCACGGTGAAACTCACCGACCCGCCGCCGGCCAGCAACGTGATGCTGCTGGCGCTGCCCAGCTTCGACGTGCTGATGCAGGTGTTCGCCGCCTTCCGCGCGCGACTGCAGCTGCAGGCGTTCGAATTCTTCACCGACCGTGCGCTGGAGCACGTGCTGTCACACGGCGCGCAGGCACCGTTCGATGAAGTACACCCCTATTACGTGGTGACCGAATTCGCTGCCGGCGATGAAGCGCAGGAAGCTGCGGCAATGGCCGCCTTCGAAGACTGCATGGGCAATGGCTGGGTCAGCGACGGGGTGATCAGTGCCAGCGATGCCCAGGCGGCGCAGCTGTGGCGCCTGCGCGAGGGCATCACCGAGGCGCTGGCGCGCTACAAGCCCTACAAGAACGATGTCTCGGTGCGGATCTCGTCGATGCCGGCGTTCCTGGCCGAGACCCAGGCGCTGATCGGCGACGCCTACCCGCATTTCGATGTGGTCTGGTTCGGCCATATCGGTGACGGCAACCTGCACATCAATGTGCTCAAGCCGGATGACACCAGCGATGCCGACTTCGTGACCCAGTGCGAGCACGTGACCAAGCTGCTGGCGCAGGTGCTGGCGCGCTTCAATGGCAGCATTTCGGCCGAGCACGGCATCGGCCTGGTCAAGAAGGGCTACCTGGACAGCACCCGTGGCCCGGCCGAGATCGGGCTGATGAAGGCGGTCAAGCGCGCGTTCGATCCCGAAGGGCGGCTGAATCCCGGAAAATTGTTCGACCTTTGACACGGGCAAAGACTTCACCCAGCCGTTACGCTCCACCCACCCAATCGATGAACTCCCTGACCATGATCCGTCCGCTTCTGCTGGTTGCCCTGTTGTCCCTGCCGCTGGCCGGCTTCGCTTCGAGCTTTGCCGGCACCTCGGCCGGGTCGGCGACGGGCGCTTCTTCGGGTTCCTCGGGCAGCAGCTCGGGCGATGACAAGGTGGTGCTGGCTGCACGCGATGATGCGGCGGCGTTTGTCGCCAGCGATGGCCAGATCCGTGGCGCACGCCTGCAGGCGGCACTGGTGCACCTGCGCGAGCAGGATGCAGCTGCACGGCAGCAGAGCGACCTGCAGCTGGCGCGCGCGCTTCTGGCGCGTTGATTCAGCGCCCGGGTAGTGCCGGCCGCTGGCCGGCAACCTCATGACATCTGTTCGGAACGCAGCCACGCATGGCGTGGCTCTACTGCTGATCGCTCACGCTGCGCATGCGGCTGAGCGCCTGCAGCTGGACCCTACCGGGCTGAGCCCGGCGCAGCAGCAGGTGGCGACGCAGACACTGAGTGATGTGCAGTCGCTGCTGCCGGAAGGCCTGCTGCGGGCATTGCCCGCGCAGGTAAAGGTCGGCTGGCGTGACGACCTGCCCGCGAACGTACATGGCCGTGCCTTCGCCGGACGCATCGCGCTGCGTCGCGACCTGCTGGATGATGACGTGGCCGGTGCCCGCCGCGCGCGGCGTAGCGCGCTGGTGCATGAACTGACCCATGTCGCCGACCGCACTGGTGCGAACTGGTCGCGCAGCGCCCGCTGGCGTGACCTTGCAGGTTGGCAGCGCAAGCCATGGCACCTGGGCCGAGGTGACAATGCCTTCCGCGACCGCAGCCCCGATGCCTACGAACTGACCGACCCGGCCGAGTACCTGGCGGTGAACGCCGAACACTTCGTGCTGGATGCAGAGTTCGCGTGCCGACGCCCGGCATTGGCGCAGTGGTATCGCGCACACTTCGGTACGCCGCCATCGTTGCCTGCGCCGCACTGCGCGGACACGGTTCCGCTGTTGCAGGCCGGCGCGGAAGAGGGCGCCGCTTCGCTGCTGGCACTGGACCCTGCCCGGGTGTACGCCGTGGACTATCTGTTCGCCGAAGGCAGTGCGCAGCCGATGAGCCGCTGGGGTCACAGCATGCTTCGGCTGTTGATCTGCCGTCCCGGTCGCGCACCGGGACCGGACTGCAGGCTGGACTTGGAGCATCACCGGGTGCTGTCCTTCCGCGCCTTCGTCGGCGATGTGCAGATCTCCAACTGGCGCGGCCTGACCGGTGGCTATCCTTCGCGCCTGTTCGTGCTGCCGCTGCAGCAGGTGGTGGACGAGTACACCAAGGTCGAACTGCGCGGACTGGCCTCGCTGCCGCTGCAGCTGGACCGCAGTGAGATCGCCAGCCTGCTCGAGCGCACTGCACAGGTGCACTGGAGCTATGACGGCCGCTATTACTTCGTCAGCAACAACTGCGCGGTGGAGACGGCGAAGCTGCTGCAGGCAGGCGTTCCGCGTCTGGGCGAAGCCGGCCTTGCCCAGCTGAGCCCGCGTGGATTGCGGCGACGGCTGGCGCGGCTGCATGCCCTGGACGAGCAGGTGCTGGCCGATCCCGCGCAGGCACAGGCGCAGGGCTACTACTTTGCGTCCGCGCGCGATCACTACCAGCAGTTGTTTTCGGTTGCCGCAGCGCAGATGGCATTGCCGGCGCGCGATGTGCGCGCATGGCTGGCGCTGCCGGCGCAACAGCGCGCACCGTGGTTGCTGCGCGGTGATGTGCGCGCCAGTGCCGGCCTGCTGCTGCTGGAACAGGCGGCGCAGCGGCGCGCGGAACTGCGGTCACGCGATGCACTGAAGCGGCGGTTGCTTGCCGACCCGGACAGCGCGGCCACCCGTTCGCTGCGTGCGTTGCTGGAACAGAGCGGCCAGTGGTTGCGCCCGGGCCAGTTGCTGGCCGACGCTGGTTACGGCCTGCCGCAGGCGGAAGAACAGGCAGAGGTTGCACGCGCCGTGAACGTTGCCAGCGCACAGGCCATACCCGCCTGGCAGGCACTTCGCGTGCAGCTGCGCGCGCAGTTGCCACCATCGCAGCAGCGCGAGCTGGATGACATCGACCGCAATCTCGCTGCGTTGGGTGCGCGGGTGCGTGAGCAGGCCGCCGAAGTGCCACCTACTGGCGCGGCAGCTCGATGACGAAACGACTGCCTCCGGCCGTGCCCGGCGTGCAGTAGACCTGGCCGCCGTGCGCATCGGCGATGGCCTTGACCACCGCCAGGCCGAGGCCACTGCCACCGCCCAGGCGCGATCGTGAGCCGTCGCCGCGCATGAACGGATTGAAGATGTCCGCGTGCAGGGCCGGGTCGATACCGGGGCCTTCGTCCTCGATCGCCACCTGCACGTGGGCCACGGTGTCATGCACGGCGATGCGTACCTTGCCCGGGTTGGCATAGCGGCGCGCGTTCTCCAGCAAGGCCAGCAGCGCCTGCCGCAACCGCGTCGGGTCGCAATGGGCGGGGTGCTCTTCGCGGCTGGTTTCCAGCTCCAGCACGAAGCCGGCGCTGCGGAAGGCAGGATCGACCAGGGTCATCACCGAATGCACTTCGGCCACAACGTCGGTGCGGGCGCGGCGCACATCGAGGCGGGCATTGTCGGCCAGGCTCAGTACCCGCAGGTCCTCGATCAGCCGCGACAGGCCCTCGACCTGCGCCAGCAGGCTGCGGAACTGCGACTCATCAGGCTGGAACACGCCTTCGGCGAGGCCCTGCAGGCGGCCGCGCAGGATCGTCACCGGCGTGCGCAGTTCGTGGGCGATGGCCGCGTGCCACATTACCCGTTCGCTTTCCATGTGCTGCAGGCGGCGCGCCATCGCATTGAAGTCGTCCACCAGCGCTGCGACCTCGCCGGGGGAGTTGGCCTCGGCCGTGGCGCGCGCGCCGAGATCGCCGCCCGCCAGCGCACGTACGCTGTCCACCAGTGAATTGAGCGGCGACAGGATGCGGTGGGCCAGGCGGAACGAGGCGGCGATCGCCAGCGCCAGCCCGGTCAGGATCACCCCGACCATCCACGCCAGTTCAGGCCCAGTCGGCAGCCATCCTTCCGGCTCTTCGGCGCTGGCCGGGAAGAACTCGATCAGCACCGCATACAGCAGCCACGAAGAGAGGATCACCATCACGATGACGCCGACGACCATCAGCGACATCGACACGATGATGTGCCGGCTGAGCCCGGAGCGGCGCATCAGCGGTCTGCCATCAGGCGGTAGCCGACACCGCGCACGCTGGCCGGAATCTGGGTGAGGCCCACTTCGTCCAGTTTGCGCCGCAGCTTGCTGACATGGCTGTCCACGGTGCGTTCCAGTGCTTCGCTTTCCGGCAGGCATTCGTGCATCAGCTCGCTGCGGCTGAAGATCCGTGACGGCGCCAATGCCATGCAATGCAGCAGCTTGAACTCGGTCAGCGTCAACAGCAGCTCGTGGCTGTAGCCGTCGCCTTCCACATGCACCGCGTGGGTGGCGGTGTCGATCAGCAGCGGGCCGACGCGCAGGGCACTGGGCGCATCCGCCCGCGAACTGCGCAGCGTACGCCGCAGTACTGCGCGAACGCGTGCCGCCACCTCGGCGGGGTTGAACGGCTTGACTACATAGTCATCCGCGCCCATCCGCAGTGCGGTCAGCTTGTCCAGATCCTGGTCCAGCGCGGTCAGCATGATGACCGGCGTTTCGCCGCGCTGGCGCAGCTGGGTCAGCACGCTCCAGCCATCCAGCCGCGGCAGCTGCACGTCCAGCAGTACAAGGTCCGGGCGCATGCTGCGATGCATGTCCAATGCAATCTGGCCATCGGCCGCACGCAGGGTGCGCAGGCCCTCGCGTTCAAGGTAGGCGGCAAGAATGTCGGCGATCTCGGCTTCGTCCTCGACGATCAGGACCAGCGCCGCGAGGGCAGGGGAGGCATGCATGGCAAGGCGAGGCCGGAAGGTGCTTGCCCTCCATCGTATCTCCACAGTTCCTCCATCGAAACCCCATCATCGCCACGCACACTGCGCGCTTCATGATTCGTCAGCCGCGTCTGCGGCACTGTGCACAGCAATGAGAACCTTCAGGACTCCGGTCGCGCTGGTCGCGACCTTCGCCTTGGCCATGACGGCCTGCTCCCGCCCCGAACCCACCGTCGAAGCCGTGCCGCGTGTCAGCGTGGTTACGGTCGGCCCGCAGGTGGTGCAGCGTGATGATGAACTGCCCGGTCGGGTGGCGGCGGTGCGCACCGCGCAGATCCGTGCGCAGGTCGGCGGCATCGTGCAGCGCCGGATGTTCGAGCAGGGCGCGGAAGTACATGCCGGGGAGCCACTGTTCCAGATCGACCCGGCGGCGTTCCGCGCCGACGTCGATTCGGCGCTGGCGGCCCTGCAGCGCAGTGAGGCCGCCCTCGGCCGCAGCCGGGTGCAGTCACAGCGGCTGCAGGCACTGGCCGCCGCGCAGGCGGTAAGCCAGCAGCATCGCGACGATGCCAGCGCCGAGCACGAGCAGGCCCGCGCAGCGGTCAACGAAGCGCGGGCGATCCTGGCGCGACGCCAGCTCGACCTGCGCTACGCGACGGTCAGTGCACCGATCGATGGGCGCATCGACCAGGCATTGGTGACCGAAGGCGCGCTGGTCGGCGTCGCCGATGCCGAGCCGATGGCGGTGGTGCAGCAGATCGACCAGGTCTATGTGGACGTACGCCAGCCTGCATCACAGCTGCAGGCCCTGCGGCGCGGTGCGGTGGACGGCGAGCTGCCGGTGACGATCATCGGCGCGGCGGGTACGCCGCTGCCCGAGCGCGGCCGGCTGTTGTTCTCCGGTGTCAATGTCGATGCACGCACCGGTGATGTGATCCTGCGCATCCTGGTCGACAACCCTGAGCGGCAGCTGTTGCCGGGCATGTACGTTCGTGCCCGGGTGCCGCGCGGTGCGCCGGCCAGCGCGCTGCTGCTGCCTCAGCAGGCGGTGCTGCGCAGCGCCGGTGGCCAGGCCTATGCCTGGGTCATCGCCGCCGATGGCAAAGCAGTGATCCGCACGCTGGAGGTGGACGGCAGCGTCAACCGGCAATGGCTGGTGCGACATGGCCTGAAGGCGGGCGAGAAGGTCGTGGTGGAAGGCCAGGAGCGCCTGCAGGAGGGCGTGCTGGTCGATCCGCGCGACTGGCAGGTGCCGGTCGCCAGCGCCAACGCCAACGCAACGCCGACACCCGCAAGCCAGGGCTGAGCCCTTCCAGGAACCTACGACATGGCTCGTTTCTTCATCGATCGCCCGGTGTTTGCCTGGGTGCTGGCGATCTTCGTCATTCTGGCCGGCGTGCTGGCCATTCCGCGGCTGGCGGTTGAGCGCTATCCGGCGGTCGCACCTCCCAGTGTCAGCATCTATGCCAGCTATCCCGGCGCCAGCCCGCAGACGTTGAATGACGCGGTGGTCGGCCTGATCGAGCGTGAGCTGTCCAGCGTCAAACACCTGCTGTACTTCGAATCGTCGGTGGACACCTCCGGCGAAGCGTCGATCACCGCGACCTTCAAGCCCGGTACCGATCCCGAGCTGGCACAGGTGGACGTGCAGAACCGGATCAAGGCGATCGAGCCGCGCCTGCCACGCAGCGTGCGCCAGAACGGCCTGTTCGTGGAGGCTGCCGACTCGGGGTTCCTGATGCTTGTGGGCCTGCGCTCACCCGATGGCAGTGTCAGCGAAGCGGCGCTGGGCGATTTCATGGCGCGCAACATCATCGAAGAGCTGCGGCGCATCGACGGCGTCGGCCGCGTGCAGTTGTTCGGTGCCGAACAGGCGATGCGGATCTGGCTGGACCCGACCCGGCTGACCGGCTACGGCCTGACCATGGGCGATGTGGCCAGCGCGATCGAGCAGCAGAACCTGGAGATCGCGCCGGGTCGCATCGGCGATTCGCCCGGTGTTCCCGGCCAGCGCATCACCGTGCCCTTGAGTGCCGAAGGCCAGCTGTCCACGCCCGAGCAGTTCGCAGCGATCGTGCTGCGCGCCGGTGCCGATGGTTCGCGGGTGCTGCTGGGTGACGTCGCCCGGGTCGAGCTGGGTGCGCAGAGCTATGCCTGGGGCACGCGCGAAGACGGCTATCCGGCGACGGCCGCCGGCGTGCAGCTGCGCCCCGGTGCGAATGCGGTGCGCACCGCCACGGCTGTGCGCGAACGCATGGCCGACCTTCAGCCGCTGCTGCCGCACGGTGTTGAGTCCAGCATTCCGTTCGACACCGCGCCCTTCGTCAAGGTATCGATCCAGAAGGTGCTGCAGACCCTGGTCGAGGCGATGCTGCTGGTGTTTGCGGTGATGTACCTGTTCCTGCAGAACTGGCGCTATACGCTGATCCCCGCCCTGGTCGCGCCGATCGCGCTGTTGGGCACCTTTGCGGTGATGCTGGCACTGGGTTTCTCGATCAACGTATTGACCATGTTCGGCATGGTGCTGGCGATCGGCATCATTGTTGACGACGCTATCGTGGTGGTCGAGGGCGTGGAGCGGATCATGGCCGAAGAGGGCCTGCCGCCGCGCGAGGCCACGATCAAGGCGATGCGTGAGCTGACCGGTGCGGTGATCGGCATCACCCTGGTGCTGACCGCGGTATTCATCCCGATGGCGCTGGCCAGTGGCTCGGTCGGTGCGATCTACCGCCAGTTCAGTGTGGCGATGTCGGTGTCCATCCTGTTCTCGGCACTGCTGGCGCTGAGCCTGACCCCGGCGTTGTGCGCGACGCTGCTGCGCCAAGGCACGCGTGGTCACCATGGCCGCGGCGGTGTGTTCGGTGCGTTCAACCGTGGCTTCGAGCGGATGACCGGGCGTTACCGGCAGGGCGTGGCGGCGGTCCTTCGGCGCAGTGGCCGGGTGATGGGCCTGTTCGCTGCCTTGCTGGTGGCACTGCTGATCGGCCTGCATTGGTTGCCGGGTGCGTTCCTGCCTGAAGAGGACCAGGGCTATTTCATGACCTCCATCCAGCTGCCGGCCGAAGCAACCGCCGAACGCACGCTGGCGGTGGTCGAAGCCTACGAGCAGCACGTCGCCTCGCGGCCGGCGATCGCGTCCAACCAGGCCATCCTCGGCTACAGCTTCTCCGGTTCCGGCCCGAGCGCAGCACTGACCTACACCATGTTGAAGGACTGGGGTGAGCGCGGCGGCAGCACCGCAGCGGACGAAGTAAAGGCGGCGCAGCAGGCCATGGCGACTGTGCCGGAAGGTGAGGTGATGAGCGTGATGCCGCCGGCCATCGACAGTCTTGGCCGTTCCTCCGGGTTCTCGTTGGCGCTGCAGGCACGTACCGGGCAGGGCCAGGCCGAGCTGCGGGCCGCCCTGCAGCAGTTGCTGAAACTGGCAGAGGCCAGCCCGCTGCTGGCCGAAGTGCATGCCGATGGCATGCCGGCGGGCAGCAACGTGCGCCTGGACATCGATCGCGCCAAGGCCGAGGCGATGGGTGTGGCGTTCACCGACATCAGTGCAACGCTGTCGGCGGCGATGGGCTCGCAGTACGTCAACGATTTTCCCAATCGCGGACGCATGCAGCAGGTGATCGTGCAGGCCGATGCGCCGCACCGGATGCAGCTGGAGGACGTGTTGAAGCTGTATGTCCGCAACAGCGAGGGCGGCATGGTGGCGTTGTCCGAGCTGGTCACCGCGCACTGGACCGAGGCGCCGCTGCAGCTGCAGCGTTATCTGGGGTTCCCGGCATTGAACCTGTCCGGCGCACCCGCCAGCGGGGTCTCCACCGGTCAGGCGATGATCGAGATGGAGCGCCTTGCACAGCAGCTGCCAGCGGGCTTCGCCCTGCAGTGGACCAGCCAGTCGCTGCAGGAGCGTGAGTCTGGTGCACAGGCGCCGTGGTTGCTGCTGCTGTCGATGCTGGTGGTGTTCCTGGTGCTGGCGGCGTTGTACGAGAGCTGGTCGATTCCGCTGGCGGTGATGCTGGTGGTGCCGTTGGGCCTGCTCGGCGCCGTTGCTGCAGTGCTGCTGCGCGGGATGCCCAATGATGTGTTCTTCAAGGTCGGCATGATCACGGTGATCGGGCTTTCGGCGAAGAACGCGATCCTGATCGTCGAGTTCGCCCGCCAGCTGCAACAGCAGGGACGCGGCCTGGTCGAGGCGACCATCGAAGCGGCACGCCTGCGGCTGCGGCCGATCGTCATGACCTCGCTGGCGTTCGCGCTGGGTGTGGTGCCGCTGATGCTGGCGCAGGGTGCTTCAAAGGAAACGCAACAGGCCATCGGTACCGGCGTGTTCGGCGGCATGGTCAGCGCGACCGTGCTGGCCGTGTTCTTCGTGCCGGTGTTCTATGTGGTGGTGCAGGGCGCGCAGCATTGGCTTGCGCAGCGCCTGCGCCGACGCCGGCCGACGCCGGGAGGAAGCGTGGATGGAAAGCAGGTGGATGGAAAGCAGGAGCCCTGAGGGCCTGTACGAGGCGCAGCTGCGCGTGCTGGAGCAGCAGCTGCGGGATGCGCTGCTGGACGGCGACCATGGCGCAGCCACTGCGCTGCTGTCACCGGTGTTGTTCATGATGGACGGACAGGGCGGTCGGATGCTCGACCTGCCCTGGCTGAGGGACTGGCGGCAAGGACGCCTGCAGATTCTTGCGCTGCAGGTGCATGCAGTTGAAACGTTGCTGTGTGGACGCCTGGCATTGTTATCCGGCGATGTTCAGCTGCATGTGCATTGGCTGGGACGCGAACACGTGCAGCGCTTTCGCCTGTTGCGCGTCTGGACAAGCGCTTCCAGTGCCAGCGGCGCGCAGCTGCTGTCGATGGCGGTGCTGGCAGGCTGAACACGGTCATGCAGCTTTCAGGCCCCGTTTGCGCGCAGATGGTAGGGTCCAAGGTCTCTGTAGTTTCGACAAGGAGTCGAGCCATGCGTGTAGTTTCCAGTCTGTTGGCTGCCTCCCTCGGCCTTGCGCTGAGCGCCTGTCAGCCGGCGCAGACGCCGGCCGCCAGTGGCGCAGGCGATGCGGTCGCAACGCCGACACCGGCACCTGTGGCTGCCGCTGTTGATGGCGGCGGCAACGAAACCCTCTATCGCTGCGGCGACCTCGATGTGCGCGCGACCTTCAACGGTGAGGACGCAGCGATGGTTGTGATCGGCGGGCGCAGTTTCGCGATGTCCTCCGAACGCGCGGCCTCCGGTGCGAAGTATGCCGACGGCAAGGGCAACAGCTTCTGGACCCGCGGCAGCGATGAAGCGCTGCTCAGCCTGAAGGGCGAAGCGGATCGTGAGTGTGCAGCGGTGGAAGCGACCGAGGGCGATGGCAGTGCCGGCAACGCGGCGTTCCGTGCCACTGGCAACGAGCCGGGTTGGCTGGCCGTCGTCGATGGTGATGCACCGGGCCTGCAGGTGGACGTCGACTACGGCGAGCGCCGCTTCACCGTCGCAAAGCCGACCGAGGGCGCAGATGGCTGGGTCGGCAAGGCGGCCGACGGCACCGACATCAAGCTGAGCTTCCAGCGCACCACCTGCCAGGACGACATGAGTGGTGAGGCGTTCGAGGCCAAGGCGATGTTGACCGTGGGCACGCGCCAATACCACGGCTGCGGCAACTTCGGCGGCAAGTAAGAAAAAGGGGACGGAGGGGATTAAGTCGTTTGTGCCATGAACGACTTAATCCCCTCCGTCCCCTTTTTTGCTTCAGCCCTCGCAGGGCTTGATGTCCAGCTCAAACGCAAGGTCGTAGCGACCATTGATGCCGATCAGTGCTTTGCGGATCGCGCAGTCGTTCTGGTGGCGGGCCACCAGGTCGGCGAAGATCTTCTCGCGACCCTCGCAGTACGTCGCGCTGGCCTCTTCGAGTTCCCGACGGCGCTCGTCGTCGTAGGGCTCTTCGCCGGCGAAATGCTGGCAGGTGTTTTCGCGCGCGAGAAACGCCTGCACGTCGTCGGGCATCTGACAGTAGATGCGTATGTCTTCGATGTCGTACACGTCGTTGGAGACCGCACAGCCAGCGGCAGCACGGGCCTGTTCCAGTTCCTCGTAACTCGAGGGCAGGCTGGTAGCGGAGGGCTCCTCGGCGGGTTCCTGCAGGGCCGCGGGCGACGCCGCTGCCGGTGCGATGGGAGCCACCGGATCGATCGCTACGGCCTCTGGCGTGGCACCACCTGCACCGTTGTCCGCTGCCTGCGGCGAGCACGCCGCAAGCAGGGACAGGCAGGCGATCAGCGCAGCGCGGTTAATCGGCACGGCCAGCAAATTCGCCGGTGCTGGTATTCACCAGCACACGCTCACCGTTGACGATGTATTCCGGCACCATGATTTCGATGCCGGTGTTGAGCTTGGCCGGCTTCGGGCGCTTGGTGGCGGTGCCACCCTTCAGTTCCGGTGGGGTCTCGACCACTTCCAGCACCACCGAGGCCGGCAACTGGATCGCCACCGGCAGGTCGTCGATCACCTGCACGTAGATGCCGGTCAGGCCGTCGGTGATGTAACCAGCGTCATCGCCGATCACGTCCGCGTCCAGGGTGTAGGGGGTGTAGTCCTCGTCGTCCAGGAACACGAACGCATCGCCGTCCTTGTACGAGTAGGTGGACTGGCGGCGCAGCAGTTCGACTTCGACCAGGTTGTCGTCGGCATCGAAGCTGGCATCGAGCTTGTTGCCGCCCGGCACGCTGTACATGATGAAGCGGAAGCGGACGTTGCCGCCGCGACCCTGCGGCGAGCTGCGCTCGATGTCGCGGATCTGGTAGACGCCGTTGTTGAACTCGACGACGTTGCCCTTCTTGATGTCGTTGGCTTTCATGATGATGTTGGTCGTTGGGGGAGGGCGCCGTCCCGGCGCCCGGGGGGAATCACTTCGGAGCGAGCCGGGTGGCGCCGTCCAGGCGGATGGTCTCGCCGTTGATATAGGTGTTGCCGAGGATGTGGCCGACCAGGCTGGCGAAGTCTTCCGGCTTGCCCAGGCGCGATGGGAACGGGATCGACGCGGCCAGCGATTCCTGCACGGCTTCGGGCATGCCATCGACCATCGGCGTCCAGAACACGCCCGGCGCGATGGTGTTGACGCGGATGCCGAAGCGCGACAGCTCGCGGGCCATCGGCAGGGTCATTGCCACCACGCCACCTTTGGAAGCGGAGTAGGCGGCCTGGCCGATCTGGCCTTCGTAGGCGGCAACGCTGGCGGTGTTGATGATGACGCCGCGCTCGCCGTCCACCCCGACCTCGTTGTGCTGCATGCGATTGGCGGCGGCCTTGGCGACGTTGAAGCTGCCGACCAGGTTGACCATCACCGTGCCCTGGAACCCGGCCAGCGGCATCGGGCCTTCCCTGCCCAGCACGCGGCCAGCGCCGAGGATGCCGGCGCAGTTCATGGCGACATTCAGGCCGCCGAGGAAATCGAAGGCCTGGTCGATGGCAGCCGACACGGACGCTTCATCACTGACGTTGACATTGAAATAGCGGGCGTTGTCCTGCCCCAGCCCGGCAACAGCGGCCGCGCCCTTGGCGTCGTTGAGGTCGAACAGGGCGACCTTGCCGCCCTGGGCAACCAGGTGCTGGGCCACGGCCAGGCCGAGGCCGGAGACGCCGCCAGTGATCACGGCACGTACGGAAGACAGCTGCATTGCACGGTCCTGCAGGTTCAAGAACCGCCGATTCTAACGGAAGCGACGGCAGCCGCCGTTGTGCACTGCGCCGCCGGCCTCAGCCCAGTTCGCGGGCGCGCCGCAGGCGACGCTCGAAGTCGGCGGCGGGCAGTCCGTGGGCGAACAGGAAGCCCTGGCCGACGGTCACCCCCAGGTCGAGCAGGCATTGCCGTTGTGGTTCGGTTTCCACACCTTCGGCGACCACGCCCAGGCCGAGGCTGCGGGCAATCGCGCAGACCGCCTCGCAGACCGCCACATCCGAGCGGTTGCGGGGGATGCCTTCAACGAACAGCTGGCTCAGTTTCAGCCCATGGATGGGCAGCCGGCGCAGATAGTTCAGCGCGCTGTAGCCTTCGCCGAAGTCGTCGATGGTCAGCATCACCCCCATCTCGCGCAGGCGGGCGAAAGTGCGCAGGGTGTCCGGCGCATCTTCGATCAGCACCCGCTCGGTGAACTCCAGCTCCAGCACGCTGCCGGGCAGGCCGAACTCATCCAGCACCTGCCGCACCCAGCGGGCAAGATCCTCACCGACGAACTGCCGCCAGGACACGTTGACCGCCACCCGCACCAGGCCGAGCCCATCGTCCTGCCATTGCCGGACCTGCCGGCAGGCTTCGCGCAGCGCCCATTGACCGATGCGCACGATGTCGCCGGTGTGCTCGGCGTGGCGGATGAACAGGTCCGGGCGCATCTGCCCCAGCTGCGTGTTGTGCCAGCGCATCAACGCCTCGCAGGCGATGGTGGCGCCGCTGCGCAGGTTGACCTGTGGCTGGTAGACCAGGTGGAACTCGTCGCCATCCAGGGCCTTGTGCAGCCGGCTCTCGATCTGCAGGCGGTCATGCTGGCGCTGTGCCAGTTCCGGGGAGAACACCTGCCAGCCGTTGCGGGTGCGTCGCTTGCACTCGTACATCGCGGTGTCGGCGTTCTGGATCAGCTGCTGCGGCCGGTTGCCATCGCGCGGTGCACGGGCGATGCCGATGCTGGCGGTGACCGGGAACTCGTCGCTGCCCAGCTGGAACGGCGCCGAAAAGGCCGCAGTGATGCGCTCGGCCAGTTGTTCGGCCTGGTCCGGCTGGTCGCGCAGGTCACAGATCACCAGGAACTCGTCGCCGCCAAAGCGTGCAAGCAGGCCTTCGGTGCCGATCGCGGTGGCGATGCGCCGGGTCGCTTCGATCAACAGTTCATCCCCGGCGTTGTGGCCAAGCAGGTCGTTGACCACCTTGAAGCGGTCCAGGTCGATATACAGCACCGCCACGCGGTCGTGGCCGGGGCTGTGCATGCGCACGCCGAGGTCGCTCAGCACCGCATCGCGGTTCATGATTCCGGTCAACGGGTCGGTGCGGGCCTGCACGCGCAGGGTTTCCTCGGCCTGCTTGCGCTCGGTGATGTCCTGCACGGTGCCGGTGATGCGCGCGGCATCGACATCACCGGCCGAGACCTCGCCGATCATCCGGATCCAGAACGAGTGGCCATCGCGACGCTGGCCCTGCAGCTCCAGGCCGAAGCTGCTGCGGTGCTCGATGGTGTCGGCCAGCGCCTGCTGCAGGGCGGCGCGGTCGTCGCTGCGCAGGCAGTCCAGCAGGTCCGGCATGTCTTCCAGGTCGGCTGGCTGGCCGACGATGCGCCGCGCCTCATCGGTGAGGTACAGGCGCTGCAGGCCACGATCCCACTCCCAGCCGCCGATGTGGGCCAGTGACTGCGCGCGCGCGAACAGGGTGTTGTTGCGCTTCAGTTCGGTGATGTCACTGAACATCGCATAGACATGGTCGGCCTGGTCGCAGCCGTTGCCGAACACCGGCACGTTGGTGGTGGACAACCACAGCATGCGTCCGCGTGGGCGGTGGTACAGGCCGATGATGGTGCTGCGGATCATCCGCCCGGCCTGGAAGCAGCGGCTGGTCGGCCACTGTGACTGGGTCAGCGGATGGCCGTGTTCGTCGACGATGATCCAGGCTTCGGGATCGAGCATCGAATTCAAGCCCACGCCACCACCGGTGAGGCCGAGGATGCGGTGCGCTGCGGGATTGGCGGACAGAACGCGCAGATCACGGTCGAACAGGATCACGCCCTTGTCGATCGATTCCATCAACAGGCGATAGCGCGACTCGGCGCGCCAGCGCCCGCTCAGGTCGCGGGCGACGGCGACGATGCAGGGTTGGCCGCGGTCCTGGAAGCCGGCCGAGTGCACCTCCACCGGAAAACGGCTGCCATCACCGCGCATGTTGGTCACTTCGATGACGTAGGTGTCGCCGCGGTTCAGCGCTTCCCACACCGGTTGCAGGTGGTCGCTGGGCAGGTCCGGGTTGAGCAGTTCGATCGGCTGGCCGACGATGTCTTCGCGCGGGCGGTCGTAGGCGACGATGCCGGCACGGTTGACGTCCAGCACCACGCCTTCGGCGCTGAGGATGCTGACCGGGTCGGGCACGGCGTCGAACAGCGCGGCATAGCGGGCCTGGGTATCCAGTTCGCGCTGTTGTGCATCGGCCAAGGCCTGCCGCGCCTGGTGCAGCAGCCTTGCCCGGGCTGGTGGCGGTGAAGCAGCCAGCGCCGCGTCCAGAGCGGCCAGCGCGTCGTCGGTTGCGGCGGAAGCATCGCCGATGGCCGGACGGTCGCGCGGGCCGCTGTCGTTCATGTCGCCGCCAGCGCCTGCCCGACGCGGCTGGCGGTGGCACGGCCGAGCAGCCCGGCCAGCCAACGGCCGGTCTCGGCCAGCGAAGGCAGGTCCACGCCGCACTCCAGGCCAAGGCCCTGCAGCAGGTACACCACGTCCTCGCTGGCCACGTTGCCGCTGGCGCCCTTGGCGTACGGGCAGCCGCCGGCGCCGGACACGGCGCTGTCGACCACGCGCACGCCTTCTTCCAGGCAGGCCGCGATGTTGGCGATGGCCTGGCCATAGGTGTCGTGGAAGTGCACGGCCAATGCGCTCATCGGGATCTCGGCAGCCACTGCCTGCAGCATCGCGCGGGCCTTGCGCGGCGTACCGACGCCGATGGTGTCGCCCAGCGAGATTTCGTAACACCCCATTTGATGCAGGGCACGCGCCACACGCACAACGTCGGCCAGCGGCACCTCGCCCTGGTACGGGCAGCCGAGCACAGTGGAGACGTAGCCACGTACGCGCACACCATCAGCCGCCGCACGGCGCAGGATCGGCTCGAAACGGGCCAGCGATTCATCGATGCCGGCGTTGGTGTTGGTGCGGTTGAAGGCTTCCGATGCGGCGGTGAAGACCGCAATTTCCTGCACGCCGACGGCGCGCGCACGGTCGTAGCCCTGTTCGTTCGGCACCAGTACCGGATAGGCGATGCCCGGGCGGCGCTGGATGCCGGCATAGACCTCGGCCGCGTCGGCCAGCTGCGGGACCCAGCGCGGGCTGACGAAGCTGGTCGCCTCGATGGTACGCAGGCCGGTGGCCGACAGGCGATCGATCAGGGCGATCTTGTCGGCGGTGGCCACGGCCTGCTTTTCGTTCTGCAGCCCATCGCGGGGGCCGACTTCGACGATGCGGACGAAATCGCTCATCGCAGCACCCCTACGGCAGGCGAGGCGGGACGGGCGGGGCGGATGGGATCGACTGGGGTCACGGCGGTTCCTGGGAAACGGGGGCGGCCCGGTCTTCGCCAGGCTGCCAGATGAGATACGCAGGCGGGTCGCACAAGCGGCCACGCCTGCGCCTGGTTGTGGCGGAAGGGTCTACCCGGGCAGGTGGCAGACCGCCTCGATGTTGTTGCCATCGGGGTCGATCACGAAGGCGGCGTAATAGTCCGGGTGGTACCACGGGCGCAGGCCGGGCGCCCCGTTGTCGCGGCCACCCGCGGCCAGGGCGGCGGCATGGAACGCATCAACCTGGGCGCGTTCGCCGCAGACGAAGGCCACGTGCACGCCCTGGCTGAGGGGCGCCGCATTGCCCAGCCAGAAGAAGGGCTTGCCGTGGTTGCCGAAACCCACGTGGTCGTGGGCGCCGGTCTGTTCGGCACTGACCTCCATCACCAGGCCGATCTGCAGCGGTGCCAACGCCTGCAGGAAGAAGGCCTTGCTGCGCGGCAGGTCGCCGCTGTTCAAACCGATATGATCCAGCATGTCAGGCCTCCGTGACCCAGTGCGGCGCGCGCTTGTCGAGGAACGCGCCCAGGCCTTCCTGGCCTTCGGCCGACACCCGCAGGCGGGCGATCAGGGCGGCATTGTCACGGTCCAGGCTGTCGCGATCATCGGCGTCGCGAACCTGCCGGACCAGCAGCTTGGCCGAGGCCGAGGCGATCGGCCCGGCCTTGTCGAGCAGGGCCAGCTGCCGCTGTACCGCTTCGTCCAGGCGTTCGGGCTCCACCAGATGGTGGATCAGGCCGATACGCAGGGCGGTGTCGGCGTCGAAGTGCTCGCCGGTGGCGAACCAGCGACGGGCCTGGCGGCTGCCGATGGCCTCGATCACATAGGGCGAGATCACCGCCGGCAGCAGGCCCAGCCGGCTTTCGGTCAGGCCGAAGCGGGCGGCGCTGGTGGCGATGGCGATATCGCAGCAGGCCACCAGGCCGACCCCGCCACCGAAGGCGGCGCCGTGGACCCGGGCCAGGGTCGGCTTGGGCAGTTCGTCCAGCGTGCGCATCAGCCGGGCCAGGGCCAGGGCGTCCTCGCGGTTGTCGGCCTCGCTGGCCGTGGCCATGCCGCGCATCCACTGCATGTCCGCACCTGCGGAGAAGGAGGCGCCGTGGCCGGCCACCACCACCGTGCGCACGGTGTCATCGCGGCCGGCCGCTTCCAGGGCGGCGGTCAGCCGGGCGATCAAGCCGGCATCGAAGGCGTTGTGCAGCTCCGGCCGGTTCAGCCAGAGGGTCAGGACAGCGCCATTGCGCTCGATCTGCAAAGCATCGTTCATGGGATTCCGGGGTTGCTCCATACCTGTATGGATCATAGCGGGCCATTGGTCATGGGCCATGACGCGACGCGGGAATGTTAGAATCGAGAACCATTTACATCCAGCAGAGAACACGCTAGATGACGCTGTCCGAACTGCCCCTGCACACCTCGGCCGTGGTCGATTCCGTGCAGGACCTGCATGCCAACGATGCCATCGCCCGGCGCCTGCGCGAGCTGGGCTTCGTCAAGGGTGAGGAAGTGCGCCTGGTGGCGCGGGGCCCGGTCGGCGGCGAGCCGCTGCTGGTGCAGGTCGGGTTCACCCGTTTCGCGCTGCGTATCAGTGAGGCACGGCGCGTGGTCATCGACCCGGCCACCCAGGAGCGACGCGCATGAGCGCCACCGCAACCACCGCCCCGCTGCGCATCGCGCTGGTCGGCAATCCCAACAGCGGCAAGACCGCCCTGTTCAACCAGCTGACCGGCAGCCGGCAGAAGGTCGCCAATTACACCGGCGTCACCGTCGAGCGCAAGGAAGGCCGCCTGCGTGCGCCGTCCGGCCGCGAGTTCGCGGTGCTTGACCTGCCGGGCGCCTACAGCCTGCATCCGGCCAGCCTCGACGAGGCGATCACCCGCGACCTGTGCCGGGGCTTCTACCCGGGTGAGGCCGCGCCGGACGTTCTTCTGTGCGTGATCGACGCCACCAACCTGCGTCTGCACCTGCGTTTCGCGCTGGAACTGCGTGAGCTGGGCAAGCCGATGATCATCGCCCTGAACATGGTCGATGCCGCGCAGCGACGCGGCATCCAGATCGATGTTGCCGCGCTGGAACGCGAGATCGGTGTGCCGGTGGTGGAAACCGTGGCGGTGCGCAAGCAGGGCGCGCGTGCGCTGGTGGAACGCCTGGACACGATGGTGCCGCATCTGGATGCGCCGCTGGCCGGTGTTGAGAGTGGCGCGGACTACCACGCGCAGGTGCGCGCGATCCTGGCCGCCGCCGTGCGCATGCCGGCGCGGACCGCGAAGATCGACGACACGCTCGACCGCTGGCTGCTGCATCCGGTGTTCGGCCTGATCACCCTGGTCGTGGTGATGTTCCTGATCTTCCAGGCGGTGTTCGCCTGGGCGACGCCGCTGATGGATGGCATCGAGGCCGGCTTTGCCTGGCTGGGTGAACTGGCCGCCAGCGTGTTGCCGGCAGGGCCGCTGACCAGCCTGCTGACCGACGGCATCATCGCCGGCCTGGGTGGCGTGGTGGTGTTCCTGCCGCAGATCCTGATCCTGTTCGCCTTCATCCTGGCACTGGAGGAGTCCGGTTACCTGCCGCGCGCTGCGTTCCTGCTGGATCGCATGATGGCGGCGGCGGGCTTGTCCGGTCGTTCGTTCATCCCGCTGCTGTCCAGCTTCGCCTGCGCGGTGCCGGGCATCATGGCCACCCGCAGCATCCAGGACCCGCGTGACCGCTTGGCCACGATCCTGGTGGCACCGCTGATGACCTGCTCGGCGCGCCTGCCGGTTTATGCCCTGCTGATCGGCGCGTTCATCCCCGCCGGCAAGATCGGCATCTTCAACCAGCAGGGCCTGGTGCTGTTTGGCCTGTACGTGGCCGGCATCCTCAGCGCGCTGGTGATGTCGTGGGTGATGAAGAAGTGGCGCCGCGACAAGAGCGAGCACCCGCTGATGCTGGAGCTGCCGTCGTACCGCATTCCGCACCCGCGCGACCTCGCCGTCGGCCTGTACGAGCGCGGCATGATCTTCCTCAGGCGCGTCGGCGGCATCATCCTGGCGCTGACCATCCTGCTGTGGTTCCTGCTGTCGTTCCCGGGCGCGCCCGCCGATGCGACGATGCCGGCCATCGACTACAGCTATGCCGGCCAGATCGGCCATGCGATGACGGCGATCTTCGCGCCGCTGGGCTTCAACTGGCAGATCTGCATCGCGCTGATTCCGGGCCTTGCCGCGCGCGAAGTGGCGGTGTCCTCGCTGGCGACGGTATACGCGCTGTCGGCCGCCGATGACGATGCGGCGATCTCCGCGCTGTCGCCGGTGGTGGCTGATGGCTGGTCGCTGGCCACCGGCCTGGCCCTGCTGGTGTGGTTCATCTACGCGCCGATGTGCATTTCGACGCTGGCCACCATCAAGCGCGAGACCAACTCGTGGAAGACGATGGGCTTCTCGGCGTTCTACCTGTTTGCTGCGGCCTATTTCGCGGCGCTGATCACCTACCAGGTGACCGTGGCGCTGGGGGGCGGCTGATGGACGCCGGCCTGCTGATCCAGTACCTGATCATCGCGGTGGCCGTGCTGGTCAGTGCCTGGGTGGTGCTGAAGAAGCAGGCGCCCGGCACCGTGCGCAAGCTGCGTGGCGCGCTGGCACTGGCGCTGCTGAAGCCCGGTCGCGCGGCCTGGTTGCAGGCGTTGGGCCGGAAGATCGCGCCGCCGGCCACTGGCGGTGGCGGCGCGTGTGGCGGCTGTGACAGCTGCGGACCGACGCCGCCGAAGCAGCACTGAGCCTGCCTTTTCCGCTTTGATGGGTGCGAACCTTGGTTCGCACACCCTTGGTCTTCATCCACGCATGGCGTGGATCTACTAGTCCCTGACCAGTCCGCCATCCACCACCAGATTCTGGCCGGTGACCGCGCGCGACCACGGGCTGGCGAAGAACAGCACGGCATCGGCGAACTCGGCCGGGGTGGTGACGCTGCGCAGCGGCGTGTTGGCGGCAATGTAGTCGAATACGGCTTCCGGCGTGGCGGCGCTGGCGTCGGTCGTGCGCAGCAGACCGCCGGACAGCATGTTGACGGTGATGCTGTGCGGGCCGAGGTCGCCGGCCAGGGTGCGGGTGAGCGACAGCAGCGCGGCCTTGGCGGCGGTGTAGTCGTGGTAGGGCACCACCGGGTTCTGGAACAGGTTGGTGCCGATGTTGATGACCCGGCCGAAGCGCCGCGCCTGCATGCCCGGCAGGGCAGCCTGCACGGTGTTGAGGGCGCCGCGCACGCTGCCTTCGAACTGCGCCTGGAAGGCCGGCCAGGCGATGTCGGCGGCGCTGTCGCGGGCTTCGCCATTGAACGAGAACGGGGCCAAGGCATTGTTGACCACGGTGGTCACGCCCTGGCCGAAGTGCGCCAGGGCCTGCTGCAGCAGGTTGTCGACCTGGGCGCGGTCGGTGACGTCGGCCTGCAGGGCGATGGCCTGGCCACCCAGTTCACTGGCCAGAGCGCGTGCGGCCGCTTCGCTGCGGTGATAGTTGATGACAACCCGCGCGCCCTGCGCGGCGAATGCGCGGGCGATGTGCTGGCCGAGGCCGCGACCGGCGCCGGTGAGCAGTACCAGCTGTTCGCTGATCTGCATGATGGTCAGGCAATCCATGGCAAAAGGGCACGCAGCGTAGCAGCGACAGTGCTTGCCGGACCATGTGTGCTGCCGCTAGCCTGCGTGCATGAACCAGACTCCCCTGCGATTGCTTATTCACGGCGCCTCCGGGCGCATGGGCCAGGCCCTGTTGCGGTTGGCCGCCGAACACCCTGATTCCCTGCAGATCGTCGCTGCGGTGACCGGCCGCGCGCCGGCCCAGCGGGTGATCGATGGTGTGCCGTTCTTCGCCGCCAGCGAGTTGCCGGGGGCGCCGGTGTTCGACGTGGCGATCGATTTCAGCCTTCCAGAGGGCTTCGACGCACTGCTGGCACTGTGCGTGGAGCGCGGCGCAGGCCTGGTGTCGGGCACCACCGGCATTTCCACTGCGCAGCGGCAGGCGCTGGAGGCGGCGGCGGTGAAGATCCCGCTGGTGTGGGCGTCGAACTTCAGCCTGGGCGTGGCGGTACTGGATGAGCTGGTGGAGCGCGCTGCGCAGGCGCTGGCGGGCTGGAACTGCGACATCGTCGAATCCCACCATACGCAGAAGAAGGACGCGCCCTCGGGCACGGCGCTGACCCTGGGCGCCGCGGCGCAGCGGGGCGGGGCTGAGCCGCAGTACGCCAGCCTGCGCGCCGGTGACATCGTCGGCGAGCATCTGGTGCAGTTCACCGGCCTGGGCGAGCGCATCGAGCTGGTGCACCGGGCCACCAACCGCGACATCTTCGCCCGTGGGGCGCTGTTTGCCGCTCGCCAGCTGCAGGGCCGGGCGGCGGGCAGCTACCGGGTACGCGACCTGCTGGAATAAGACAGGTAGTGCCGGCCGCTGGCCGGCATTCCCCTTGCCGTCGGGCACCCCGTGGTTGCCGGCCAGCGGCCGGCACTACCGGGCGCAGGGCCTGCATACGGCCCCGGATTGAAATGAATGCGCAATCGCCTGTTCATGAATGGCGATAACCGCTGGCGCGCGGGCCCCGGCACCGCTACAATTCGCACTCGCCGAATCACGAAAGCCGGACCGGTCCCAGACCGTACGTCCGCGCTTTTTTGCAACCGGATTTCCGTGAAGCGCAGGCGTGACTTCGGCACCCCCTCGGTAGCCAAAGTGAGAATTCCGTGACCCAAGCCGCAATCCTCGTCCTCGAAGACGGCACCGTATTCGAGGGCGAATCCGTAGGCGCGCCCGGCCTGTCCGTCGGTGAGGTGGTGTTCAACACCGCCATGACCGGCTACCAGGAAGTGTTGACCGACCCGTCCTACGCCCGGCAGATGGTCACGCTGACCTATCCGCACATTGGCAACACCGGCATGACCGACCAGGACAATGAAGCGTCCAAGGTGTGGTCGGCCGGCCTGATCGTGCGCGACGTACCGCGCCGCCCGAGCAACTGGCGCAGCCAGGTGTCGCTGCAGGACTGGCTGATCCAGCGTGGCGTGGTCGCCATCGCCGGCATCGACACCCGCAAGCTGACCCGCATCCTGCGCGAGAAGGGCGCCCAGAACGGCGCGCTGATGGCCGGCGACGGCATCGATGTGGAAAAGGCACTGGAAGCGGCCCGCAAGTTCCCGGGTCTGAAGGGCATGGATCTGGCCAAGGTCGTGACTACCGACAAGACCTACGTCTGGACCGAGGGCCAGCTGGACCTGGATGCCAATGCCTTCGTCAGCGTGCCGGCCAAGTACAAGGTCGTGGCGTACGACTTCGGCGTGAAGACCAACATCCTGCGCATGCTGGCCGAGCGAGGCTGCGAGGTCACCGTGGTGCCGGCGCAGACCCCGGCTGCTGAAGTGCTGGCGCTGAAGCCGGACGGCGTGTTCCTGTCCAACGGCCCGGGCGACCCGGAGCCGTGCGACTACGCGATCGCCGCGATCAAGACCTTCATCGACGTGAAGATCCCGACCTTCGGCATCTGCCTGGGCCATCAGCTGCTGGGCCTGGCCTCGGGCGCGAAGACCATCAAGATGGGCCATGGCCACCACGGTGCGAACCATCCGGTGCAGGACCTGGACAGCGGCCGGGTGATGATCACCTCGCAGAACCACGGCTTCGCAGTGGATGAAGCGACCCTGCCGGCCACCCTGCGGGTGACCCACCGTTCGCTGTTCGACGGCACCAACCAGGGCATCGCCCGCACCGACGTGCCGGCCTTCTCGTTCCAGGGCCATCCGGAAGCGTCGCCGGGCCCGACCGATGTGGGCCCGTTGTTCGACCGTTTCGTGGCGCTGATGGAACAGGCCAAGGCGTGATCAGTACGCCGCCGGTTCGCCGGTGGCGTCGCGATGGACCGTAAGCCTCCGCATCGCGGCTGCCCCTGGCGCGGCGCTGCGGATCAAGATTCCTGATCGACAGCGTGCGATCACCCCCCTTGTCACGCTGTACTGACTTAGAGAAGAAAATGCCCAAGCGCACTGACCTCAAGACCATCCTCATCATCGGTGCCGGCCCGATCGTCATCGGCCAGGCCTGTGAGTTCGATTACTCCGGCGCCCAGGCCTGCAAGGCCCTGCGTGACGAGGGCTACCGCGTGGTGCTGGTCAACAGCAACCCGGCCACGATCATGACCGACCCGGAGATGGCCGACGCCGTCTACATCGAGCCGATCAACTGGCAGACGGTCGAGAAGATCATCGCCAAGGAAAAGCCCGATGCGCTGCTGCCGACGATGGGTGGCCAGACCGCGCTGAACTGCGCGCTGGACCTGGCCGACAACGGCGTGCTGGAGAAGTACAACGTCGAGCTGATCGGCGCCAAGCGCGCAGCGATCATGATGGCCGAAGACCGCGAACTGTTCCGCGTGGCGATGGGCGAGATCGGCCTGGAGTGCCCGACCGCCGCCGTTGCCCACACCCTGGACGAAGCGCTGGAGATCCAGACCCGCGTCGGCTATCCGACCATCATCCGCCCCAGCTTCACCCTGGGCGGCAGTGGCGGCGGCATCGCCTACAACCGCGAAGAGCTGATCGAGATCGTCAACCGTGGCCTGGAACTGTCGCCGACCTCCGAAGTGCTGGTCGAAGAGTCGGTGCTGGGCTGGAAGGAATTCGAGATGGAAGTGGTCCGCGATACGGCGGACAACTGCATCATCGTCTGCTCGATCGAGAACCTGGACCCGATGGGCGTGCACACCGGTGACTCGATCACGGTGGCCCCGGCGCAGACCCTGACCGACAAGGAATACCAGCGCCTGCGCGATGCCTCCATCGCCGTGCTGCGCAAGATCGGCGTGGATACCGGTGGTTCGAACGTGCAGTTCGGCATCAACCCGGACACCGGCCGCGTGGTGGTGATCGAGATGAATCCGCGCGTGTCGCGCTCCTCGGCGCTGGCCTCCAAGGCCACCGGCTTCCCGATCGCCAAGGTCGCCGCCAAGCTGGCCGTGGGCTACACCCTGGACGAACTGAAGAACGAGATCACCGGCGGCCTGACCCCGGCCTCGTTCGAGCCGTCCATCGACTACGTCGTCACCAAGATTCCGCGCTTCGCATTCGAGAAGTTCCCGGCCGCCGATGCACGCCTGACCACCCAGATGAAGTCGGTGGGCGAGGTGATGGCGATGGGCCGCACCTTCCAGGAGTCGATGCAGAAGGCCCTGCGTGGCCTGGAAACCGGCAAGGTCGGCTTCGACCCGACCGGCCTGGACCTGACCAGTGAAGATGATCTGCAGACCCTGCGTCGTGAGCTGAAGGCACCGGGTCCGGAACGCCTGTTCTTCGTGGGCGATGCGTTCCGCGCCGGCATGAGCGTGGAGGACATCTTCAAGCTGTCCTACATCGATCCGTGGTTCCTGGACCAGATCGAAGAAATCATCGCCGCTGAGACCCAGGTCGCGGCCGATGGCATCGACGCACTGGATGCGGCGCGCCTGCGCAAGCTCAAGCGTGCCGGTTTCTCCGACGCCCGCCTGGCCCAGCTGACCGGCACCAATGAAGCGGCCGTGCGCGCGCTGCGCCGTGCCCACAAGGTGCGTCCGGTGTACAAGCGCGTGGACTCCTGCGCAGGTGAATTCTCCACCGGCACCGCCTACCTGTACTCGACCTACGAGGACGAGTGCGAAGCCGCGCCGAGCAACCGCGACAAGATCATGATCCTCGGCGGTGGCCCGAACCGCATCGGCCAGGGCATCGAGTTCGACTACTGCTGCGTGCACGCGGCACTGGCGCTGCGCGAGGATGGCTATGAAACCATCATGGTCAACTGCAACCCGGAAACCGTGTCGACCGACTACGACACTTCCGACCGCCTGTACTTCGAACCGCTGACCCTGGAAGACGTGCTGGAAATCGTCGAGCTGGAGCAGCCCAAGGGCGTGATCGTGCAGTACGGCGGCCAGACCCCGCTGAAGCTGGCACGCGCGCTGGAAGCCAACGGCGTGCCGGTGATCGGCACCAGCCCGGACTCGATCGACCTGGCCGAAGACCGCGAGCGCTTCCAGCAGCTGGTGGACCAGCTGGGCCTGAAGCAGCCGCCGAACCGCATCGCCCGCAACGATCAGGAAGCGCTGCTGCTGGCCCGCGAGATCGGCTACCCGCTGGTGGTGCGCCCGAGCTACGTGCTGGGTGGCCGCGCCATGGAAATCGTCTACGGCGAATCCGATCTGGCCCGCTACGTGCGTGACGCGGTGAAGGTGTCCAACGATTCGCCGGTGCTGCTGGACCGCTTCCTGGACAACGCCGTCGAGTGCGACGTGGACATCATCGCCGACGCCCAGGGCAACGTCCTGATCGGTGGCGTGATGGAGCACATCGAAGAGGCTGGCGTGCACTCGGGCGATTCCTCCTGCTCGCTGCCGCCGTACTCGCTGTCGGTTGAAACCCAGGCAGAGCTGCGTCGCCAGGTGGTCGAGCTGGCCAAGGCCCTGAACGTGGTGGGCCTGATGAACACCCAGTTCGCGATCCAGACCGACGAGGAAGGCAACGACACCATCTTCCTGCTGGAAGTGAACCCGCGTGCCTCGCGCACCGTGCCGTTCGTGTCCAAGGCCACCGGCATGCCGCTGGCCAAGATCGCGGCCCGCTGCATGGCGGGCAAGACCCTGGAAGAGCAGGGCGCCACCAAGGAAATCGTGCCGGACTACTACTCGGTGAAGGAAGCGATCTTCCCGTTCGCCAAGTTCCAGGGCGTCGACCCGATCCTTGGGCCGGAGATGCGCTCCACCGGTGAAGTGATGGGCGTGGGCCGCAGCTTCAATGCCGCCTTCGCGCGCGCGCAGGAAGCCGGTGGCATCAAGGCGCCGCCGGTGGGCAAGGCCTTCGTGTCGGTGCGCGACCCGGACAAGAAGCGCGTACTGCCGGTGGCCAAGGCCCTGCTGGCACGTGGCTACAGCCTGGTCGCCACCCGTGGTACCGCAGCGTGGCTGCAGCAGCACGGCATGGACTGCGAGATCATCAACAAGGTGGTCGAGGGTCGCCCGCACATCGTCGATTCGATCAAGAACGGCGAGATCGTCTATATCGTCAACACGACCGAAGGCCGTGCAGCGATCAACGACTCGTTCTCGATCCGTCGCGAGGCGCTGCAGCACCGCGTCACTTATTCGACCACCATTGCCGGTGCCAAGGCGCTGGTGGATTCACTGGAATTCCGCGGTACCGGCCCGGTCTGGTCGCTGCAGGAACTGCACAAGGAGTTGAACGCATGAGAGCCCCCATCACGATGAAAGGCGCGCAGCGACTGCGCGATGAACTGGATCACCTGAAGTCGGTCAAGCGGCCGAAGGTGATCGCCGCGATCGCCGAAGCGCGCGAGCATGGCGACCTGAAGGAAAATGCCGAGTACCACGCCGCGCGCGAGGAACAGGGCTTCATCGAAGGCCGCATCAAGCAGCTGGAAGGCGAGCTGTCGCACGCCGAGATCATCGATGTGAGCAAGCTCAATGCAGGCTCCAAGGTGGTGTTCGGAGCCAGCGTGACCCTGGCCGACGTGGAATCGGACGAAGAGAAGAAATACCAGATCGTTGGCGATCTGGAAGCGGACATCAAACTGGGCCTGATCGCCATTTCCTCGCCGGTTGCCCGCGCGATGATCGGCAAGCTGGAAGGTGACTCGATCGTGATCGATGCGCCGGCCGGCCAGCGCGAGTACGAGATCGTCAGCGTCAGCTACCAGGACTGATCCGTGGCGACGGCGACCCTGCTGTTGCCGGCACGCAGCCGCTTTGCGGTGGCTGCATTGCCGGACGACGTGGCGCGTGCCCTGGGCCGCGCCACCACCTCGCAGGGCGACGCCGGTGAACGGGCACAGCTGCTGCGTCACTTCACGGTCGCCGCGCCGCAATGGCCGGTGGCCGCGTTGACCCGCCAGCGTGACGTCGGCGATGCCGCCGGCGCCTGCTGGCTGCGTGCAGATCCGGCCTGCATGGTGCCGGACATGCATGGCGCACGGATGATGGGCCATGGCGAAACGCTGCGGCCCAGCCTGGCCGATACGTTGGCCCTGCTGCCTGTGTTGCAGCCGCTGTTTGCGGATGCAGGCTTCGTGCTGGATGCACCCGATCCTTCGCGTTGGTACCTGCGGCTGCCGATCGGTACCGAACTGCCGGAGTTCGACGGTCCGGACGAGGTGCTGGGTGATGATCTGTTCTCGCACCTGCCACCGGGCGAGGCGGGCCGCCGCTGGCGCGCATTGATGACGGAAGCGCAGGTGCTGCTGCATACCCATTCGTGGAACCAGCAGCGCGCTGCACAGGGGCAGCAGCCGATCAATTCGCTGTGGTTCTGGGGCGGTGGCGTGATGCCGGTATCGGTGGCCACGCCGCATGCGCAGGTGCGAAGCCGCGATGCGCTGCTGCAGGGTCTGGCCCAGGCCGCAGGCGTAGCGGTGGATGGCGAGCAATCGGTCGATGCACTGGTTGATCTGCGCCAGCTGCGCTCGTTGCAGCAGCTGGGCAATGATGCGATCCGCCCGCTGTTGGCCGCGCTCAAGCGTGGTGAACTGCAGCGTCTGGTGCTGGATTTCGAGGATGGCCTGCAGTTCCAGCTGGACCGCGGCCAGCGCTGGCAGTTCTGGAAGAAGCCTCGGCAACTGCACGACGGTTGAGGCAAGGCGGTAGCGCCGGGCCATGCCCGGCGGATGTGCTATTGAACATCGGTGACGTAGGTCGGCAACTGCCAGTGCCTGCGGCTCGGGCCGGTGCAGTAGTGACCGACAAACTCCGCGCTCAGGCTCAGACGGGTTCCATCCCACGCCCAATGCCGGCTCGTACCGCAGGCATCCGTACCGGCCACGAACCCTTCTTCAAGGAACACGGCGTGCGGGTAGAGCGGAAACAGCGTGGTCCGGGCGATCAGCGTGGGTGCGAAGGGGGGACGGTCGCGGATCAGCCAGGTGCCCGCTGACACGATGTGGTGGTCGGTTGCACAGCTCAACAGGGCAAGGACATGGGTAGCATCCACCCGTTCGATGCGTAGTTGGCGCGACGACATCTGTTCGCAGGCGTTCCGCGCGGCGGCCACCGGCTGCAGTTGCTGAAGCAGGTCTGTCCGCTTAGCCAGCTGCCCATCGTCGTCATGTGCTTCGACCAGCAGGGGCGGCGCCTTCAGTGGTGGCGCGGCTACCGCGGCCGGCACCTTCGATTCCGGCTGTGCGCCCTTGCGCGCCAGTGCGCCTGGGGTGTCCAACCGACCCTGTGCTTCGTCCATCTTCAGCAGCAACGTGCGGATGCCACGATCCGACAGCGGCCAGGCGTGACCCGAGGCATCGCTCATCTCGATGCGTTTGCCATTCACCAGTGCATCGATCATCGCTGCCACGTAGCGCGAGGGTAGTTCCAGGCCAAGGTCGAGCGCTTCGCTGTGGCCGATGTCACCGATGTCCCTTCCATCCACGCGCAGTCGCAATGCCCCTTCGGGTGCCACCGCCACAGGGGTACGAGGCGCGTCCTCGGCGCCCTCGGCCATTGACAGCCGTGCGGTGACCGCGGTCTGCGGCCCGCCGACACGTTCGAGCAGCACGCTCAGCATCAGCGGTGCCAGCGGGCCGTAGGCTGCCAGCCGGCAGGTGCGGGTGTTGTCGCAGGCCATCACGCCGTCGCCCTCGACGAACGATGTGCCGAGCGATTCAGTGGCCGAGGCAATCGGCGCCAGAGTGAGGGAGGCCAGCAGCAGGGGTGTCCGCAATAGTGAGGATGCACGCATTCAACGAACCTCGCTGACCAGCGTCGGCAGGGTCCAGTGTCCGCCCGGCATGCCACGACACAGACCGGTGCTGAAAGCGCTGGCGGGCTGGAATCCGCGGCCGTCCCATGCCCAGTCCGAGCCGGAAATACAGTCGCCGATGCCGCGGCCCTTGTAGCGTGCGTACAGCGTGCGCTCGACGCGCGAGAAGCCCTCAGCCTCCAGCGTGACCGTCTGCGGGGCGAAAGGGGGCTGGTCGCGCGCGATCCAGAAGCCATTGCTGTAGTTGTACGCACCCATCTGGCACAGCGCCTGCACCAGCACATGGCGCTCGTCCAGCCGCTCGATCACCATTTCCGGGGTTCCCTTGTACTCGATCAGGCGCGGGCAGTCGTCGCTGTCGCCGAGCGTGGCAATCAACGCGTCGCGCAGCGCTTCGCTGCTGCCCAATGCGCTGTCTTCGGAGCGTGGGGCCGTCAGTGCCGCGCTCACGATCACCGGCTTGGCGTGGGCAGCCGGCACGCTCGCTTCGGCACGCGTGCCACGCCGTACCAGGGCGCCGGGCGTGCCCACTCGCCCTTGTGCCTCGTCCATTTTCAACAGCACTGCAGCGGCACCACGATCGGAAATCGGCCAGCGCGTGCCCCTGCTGTCGATCACCTCGATGCGGGCCTGGCCGGGCAGGGCGGCCAGCAGGGCTGCAACCTGCGCTGGTCGCAGCGTCACTGCGTCGTCGGGCCCGGTGTCCTGCACGGGACCCAGATCACGTCCGTTCACCTGCAGGCGCATCGATCCTTCAGGCATTGTGCTTTCGCCATCCTCACCGACCCGCAGCCGCGCCTTCACTGCCGTGCCGGGGCCGCCGGCACGTTCCAGCATCAGGCCCAGCAGGCTGTCAGCCTGTTCCGGGCCATAGCCGGCGGCACGGCAGGTGCCGGTGTTGTCGCAGGCCAGGAACCAGTCGTGGTGCACGAACTCGATACCGGGTTCCAACGGTGTGTTTCCAGCGTCGGAAACAAGTGGCAGCAGGAGGCTGGCCAGCAGTACGGACAGCGGGCGGTACATGGCGAATTCCGTTTCAGAAGCGAACAAGCATGGGCGATCAGCACGCCTGCGCCAAGCCCGCGGAGAGCCTGGCAAGCCGAGCGGGGTATCATGCGCGGGTCTTCCGTAACCCGGCGATGCCGATGTCCCTTGCCGCCGACGCTGTGCCGCCGTCTTCAGATACCCCGACGATCCGCCGCCGCGATGTCGCCGTACCCGGCGCCTGGCCGGACGGCACGCTGCCATTGTTGGCCCGCCTGTACGCCGCACGCGGAGCGCAGACGCCGGAGCTGGCGTTGCCCAAGCTGGGCAACCTGCACGCGCCGGAGCTGCTGACCGGCATCGATGCGGCCGTGGACCTGCTGGTCGAAGCCATCGCCGCCGACAAGCGCATCCTGGTGGTGGGTGATTTCGACTGCGACGGCGCAACCGCGTGCGCGGTCGGCGTGCGCGGTCTGCGCATGCTCGGCGCGCAGCATGTCTTCCACGCGGTGCCCAACCGCATGGTGCATGGTTACGGTCTGTCGCCGTCGCTGGTGGACGAGCTGGCTGCGCTGCAGCCGGATCTTCTGGTCACCGTCGATCACGGCATCGCCTGCCATGCCGGCGTGACCGCAGCCAAAGCGCGGGGCTGGCAGGTGCTGGTGACCGATCACCATCTGCCCGGTCCGCAGCTGCCACCGGCCGATGTCATCGTCGACCCCAATCTGGACGGCGACGCCTTCCCCAGCAAGTCGCTGGCCGGTGTCGGCGTGATCTTCTACGTGCTGATGGCGCTGCGTCGGCAGATGCGCGAAGCGGGTGTATTTGCCGATGGCAAAGGTCCGGACCTGACCACGCTGCTGGATCTGGTGGCCGTGGGCACCGTGGCCGATCTGGTAGTGCTGGATGCCAACAACCGCGCCCTGGTCAGTGCTGGTCTGCGGCGGCTGCGCAACGGCCAGGGCTGCGTCGGCCTGAAGGCATTGATCGAGGCCAGTGGCCGCGACGCCGCGCGACTGACCGCCACCGACATCGGCTTCGGGCTCGGCCCGCGCTTGAATGCGGCCGGTCGGCTGGAAGACATGGCGCTGGGAATCGCGCTGCTGCTCACCGAAGATCCGCGGCAGGCCCGCGACATCGCGCAGACTCTGGAGCAGATCAACGCCGAGCGGCGTGCGGTGCAGCAGTCGATGACCGATGACGCCGAACAGGCGCTGTCGCGGGTGGTGCTCGATACCGCAGGTCAGCGACCAGTGGCGGCCTGCCTGTTTGATGCGGATTGGCACCCTGGCGTGGTGGGCCTGGTCGCGTCGAAGATGAAGGATCGTCTGCATCGTCCGGTGATCGCGTTCGCGCCGGCCGAGCCGGGCGCTGACACCCTGCGTGGCTCAGCGCGTTCGATTGCCGGCCTGCATATCCGTGATGCGCTGGCCCTGGTCGATGCACGCCATCCCGGCTTGATCGAGCGCTTCGGCGGTCACGCAATGGCTGCCGGGTTGAGCATGCGACTGGATCATCTGGCCGACTTCGAAGCCGCGTTCGTCGCTACCGTGCTGGAAATGCTCGACCCGGCGGCACTGCAGCAGCAGGTGCTCAGTGATGGCGAACTGGCAGCGGACGAACTCGATCATCGCCACGCCGATGCGCTGCGCCTGGCGGGGCCATGGGGACAGGGTTTCCCCGAGCCTCTGTTCGACGGCCACTTCGAAGTGGCCAACTGGCGCGTATTGAAGGAACGGCATCTGAAGCTGGAACTGCGCCTGCCCGGCGTACCGGGCACGATCAACGCGATCCACTTCGGTGGCTGGCACGGCAACGCGCCCGGTAAGCATGTCCACCTGGCCTATCGCCTGGCCTGCGATGACTATCGCGGTGGCGCCGCGATCCAGCTGATCGTCGAGCACTGCCTGCCCGCATGAAAAAAGGGGACGGAGGGGATTAAGTCGCTTGTGCCTTGTTTGCCGTTTGCGACCTGATCCCCTCCGTCCCCTTTTTCTGTGAGGTCAGCGGACCTCGGTCACCCGCGTCGGCAGTTCCCAGGTTCCACCGGGAACGCCGCGGCACAGGCCGCCGCTGATCGCCGAGGTCGCGATGAAGCGCGTGCCATCCCAGGTCCACGCTTCATCCGACACGCAGTCGGCCAGGCCGCGGCCCTTGTGCGAGGCGACGATCTGCCCGTCGCCGTAGTCGATCGCATCGCTGGTCACCCACTGCGGCTGGAAAGGCGCTTTCTCACCGATGACCCAGTAACCATCGCCGGTGTTGTAGGCCGCGCGCCAGCAGGGAACGTTGACCAGCAGGTGCTTGGCATCCAGACGTTGGATCTGCAGTGGCGAATTGCTGATCGGAAGATCCGGGTCGGCGTCGAGCAGGCCTTCGCAGCTGGGCTCTTTCAGGGTGGCGCGCAGCGCTGCACGCAGCGCCGGTGACGCGGCCAGCTTGGCGAATGCCGGGTCGTCCGGCGGCGTAGACATGGTCGCTGCCTTGCGCACCACGGGTTTGGCAACGGCGGCAGGTACGCTGCTTTCGGCAGCAGTACCCTTGCGCATCACCGCGCCCGGCGTCCCCACGCGGCCCTGGAACTCGTCGGCCTTCAGCAATACAGCCGCTGCGCCCTTGTCCGACAGCGGCCACGCATGGCCGGCGGTATCGACAACGGTGATGCCGCCATCGCGCACCAGCGCGGACAGCACTGCGGTGGTCTGCGTCGGGCTCAGCGCATAGGTGCCTGTGTCCTTGGCCGGCGTCAGCACACCGAGATCACGCTGCTGGATGCGCAGGTGCAGTGCGCCCTTCGGCTGCGGCTGGTCATCGATCGGCTGCAACGACACCCGGCCGTTGATGGCTTGATCGGGGCCACCCTGCCGCGTCAACAGCACGCTCAGGGTGCTGTCATCACCGCTGGCGTAGCCGGCCGCGCGGCAGGTGCGGGTGTTGTCGCAGGCCACGACCCAGTCGTGATGCTGGAAATACAGCCCTGCAGGCGCATCGACGGCGCCGGCGGCCATTGGCCAGCACAGCGCCAGCAGGGTGGGAAGCAGGGGAGAACGCATGGGCATCCTTGCGCGGGATCGGGAAGTCACACATGGTGCGCCCAGGGGCGGCGAAGAGCCAGCATCGAATCGCGTTAACCCCATCCACCCGTTTGGTGCGTTCAAGCAATCACGATCCCACTGGAGTCCTGTCATGGTCTTCGCCCGATGCTGCACCGTACTGCTGTTGGCCCTGGCAACCTGGCCGGCATTGCCCCAAGCGTCGCGTCGTCCGGCACCGCCGATCGCCTCCACGCCGCTGCTGATCGCACCCGCAGCAGAACAGCCCGTGCAGCTGCGGCAGGCGCGTATCGAGGGCGAGGTGCAGGCCGGCATCGCCCAGACCCGGATCACCCTGGAGTTCCACAATCCCAATCAGCGCGTGCTGGAAGGCGAACTGCAGTTCCCGCTGGGCGAGGGCCAGCAGATCACTGGCTTTGCTCTGGACATCAATGGCGAACTGCGCGAGGCGGTGCCGGTGCCCAAGGACCGCGGTCGCCAGGTGTTCGAGGAGATCGCCCGTCGGGGCGTCGATCCGGGCCTGTTGGAGCAGACCGCGGGCAACCAGTTCCGGCTGCGTGTGTATCCGCTGCCGGCCGGCGGCAGCCGCCGCGTGCAGCTGGTCGTGCGCGAGCCGCTGGCATATGCCGGGCAGGGCTGGCGTTGGACATTGCCGCTGCAGTTCGTCGCCGGCGCCGCCGCCGTTGAACTGGACGTGCAGGCGCCGAAGGGTGCTGTCACCGGCAGCGCACCGTTCCGCATCGCCGATGGCCGCCTGCACTGGCAAGGGCGCGGCGCACAGTTGCCGGCCCAGCTGCAATGGACGCTGCCGGCCGAGCGCAAGGCACAGGTGCAGGTTGCACGCTGGCAGGACGGTCATTACCTGCTGGCACAGCTGCCGGTGCCGACGTCAGCCGCGCCGCGCCGTGTGCCGTCGGAAGTGGGGCTGCTGTGGGACGGTTCCGGTTCCGCTGGCCAGCGCGACCGCACTCGCGAGTTGGCGTTGCTTGATCGCTACTTCGCGGCGATGGGCGAGGGCAACGTCGCACTGACCGTGCTGCGTGATCGTGCGGAGCCTGTGCGTCGGTTCCGTATCCGCAGCGGCGACTGGAGTGAACTGCGCCGGGCGTTGATGGCGGTACAGCCGGATGGTGCCAGTGCACTGGCGCAGTGGCAGCCCCAGGCCGAGGTGAAGGAATACCTGATGGTCAGCGATGGCCTGCTGACCTACGGGCCGGAAGCACTGCCGGCGTTGGCTGCCGACCAGCGGCTGTTCGCGATCAGCAGTGCTGGTGCACGCACCGATGCCAGCCGCCTGCGCGGCTGGAGCGAGGCGCATGGCGGCAGTTTCGTGGCACTCGGCAGCGATGTCGATGCCGCCGCACGGGAACTGCTGTCGGTACCGCTGGATGTCCAGATCGATGCCGGCCGTGGCGTGCAGGATGTGGTGATCGATCGCCGCAGCCAGGCCCAGGGCTGGCTGTGGTTGCATGCGCGGTTGGCGGCCGAAGGTGTTCCGATGCGGGTACGCGTGGCCGGCGGCGAGTGGCAGGCACTGCCCGCGACGCAGAAGAGCGAAGACGGTGATCTGTTGGCCGGCCTGTGGGCACAGGCGCGTCTGCAGCAGTTGTCGACCGACCGACGCAGCAACCGCGAGGCGATGCAGTTGCTGTCGCAGCAGTTCAGCCTGGTGGGCCCGGACACCTCGCTGATCGTGCTGGAAACCCTGGACGATTACCTGCGCTATGCAATTCGACCGTCGGGCAAGCTGCGCGCCGAGTACGACCAGCGCTTCGCGCGCCAGGTTGCAGACCGCGATGCGGCCGACCGCCAGCGCCTGGACAAGGTGGTGACGCAGTGGCAGCAGCGCCAGCAGTGGTGGAACCGCAGCTGGCCGAAGGGCGCACCTCCGCAGGCGGACGCGAAGGCGCTGGAGGTGGCGTCTGCAGATTACGCAATGGATTCGGCGCCGGTAGCGATGCTTGCTGCGGCGTCCCCGGCGGCTCCGCCCGCCCCCGCGCCGGTGGCAGCGGCTGCCGAGCAGCGCATGGAAGCCAGCAGTGCGCGTGCACGTCGCTCAGCGCCTGCATCGAACAAGGCGCTGGATCTGATCACGCTCACCAGTGGCCTTGCTGCCCCTTCCTCTGCCGCCAACGACGGTCAGCTCGGCATCCGGCTGGCGGCATGGCAGCCAGACTCGGCCATCGCCCGGCGGCTGCGCCAGGGCCCGGCGTCGCAACTGTATGACCGCTATCTGGCCGAGCGCGATGCGCATGCCAACAGCAGCGCATTCTTCCTCGACGTGGCCGACCTGCTGATCGAACAGGGGCAGCGCGATCTTGCCCTGCGCGTGCTGTCCAACCTGGCCGAGATGGAGCTGGACAATCGCCATCTGCTGCGCGTGCTCGGCTACCGGTTGCTGCAGACCGACGCTCCGGCGCTGGCGGTGCCGGTGTTCGAGCAGGTGCTGGCGATGGGCAAGGAAGAACCGCAGAGCTTCCGCGACCTTGGCCTGGCACTGGCTGCAGCGGGCAAACCGCAGCAGGCGTTGGCGCCGCTGTACCAGGTGGTCGTGCGCCCTTGGGATTCCCGTTTCGACGGCATCGCGCTGATCGCCCTGGATGAGCTGACCAACCTGGTGGCCGGCAGCAAGCCGCGCCTGGACACCCGGGGCATCGACCCGCGCCTGCTGCAGGCGATGCCGCTGGACCTGCGCGTGGTGCTGGCCTGGGATGCCGACAACAGCGACATGGACCTGTGGGTGACCGACCCGAACGGCGAGCGCGCGTACTACGGCAACCGTCTGACCTACCAGGGCGGGCAGATGTCACAGGATTTCACCGGTGGCTATGGCCCGGAACAGTTCTCGCTGCGCAACGCCAAGCCCGGCAAGTACAAGGTGGAGGCGAACTACTTCGGCAGCCGCCAGCAGCTGGTGACCGGTGCGACGACGCTGATGCTGCGCCTGACTACTCATTGGGGCACGTCGAAGCAGAAGGACCAGATGGTGACGATGCGGCTGAAGGACCGTGCTGAGACCGTGCTGGTCGGCGAATTCGAGGTGCGTTGATCACTGGGACGCCCGTGTAGGGTCGAGCTTGCTCGACTGCTTCGCTGTAGAGCCGAGCCTGTGCTCGGCTCATGGCAGAAGCAGCCGAGCGTGGGCTCGGCTCTACAACCGTGCTGTTGCGGCGCGTGCGATCAGTGACTCTGGTGGATCGGCACGCAGCCCGAACAGCGGCCGCAGCCAGCGCACACGCCGCACCAGCAGTTCATGGATCAACAGGCAGCCACTGATGGTGCCGATGATCACCAGAACCGGCTCCAGCCAAGCGCCCAGTTGCAGCGGCCGCAGCCAGTGCAGCAGTACGATCAGCACGGTCTGGTGCAGGATGTACCAGCTGAAGACCGCCTCGCGGCAGTAGCCCAGGCCACGCCAGGGTCGCGCAAGCAGGACCTGCGCCCAGCCGAAGATGGCCAGCAGGGCGCACCAGGTGTACATCGCGCGGCCGACGCGCTCGGTCTGCGCCCATGGCAGCGACAGCACCCACTCCGGCAGATCGCCGACATCGGGCATCCGGGCCAGTGCGCGGATGCCCAGTTCGACAGTCAGCCCGATCACGGCCAATACCAGGGTCAACCGCCGGCCACGCACCAGCAGGTCCCATCCACGCTGCCAGCGCGCCGCAAGGAAGCCGCCGAAGAACAGGGGCAGCGATTCGGCGTGGACGTACAGGTCATCGACCAGCGCATGGGTTGGCGGGTGCGCGGGCAGGATGACCAGCAGTGCCCACGCCAGCCACAGCACCGGCAGCAGCAGGCCCAGCGTGGCGATCCAACGGTCGCCCAGAGGCAGATCCGGCAGGCGCTGGCGTAGCGGCCGCAACATGCTGGCCAACAGGATGGCCAGCAGCGTGTAGGGGATCAGGTATGCCAGGTACCACAGGTGGTTCCAGGTGAAGCCATAGGCTGCACCGCTGAAGCTGGCGCCCGGCCACGGCCGGAATTGCCAGTAGCGCAACAGGAATGCGCCGAGCCCCTGCGTGACGTCGCCCTTGTCCACCGCCTCGCAGTAGGCCTGCAGCGAGACGACCGTGACGATGCCGAAAAGCAGCGGCAACAACAGGCGCCAGCCGCGCCGCAACGCGAATCGCCACCGGCCGTGCGCGGGCAGGCACAGGCCCAACGCGATGCCGGAGATGGCGAACAGCAGCGGCATGCGCCAGCGATTCAACGCGATCATCGGCCACTGCAGCCACCCGGCCGTGTGAGCGCTCTTGAGGTGGAAGTCCCATCCGGCCACGTACGCCATGGCCACGTGGTAGAGGATCAACAGCCCGAAGGCGCCGATGCGCAGGGTGTCGAGGTCGTGGCGGCGGGTCATGGCGGCATCCGTGTTGGCGTTGTCGCAGAGTGGAAGGTCTTCCGGGGTGTCACCAGCAGGAGGGGGCGGCTGGATGCCCCGCAGGGCCCAATGGCGGGGCTGGGGGACGAATGGCGTACGTCACCGGGGCTGTGGTTGGCGATAATCCAGTGATGGACGAGCACAACCAGCAGGACCCGCAAGTGCGTGGCGAACCGATGGGCAGCAGCAGGCAAGGACGGCAGGTGGCCGTGTTCTGGGCCCTGTTGTTCCTGGGTACGGCGGCGGCCAACGTGCTGGCCAAGGTGATGATGGCGGCGCGTGACGGAGTGCCACCGCAGTGGATGGCGGTGACGATCGATGAATTCAGCAGTGCGCTGGTGTCGCTGCTGCTGTTGGTGTTGTTGATCCGTGCCGCCTCACGCTGGCCGCTGCATGCCGATACCTGGCGGCAGCGACTGATGCCGTACCTGCTGGGTGCGGTCGCGTGGTGGCTGCTGCACGTGAGTGGGATGGTGCTGCTGCGCAAGGCCGCGCACGCCTTGCTTGGCAGCCACTACACCTTCGGTGACTGGCCGGCGCAATGGTTCTATGAGTTCTTCAAGGACATCCAGACCTACGCGCTGCTGGTCTCGGCGGTACATGCCGTGGCCTGGTTCGGTCGGCGCAGGCAGGGCGAAGCGACCCTTCTGGCCGCCCCCGATGAGGGCCCGCCGGTCGAGCCGGTCGATCGTCCCGACCATTTCCTGGTGCGCAAGCTGGGCAAGGAGTTCCTGGTGGCCACGGCCGATGTCGAGTACGCCCAGGCCGCCGGCAACTACGTGAACCTGCGGGTGCGCGGCCATGACTACCCGCTGCGGATCACCATGGCGGTGCTGGAAGCGCGGCTGGACCCGGTCCTGTTCCTGCGCAGCCACCGCAGCTGGCTGGTCAATCGTGACCAGCTGCGCTCGATTGAGCCGCTGGATGGCGGCGAGGCCTTGCTGCACATGGCTGACGGGGCCCGGGTGCCGTGCAGCCGGCGCCAGCTGCCGCTGCTGCGGCAGGCACTGGGCGGGTAGGGCCGGGGCTGTACGAACCTGGCTTTTGCGCCGGTTCACTCCGGGCTGCGGTATCATTTGCAGTCATCTTTTGAATGCATAACCGCCGACATGATCGAACTGAATCCTGTCCGCCAGCGCATCGCCGATCTGACCGATCGCGTGTTGTCGCTCCGGGGGTATCTTTGACTACGACGCCAAGAAAGAGCGTCTTGAAGAAGTAACGCGGGAGCTGGAAAGCCCCGACGTCTGGAACAACGCCGAGTACGCCCAGAACCTGGGGCGCGAGCGCTCGACCCTGGAAAAGACCGTGGGCGGCATCGCCGCGGTGCTGGAAGGCCTGAGCGACGCCACCGAACTGCTGGAGCTGGCCGAGTCCGAACAGGACGAGGACACCGCGCTGGCCGTGGTGGCCGACCTGGACAAGCACCAAGCGCACGTGGAAAAGCTGGAGTTCCAGCGCATGTTCTCCGGCCAGATGGACACCGCCCCGGCGTTCGTCGACATCCAGGCCGGCGCCGGTGGCACCGAAGCCCAGGACTGGGCCGAGATCCTGCTGCGCATGTACCTGCGCTGGTGTGAATCGCGTGGCTGGAAGACCGAGCTGATGGAAGTGTCCGGTGGCGACGTCGCGGGCATCAAGTCGGCCACGCTGCGCGTGGAAGGTGATTACGCCTATGGCTGGCTGAAGACCGAGACCGGCGTGCACCGCCTGGTGCGCAAGTCGCCGTTCGACTCGGACAACCGCCGCCATACCAGCTTCACCTCGGTGTTCGTGTCGCCGGAAGTGGACAACAACATCGAAATCGACATCAATCCGGCCGATCTGCGTACCGACGTGTACCGCTCGTCCGGTGCCGGTGGTCAGCACGTCAACAAGACCGAGTCGGCTGTGCGTATCACCCACATCCCGACCAACACGGTCGTGGCCTGCCAGACCGGCCGCAGCCAGCACCAGAACCGCGACAACGCGATGAAGATGCTGGCCGCCAAGCTGTACGAGCTGGAAATCCAGAAGCGCAATGCCGAGCGTGATGCGGTGGAAGCCACCAAGTCCGACATCGGCTGGGGCAGCCAGATCCGCAACTACGTGCTCGACCAGAGCCGTATCAAGGACCTGCGCACCGGCATCGAGCGTTCGGATACGCAGAAGGTGCTCGACGGCGACCTGGACGAATTCGTCGAGGCCAGCCTGAAGGCCGGCCTGGCGGTCGGCTCCAAGCGCATCGATGCCTGATGCGTGCCCGGCGACAGCGGTACCGTCCGCTGCCCGGGCCCTGCGTTGCGGGACGTCATCGGCGTCCCGCAATGCTGTTGAAACCTGCAGGGCAGGGCGATGATGCGCAGTGAAGCCGAACGCAAGGAACTGGGTGGCTTTCTCAAGGCCTGCCGCGCTCGGGTCGAGCCAGCAACACTGGGGCTGCCCGCGGGGCGCAGGCGCACGCCGGGCCTGAAGCGCGAGGAAGTCGCGCTGGCGATCGGGGTCAGCGTCAGCTGGTACACCTGGATCGAGCAGGGCCGCGAAGTGCGGGCCTCGCCCGAGGTGCTGGAGCGCCTGGCGCAGGTGCTGCGGATGAGCGACGACGAGCGCGCCTACGCGTTCGCGCTGTCCGGCTACGGGGTGCCGCTGGAGTCCCCCGACGAAACGGTGACCGACGGCCTGCGCCAGCTGGTGGAGGCGATGCAGCCGATCCCGGCCTACGTGCGCAATACCCGTTTCGACATCCTGGCCTGGAATTCGGCCATCGCCGATCTGTTTGTCGACTACGGTCAGTTGGCGCCGCACGAGCGCAATACGCTGCGGCTGATGTTCCTGTATCCGCCGTACAGAACGTTGATCCTCAACTGGGAAGAAATGACCCGCGGCCTGCTGGCCAGCTTCCGTGCGGCGATGGCGCAGGCACCGGACAAGGCGCCGTTCCTGGCGCTGGCCGAGGACATCGGTACGCACAGCGAGCAGTTCCGTGAGTGGTGGCCGGAGCACGATGTGCGTCGTTTCGACGAAGGTGCCAAGAAGCTGAACCATCCCACGCGCGGGCTGCTGGACCTGCAGTACGTGGCGCTGGTGCCGGAGAGCCGGCATGACCTGTCACTTGTCACCTACCTGCCGCGCAGGTAGAGGGTTGTTCGGCAGGGCTTGCAGCCCTGCACCTGCTGCAGTGCCGGCCGTTGGCCGGCAACCTCAGTAGCAACAGCAAAAGCTGGTATTCCGTGGGATGGCGGGGCGGTGTCGGATTGCGGGGACGCCGTGAACCCATCCATGGGGGCTTGGCCGCGGCATCCATGCCGCGGACACCCCGCAATCCGACACCGCCCCGCCTCTGACAGATCCCCGCGATCGGGTAGATCCACGCCATGCGTGGATGCTTTTCGATTTCGATTCGAGATATTTGATTTCGATGGAGATTCATCCACGCATGGCGTGGATCCACTGTGTCGACCAAGGTCGACACCTACCAACAGCAGCAGGAAATTGTCGAAGGCGGGGTGGGTCCGGTTGCGGGAGTGTCCGCGGCATGGATGCCGCGGCCAAGCCCCCAGGGATGGGTTTACGGCGTCTCCCGCCACCGGACCCACCCCGCCATCCCACGGAGTGCCGCTGTTGCTGTTGCTTCGGCTACTGAGGTTGCCGGCCAGCGGCCGGCACTACCGCGGGTGCAGGGCTGCAAGCCCTGCCAGGAAACAAACCCTATTCAGGCAGGTAAGTGCAGGTCACAGGATAGACAGACGCCTTGTTGCCTTTGCCGATCGGGTCCACATTCCTTGTCAGGAAACGGGCAGCCGCCCGTTGTCGAGACAACAGGAGACCTGCATGTCCGCTTCCCCCGCAGCCCCCGCTGCCATTTCCCGCGATCCGGCCACCGGCCAGCAGATCGCCAGCCACCCCTTCGCCACTGACGCCGAGCTGGAAGCGATCCTTGATCGCGGACAGGCCGGCTTTGCTGCCTGGAGTGCGCAGTCACTCGAACAACGCGCGGGCGTGCTGCGTGCGATGGCGGCCGTGCTGCGTCGCGACCGCCAGCCCCTGGCCGAGCTGGCCACCGCCGAGATGGGCAAGGTCCACGCCGAGTCGCTGGCTGAGATCGAGAAGTGCGCGGTCCTGTGTGACTGGTACGCCGACAACGGCGCGGCGTTCCTGCGCGACGAGCCGACGGCGGTGGCCGACAACAAGGCCTATGTCTCCTATCTGCCGCTGGGCGTGGTGCTCGGCATCATGCCGTGGAACTTCCCGTACTGGCAGGTGATGCGCGCGGCCGTGCCGATCCTCATGGGCGGCAATGGCTTCCTGCTGAAGCCTGCCGAAAACATCGTCGGCACCGCCGCGCTGCTCGCCGCTGCGTGGCGCGATGCGGGCCTGCCGGAGGGCGCCTTCATCGCCGCCAACATCAGCCGCGAGGGCACCAGTGCTGCCATCGCCGATGACCGCATCGCGGCAGTGACCCTGACCGGCAGCGTCGCCGCGGGACGCAGCATCGCCGCGCAGGCCGGGCAGGCGCTGAAGAAGGTGGTACTTGAACTGGGTGGCTCGGATCCGTTCATCGTGCTGGCTGACGCCGACCTCGATGCCGCGGTCGATGCTGCTGTGGCCTCGCGTTTCCAGAACACCGGGCAGGTGTGCATTGCCGGCAAGCGCATCATCGTCGAAGCGCCGGTGTACGAGCGCTTCGTGGCGTTGTTCTGCGAGCGGGTGCAGGCGCTGACCGTGGGCGATGGCCGAGAGGCCGGCAACCGGATCGGCCCGATGGCCCGCCAGGACCTGCTTGAACAGCTTGATGCGCAGGTGCGCGCCTCGGTCGAGGCCGGTGCGCAGCTGCTGGTGGGCGGCAAGCAGCTCGATCGCCCCGGCAGCTTCTATGCCCCCACCGTGCTGGCCGGCGTCGAGCCGGGAATGCAGGCCTTCGACACCGAGACCTTCGGGCCGGTGGCATCGATCAGCCGCGCGCGCGATGCCGATCATGCGGTGGAACTGGCCAACCAGAGCGAGTTCGGGCTCAGCGGCAATCTGTGGACGGGCGACCACGCCCGCGCGATGCAGCTGGCACGCCGTCTGCAGACCGGTGGCGTGTTCGTCAACGGCTTCTCGGCCTCCGATCCGCGCGTGCCGATCGGAGGCGTGAAGAAAAGTGGCTTCGGCCGCGAGCTGTCGCACTTCGGTATCCGCGAATTCGTCAACGCGCAGACGGTGTGGTTCGACCGTCGTTGACGCGGACCATCCACGCTTCCTGTCAGCATCCCTGCAACGTTCCATCATCACGCATTGCGAGAAGGACGTCATTCCATGTCCAAGGGTTCCGATCTGCTCGTCGCCGCACTCGAAAACGAGGGCGTCGAGCGCATTTTTGGCATTCCCGGTGAAGAGAACCTCGATGTCGTCGAGTCGCTTCGCCACTCCAGCATCGAGCTGGTCATCACCCGCCACGAACAGGCTGCCGTGTTCATGGCCGCCACCTATGGCCGCCTGACCGGCAAGCCGGGCGTCTGCCTGGCCACGCTCGGCCCGGGCGCACTGAACTTCACCACCGGTGCGGCCTATGCACTGCTCGGTGCGTGGCCGGTAATCATGATCACCGGGCAGAAGGGCATCGTTGCCAGCAAGCAGGCGCGCTTCCAGATCGTGGACATCGTCGGCACGATGAAGCCGCTGACCAAGTCCGCACGGCAGATCGTCTCGGCACGCACCATCCCGATCATCGTGCGCGAGGCGTTCCGCACGGCCCTGGAAGAACGCCCCGGCCCGGTGCTGCTGGAATTGCCCGAGGACATTGCGGCGATGGAGGTCGAGGACGTCGCAATGATTCCGCCGCACCCGGTGGATCGGCCGATTGCCAGCCCCGAGGCATTGGATCGCGCGGCGCAGATCATCCGCGACGCCAAGCGGCCGTTGCTGGTGATCGCGTCGGCGGCATCGCGGCCGCAGTCCAGCGAGGCGCTGTCGGCCTTCGTGCTGCGCGCCGGCATTCCGTTCGTCACCACGCAGATGGGCAAGGGCGCGGTGGCCGGCGGCTCGGGCCTGTACATGGGCACGGCGGCGCTGAGCGAGCGCGACTACGTGCACATGGCCATCGACCAGGCCGACGTGATCGTGACCATTGGCCACGAGGTGACGGAGAAGCCGCCGTTCGTGATGCGCCCGGGTGGCCGCACGGTCATCCACATCGGCTATTCGCAGGCCGCGGTTGAGCAGGTGTATTTCCCGCAGGTGGAGGTGATCGGCGATATCGGCCGTTCGCTGACCCTGCTGGCCGACCGCATCGAAGGCAAGGTCGACAACGCCGCGGCGCTGCTGCCGTTGCGTGCGACGATCCTGGAGCACATCGCCGATCGTGCCGAAGAGGCCGGCTTCACGCCGCAGCGGCTGGTGCATGACGTGCGCCAGGTGATGCCGCCGGACGGCATCGTTGCGCTGGACAACGGCATGTACAAGATCTGGTTTGCGCGCAATTACCGCACCCAGGTGGCGAACACGCTGCTGCTGGACAACGCATTGGCGACGATGGGTGCGGGCCTGCCGTCGGCGATCATGGCCTCGATCCTGTACCCGCAGCGCCGCGTGCTGGCGGTATGTGGCGATGGCGGTTTCATGATGAACAGCCAGGAGCTGGAGACGGCGCGCCGGCTGGGCCTGAACCTGGTGGTGCTGATCCTCAACGACGGCGCCTACGGCATGATCCGCTGGAAGCAGGCGGTGGATGGTTTCGCCGACTACGGCATGACCTTCGGCAATCCGGACTTCGTCAAATACGCCGAGGCCTATGGCTGCCAGGGGCATGAGGTGACCGCGATCGAGCAGTTCATTCCGACGCTGGAAGCGGCGTTCACCGCGGGCGGCGTGCACCTGGTGTCGGTGCCGATTGATTATTCGGAGAACCAGCGGGTGCTGGTGGACGAGCTGCGGCAGGCGTTCCCGGGGAACGGGTGAATCCGGGGCATGGCCCGGTAGGTGTCGACCTTGGTCGACACGGGGGGGGGGGCGCCAACCAAGGTTGGCGGCTACCAGGACGTCGGTGCCGCGATATCCGGTAGGTGTCGACCTTGGTCGACACGGGGGCGCCAACCAAGGTTGGCGGCTACCAGGGCGTCGGTGCCGCGATATCCGGTAGGTGTCGACCTTGGTCGACACGGGGGCGCCAACCAAGATTGGCGGCTACCTGGGCGTCGGTGCCGCGATATCCGGTAGGTGTCGACCTTGGTCGACACACGATGAATCGCCAACCAAGGTTGGCGGCTACCAGGGCGTCGGTGCCGCGATATCCGGTAGGTGTCGACCTTGGTCGACACACGATGAATCGCCAACCTGGGTTGGCGGCTGCCGGAGCAGGGGTGGCCCACGGCAGGGGAGGGGCCGCCCAGAGGCCGGGGCAGGGCGCTTTTGGTATGCTGGGCAACCGGCTGTGCCGGGCGCAAGACTCCCCCTCACTACACGATTCCCGCAGATCCATGAGCGAAGCTACCGATACCCCCCCCGTCGACGAAAACAAGTTGATCGCCGAGCGCCGTGAGAAACTCAAAGCGCTGCGTGGGCAGGGCATCGCGTACCCGAACGACTTCCGTCGCGAGGACTTCGCCGGCAGCCTGCAGGACGAGTTCGCCGACGCGGAACAGTGGACCGCCGAAACCCTGGAAGGCAACGGCCGCCAGGTGAAGATGGCCGGTCGCCTGATGGCCAAGCGGGTCATGGGCAAGGCCAGCTTCGCCCAGATCCAGGACGAATCCGGCCGCATCCAGCTGTTCCTGCAGGGCAGCGTGCTGGGCGATGCCTACACCGCCTTCAAGGGCTGGGACGTGGGCGACATCATTGCGGTCGAAGGTGGCCTGACCCGTACCAAGACCGGCGAGCTGTCGGTCAAAGCCGAGTCGATCCGCCTGCTGACCAAGTCGCTGCGCCCGCTGCCGGACAAGTGGCACGGCCTGGCCGACGTCGAGCAGCGCTACCGCCAGCGCTATGTCGACCTGATCGTGACGCCGGAGTCGCGCGCGGTGTTCATCAAGCGCTCGAAGATCATCCGTGCGATGCGTGCATGGCTGGACAACCGCGACTTCCTCGAAGTCGAGACGCCGATGATGCATTACATCCCGGGCGGCGCGGCGGCCAAGCCGTTCACCACCCACCACAACGCGCTGGACCTTGACCTGTACCTGCGCGTGGCGCCGGAGCTGTACCTCAAGCGCCTGACCGTCGGTGGCCTGGAGCGCGTCTACGAAATCAACCGCAACTTCCGCAACGAAGGCGTCAGCACCCGCCACAACCCGGAATTCACCATGATGGAACTGTACGAGGCGTATGCCACGTACAACGAGATCATGGACCTGACCGAAGGCGTGATCCGTGACGTGGCGCAGGCGGTCAACGGCTCCACCACGGTTGAGTGGGACGGCGCGAACATCGACCTGGGCCCGGCGTTCCGCCGCTGGCGCATGGACGAGGCGGTACGCCACCACAACCCGGAAATCTCCGCGGCCGACTGCACCGACCGTGATGCGCTGCTGCGCCATTGCGAGCGCTTGAAGATCCGCGTCAAGGCGTCCTACGGCTGGGGCAAGCTGCTGCTTGAGATCTTCGAAGCCACCGTCGAACACACCCTGATCCAGCCGACCTTCATCACCGATCACCCGGTGGAGGTCTCGCCGCTGGCCCGCGCCAACGACAACGATCCGGGCTACACCGACCGTTTCGAACTGTTCGTCAACGGCAAGGAACTGGCCAACGGCTTCTCCGAGCTGAACGACCCGGAAGACCAGGCCCAGCGCTTCCAGGCGCAGGTGGCGGCGAAGGAAGGCGGCGACGACGAGGCCATGCACTACGACGCCGACTACATCCGTGCGCTGGAGTACGGCATGGCGCCGACCGGCGGCCTCGGCATCGGCGTCGATCGCCTGGTGATGCTGCTGACCGGCAGCAGCTCGATCCGCGACGTGCTGCTGTTCCCGTACATGCGTCCGGAGCAGTAACCGGCTTTTTCGGCGTCCGTTTGTGCGCGCCGTCTCGGTTTGAGACGGCGCGATTGACGCGTCCCGCACTCGGCGTATCGTTATTGCACAACCTTGACACCGGCTATGGCTTGATGGCGTCAGGGGAGGCCGCAATGTGGAGAATCCGCTTCACATTGTGACGACGATCATGAATCGGGGAGCTTGTGACGGGAGTCGAGCCGATGCAGGGTGCCAGCGTGCACAGCGGCGGGGTATCCTCGCCCGCTGACCTTTCAGCATGGTCGAGAAAGCAGGCAGAGAACGCCTTGAACATCGTCATCGTCGATGACCAGACTTCCGCACGGACGATGCTTCGTCACGTCATCGAAGACATCGCGCCGGAACTGAGCGTGCATGACTTCGGCGATCCGTTGACCGCGTTGGCATGGTGCGAATCGTATCCGGTCGACCTGCTGCTTCTCGATTACCGCATGCCGGAGATGGACGGGCTGGAATTCGCCCGCCGCTTCCGCCGGCTGCCCAAGCATCGCGATATCCCGGTGATCCTGATCACCGTGGTCGGCGACGAGCCGATCCGGCAGGCGGCGCTCGAAGCCGGCGTGATCGATTTCCTGGTCAAGCCGATCCGCCCGCGCGAGCTGCGCGCACGCTGCTACAACCTGTTGCAGTTGCGCCAGCAGACCGAGAACGTGAAGCAGCGTGCGCTGTCATTGGAGCAGCGGCTGCTGGCCAGCATGCATGAGGTGGAGGAGCGCGAGCGCGAGACGCTTTCGCGGCTGGCACGTGCGATCGAGTTTCGTGATGCCGGAACCAGTGCCTACCTTGAACGGATGGCGCGCGTGGCGGGCCTGATCGCCGAGCAGCTGGGCCTGCCGGAAGACGACGTCAAACTGATCGAAATGGCTGCGCCGCTGCATGACATGGGCAAGATCGCCATTCCCGATGCGGTGCTGCTCAAGCAGGGCAAGCTCAATGATGAGGAGCTGGCGATCATGCGTCGGCATCCGCGCATTGGACATGAACTGCTCAGTGGCAGCCAGAACCGCTTCATCCAGGTCGGTGCATTGATCGCGCTGCGTCACCACGAGCGCTACGACGGCAGCGGTTATCCCGATGGCCTGGTCGGCGACGCGATTCCGCTGGAGGCGCGTATCGTCGCGGTGGCCGACGTATTCGATGCGCTGATCTCGCCACGCCCCTACAAGGAAGCGTGGACGATGGAAGCCACCATGGCCTACCTGTACGCCCAGCGTGGGCGTCTGTTCGATCCGCGTTGCGTGGATGCATTGCTGCGCGGCCGCGAGCAGTTGGAACAGATCTGCGCCGAGCACTCCATCGCCTCTGCACGGCCGGGACTGGGCGCGTGAAACGGCTGCTGTCGCGATTGCGGCTGCGCCTGTCCCAGCGACAGGACAGCGAGCACGGACAGCAGATCGTCCGCATCATCCTGATAAGTTTGATCCTGGCGTACGTGCTGCTGCCTTCGGCACGGCATGAACTGCCGCACAGCCAGTATGTCGGTGTGCTGGCGATCGTGCTGACCGGCCTGAGCCTGTCGCTGCTGTTGTTCGGCTGGCTGCTGTGGCGACCGCAGCGCTCCGATCCCCGGCGCGTGCTGGGCATGCTGGCCGACTACGGGCTGATCGCCGCCGGCATGATCCAGATGGGTGAGCCGCTGTCGTGGGTCTACATCGTGGTGATGTGGGTGACGGTGGGCAACGGCATGCGCTTCGGCAACCACTACCTGTATGTGGCCGTGGCGATGGCGATGGTCAGCTTCGGCAGCACCGCACTGTCCACCCCGTACTGGCAGCAGAACGCACGCCTGGCCATCGGCCTGTGGCTTGGCCTGGCGGCGGTTCCCCTGTATTTTTCCACGCTGCTGCGGCAGTTGACCGAAGCGATGGCCGAGGCGCGGCGCGCCAGCGAAGCCAAGAGTCGATTCCTGGCCAACATGAGCCACGAGTTTCGTACCCCACTCAATGGATTGAATGGCATGACAGAAGTATTGGCGACCACGCGCCTGGACGACGAACAGCGTGAGTGCGTGAGTACCATCCAGGCGTCATCGCGCAGCCTGCTGGCGCTGGTCGAGGAAGTGCTGGACATCTCGGCGATCGAGGCCGGCAAACTGCGCGTCGTTGCCGAGGATTTCGTCCTTTCCGAAGTGATCCAGGCCATCGGCCTGATCCTGTTGCCGCAGGCCAAGGCCAAGCGCCTGGACTATCGGGTGAAGGTGGCCGAGACCGTGCCGCCGACGTTGCGCGGCGATGTCGGGCATCTGCGGCAGATCCTGCTCAACCTGGCCGGCAACGCGGTCAAGTTCACCGATCATGGCCGGGTCGAGATCCGCGTCTGCGTTGTCCATGCAGACACGCAGGGTGGGGTGCGGCTGCGATTCGACATTCTCGATACCGGCATCGGCGTCGCACCGGCGATGCGCCCGCGTCTGTTCGAGGCCTTCGAGCAGGCCGACGTCAGCATGGCCCGTCGCCATGAAGGTACCGGCCTGGGCACGACGATCGCCAAGGGGCTGGTCGAAGCGATGGACGGCGAGATCGGGTATCTGGACAACCCGCCGCAAGGCAGCCACTTCTGGGTGGAACTGCCGTTCGCGCCGCCGCAGCCGGTGGTTCCGGGTGCGGTGCCGACCCTCGCTGCGGGCGACGAAGCCGATGCTGGCGGTAACGTCATTGCGTTCGCCGACCCGTTCCTGCGCCATCGCGCGCGGGTGCGCAGCATGCAGATCCTGGTCGCCGACGACCACGAGGCCAACCGCATGGTGCTGCAGCGGCTGCTGCAGAAGGCCGGGCACAAGGTGCTTTGCGTCGATGGTGGCGAGGCGGTGCTCGACGCACTGGCCGAAAGCGAGTTCGATGCGGCCATCGTCGATCTGCACATGCCGGGCATGAGTGGCCTGGACATGCTGAAGGAGCTGCGGGTGATGCAGGCCGGTGGCGGCCCGCGCACGCCGGTGCTGGTGCTCAGCGCCGACGTTACTCCTGAGGCGATCCAGCGCTGTACCCAGGCCGCTGCACACGCGTTCCTGGCCAAGCCTGTGGTGGCCGTGCGCCTGCTGGACACCCTGGCCGAGATCGCCAACAACGCCCAGCTCAAGTCCAGTGCGCCGCCGATCGTGCGTACCGTCACCAACCTCGATGGCGTGCTTGATACCGGCGTGCTTGATGAACTGGCGTCGCTGGGAATGGGCGAGGGTTTCGAGCGCGAGTTCATCCGCCAGTGCCTGGATGATGCCGAATCGTGCCTGCGCAAGGCCGAAGGCGATGGCGAAGCGGCACGCTGGGACGCTTTCCGCGAGCAGTCGCACGCGATCAAGGGCGTGGCCAGCAACCTCGGCCTGGTACGCGCGTCCAACCGCGCCGGCGAATTGATGCGGATGGCCGATTGGCAGCTGAAAGCCGAATGGCGGCAGCGTCTTGCGGTGCTGCAGGGGGCGATCAAGGAAGGCCGGCATGCGCTCGATGCGCGCGCCGAACGCAAGGCACGTGGCGTGGCTGACGATGGTGAACGCTAGCGCCGGGCCTGCCCGACCTGTGCGGCGGGTTGCCCATGCTCGCGCGCCCCATAAAAAAAGCCCGGTGGCCAGCCGGGCTTGAACCCTGCGGGGGAGGGGAACGTATCAGGCCACATCCAGATTGGCGCGTCGGGTCTGCGCCTTGATCAAGCGGTCCATGGTGCGCAGCGAACGATCGCCCAGGGCCAGTGCCGAATCGACCCAGACCTTGGTGATTTCCAGCAGTTCGTCATAGCTGACCGCCTGCGCCAGGTTGCGCGCGGCATTCATTGCCAGGTACGACTGCGGCAGGCGCTGCTGCTGGCGGATCATCTCTTCCACTGCACTGCGGCCTTCACCTTTCCTGACCAGAACGTCGACCACGCCCATCGCGTGCATCTCCTCGGCGCTGTAGACACGGCCGTCGAGGATGATCTTCTCGGCCAGCTGCGGTGACACCCGGCGGCACAGGAACGAATAGGCGCCCATGCCCGGGAACAGGCCGAACAGCACTTCGGGCAGGCCCATGCCGCAGCCTTCCTCGGCCACGATGGTGTGGCAGGCCAGTGCCATTTCCAGGCCGCCACCCAATGCGTCGCCCTGGATCAGGGCGATCGAGCGGACGTCGCCGCCGAAGCCGGTGTGCAGGTGGTGCACGCCTTCCACGCAGCGTTGGGCGTAGGTCAGCAGCAGGTCGCGGTTGCCTTCCCGGATCAGCCGGGTGAACAGGTCCAGGTCGCCGCCCAGGTTGTAGGCGGCGGCGTCGGAGGCCAGCACGAAATGGCGCAGCTGGCCGCTGTGGCGCTGCGCCGGGCCGCGGGTGATGGCGCTCATGTAGCTCCACATCTCGTCCAGCATGTCCTTGCGGCAGCAGGGACGCACGCCGGTGGAGGCGTCGGCGTGCATGAACAGCCAGTGGGCGGCGCCGTCGGCGCTGTCCTGGGTGCGGATGGTGGCATAGGGCGAGCCGCTGCTGGGCAGCTTTTCGATGGTACTCATGGAAGGGTCCTCGGCGGTGCGGCCCGCAGATCAAGGTGGTGGCCGGCGGGCCGAACGGTCCACTCACGCGGCGATGCTACACCGGCCCCGGGCCCACGCACGCGAAAAGGCCCGGGTCGTTGCCGACCCGGGCCTGAGCGCGTTCAACTTTCCGCAAACCCTTACGGGGCGGGCGTATCGCGGAGTTCGCGACGCAGGATCTTGCCGACGTTGGTCTTCGGCAGCTCTTTTCGGAATTCAACGATTCTGGGGTGCTTGTAGCCGGTCAGGTTGGCCCGGGCGTGTTCCTTGACCATCTCGGCGGTCAGGTTCGGGTCCTTCTTGACGATGACCACCTTGACCACCTCGCCGGACTTCTCGTCCGGTACGCCCACTGCGGCCACTTCCAGCACGCCCGGCATCATCGCGATCACGTCTTCGACTTCATTCGGGTACACGTTGAAGCCGGACACCAGGATCATGTCCTTCTTGCGGTCGACGATGTAGAAGAAGCCGTGCTCGTCCATCTTCGCCATGTCGCCGGTGTGCAGCCAGTCGTCGGCGTCGATGGCCTTGGCGGTTTCCTCCGGGCGCTGCCAGTAGCCCTTCATCACCTGCGGGCCGCGGATGCACAGTTCGCCCACTTCACCCAGCGCCAGGATGTTGCCGTTGTCGTCCTTGATGCAGGCATCGGTGGACGGAATCGGCAGGCCGATCGAGCCGTTGTACTCGGCCAGGGTAAGCGGGTTGATGCAGGCGGCCGGCGAGGTCTCGGTCAGGCCGTAGGCCTCGACCAGGGTGACGCCGGTGGTCTTCTTCCAGCGCTCGGCGACCGCACGCTGCACGGCCATGCCGCCGCCCAGGGTCACCTTCAGCGAGGAGAAATCGACGGTGTCGAAGCCGGGGGTGTTGAGCAGGCCGTTGAACAACGTGTTGACGCCGGTGATCGCGGTGAAGCGCACCGACTTGAGCTCCTTGACGAAGCCCTTCATGTCACGCGGGTTGGTGATGAGGTGGTTGCAGCCACCGAACTTCATGAAGACCAGGCCGTTCGCCGTCAACGCGAAGATGTGGTACAGGGGCAGGGCGGTGATGATCCATTCCTTGCCCATCTCGATGCCCGATGCGCTGATCCAGGCCGAGGCCTGCTGCATGTTGGCGATCAGGTTGCGGTTGGTCAGCATCGCGCCCTTGGCCACACCGGTGGTGCCGCCGGTGTACTGCAGGAACGCCACGTCGTCGTGGTCGATCTCGACCTTCGGCAGCGTGTGGCGGCTGCCCAGCTTGAGCGCCTGCTTGAAGCGCACCGCGCCCTTCAGATGGTAGTTGGGCACCATCTTCTTGATGTACTTGAGCACGAAGTTGACGATCACGCCCTTGGTGCCGAGCAGGTCGCCCAGGCCGGTGGTGACCACATGCTTGACCGGCGTATCGGCGATGACCTGTTCGACGGTGTCGCCGAAGTTGTCCACCACCACGATCGCGGCCACCCCGGCGTCGACCAGCTGATGCTTCAGCTCGCGCGCGGTGTACAGCGGGTTGACGTTGACCACGGTCAGGCCGGCACGCAGCACGCCGAAGGTCGCCACCGGGTACTGCAGGCAGTTGGGCATCATCAGGGCGACGCGGTCGCCCTTCTTGAGCTTCAGCTCGCCCAGCAGGTAAGCGGCGAACTGCTCGACCAGGGCATCGGTCTCACCGTAGGTGAGGGTCTTGCCGAAACTGGAGTAGGCCGGTCGGTCGCGGTACTTCGCGACGGAGGCGTCGAAGACCGAAACTACCGAATGGAACTCGTTGACGTCGATCTCGGCGGGAACGCCTTTCGGATAGCTCTGCAGCCAGGGACGATCCAGACTCATATTCCCCCTCCAGGAAACGTAATGATGGGTGCGGCGCGGACAGTATCCGCCAGAACCGCTCTCCGCAGCATACCGTCCCGTAGGGAAAACGCGAAGAGGCCTGCCGCGTGGCGGCTGGATGCGGCAAAAGACGCCGGGCATGGCCCGGCGCTACCGATTGGGGGAAGAGGTGCCGGTAGCGCCGGGCCATGCCCGGCGGAGTAGCCGCGTCAGCCGTGGCTGCGCACCGGCGCGCCGTTGGCCTTGTAGTACGCCGCAGTGCTGCGCGGCAGCGGGGTGCGGCCACGGATCACATCCGCCAGCTTCTCGGCGATCATGATGGTCGGCGCGTTGAGGTTGCCGGTGACCACCTGCGGCATGATCGAGGCATCGACGATGCGCAGGCCTTCCAGGCCATGCACGCGACCCTGGCCGTCGACCACCGCCATCGGATCATCGGCGTGGCCCATCTTGTTCGAGCAGGACGGGTGGTAGGCGGTCTCGGCATGCTCGCGCACGAACGCATCGATCTGCGCATCGGTCTGCAGCGCGCTGCCCGGCGAGATCTCGCGACCGCTGTACGGTGCCAGCGCCGGCTGCGCGAAGATCTCGCGGGTGATCCGGATCGCCGAGCGGAATTCGCGCCAGTCCTGATCGTGCGACATGTAGTTGAACAGGATGCTGGGATCTTCGCGCGGATCCTTCGAGCGCACGTGGATGCGGCCGCGGCTGGGCGAGCGCATCGAGCCGACATGCATCTGGAAGCTGTGCGCCTTGATCGGGTTGGAGCCGTTGTAATTGATCGCCACCGGCAGGAAGTGGTACTGCAGGTTGGGCCAGTCGAACTCGGCATCGCTGCGGATGAAACCACCCGCCTCGAACTGGTTGCTGGCGCCGATGCCGGTGCCCAGGAACAGCCATTCGGCGCCGATTGCCGGCTGGTTGTACAGCTTCAGTGCCGGGGCCAGCGAGACCGGCTTCTTGCACTCGTACTGCAGGTACATTTCCAGATGATCCTGCAGGTTGGCGCCAACGCCGGGCAGGGGGTGCACCAGGTCGATGTCCAGGCTGCGCAGCAGGTCGGCCGGGCCGACGCCGGAGCGCTGCAGGATCTGCGGCGAGGCGATGGCGCCGCCGCACAGCAACACTTCGCGGCGCGCGGTGGCGCGCTGCGGCTGCTCGTTGTGCAGCCACTGCACGCCCACGGCGCGCTTGCCCGAGAACAGGATGCGGTCGGTCAGCGCGTGGGTGACGATGGTCAGGTTCGGGCGCGGCTTGGCCAGGTCCAGGTAGCCACGCGCGGTGCTGGAGCGACGGCCCTTCGGCGTGACCGTGCGGTCCATCGGACCGAAGCCTTCCTGCTGGTAGCCGTTGAGATCGTCGGTGCGCGGGTAACCGGCCTGCACGCCGGCCTCGACCATCGCCGCGAACAGTTCGTTGTTGCCGGCCTTGGGCGTGGTGACGCGCAGCGGGCCGTCACCGCCGTGGTAGTCATTGGCGCCGATGTCGCGGGTTTCGGCCTTGCGGAAGTACGGCAGGCAGTCCAGGTAGGTCCAGTCTTCCAGGCCCGGCATGCCGGCCCAGTTGTCGTAGTCCATCGCGTTGCCGCGGATGTAGCACATGCCGTTGATCAGCGACGAACCGCCCAGGCCCTTGCCACGACCGCAATCCATCCGGCGGTTGTTCATGAAGGGCTCGGGATCGGTCTTGTACGCCCAGTTGTAGCGCTTGCCCTGCAGCGGGAAGGCCAGCGCGGCCGGCATCTGGGTACGGAAGTCGAGCCGGTAGTCCGGGCCACCGGCTTCCAGCAGCAGCACGCTGACGTCGGCATCTTCGGTGAGGCGGGTGGCCAGCACGTTGCCGGCCGAACCGGCGCCGATGATGATGTAGTCGTACTCGTTATGGGTGCTCATGGTTGCTCTCCTGCAGGCCGGGCGCGCTGCATGCAGGCGTCCCGGCGGAATGTCGGATCGGCGCGGTGGCCGGACGATGGGCGGTGCTCAGGGCGCGCCGGTCAGAACACGCTGGCGTAGTCGCCCAGTTCGACCTGCACCGACTTGATGCGGGTGTAGTGGCCGAGGGTGGAGATGCCGTTCTCGCGGCCGACGCCGGACTGCTTGTAACCACCCACCGGCATTTCGGCCGGCGACTCGCCCCAGGTGTTGATCCAGCAGATGCCGGCTTCCAGGCGATGGATGATGCGATGTGCGCGGCTGATGTCCTTGCTGACCACGCCTGCGGCCAGGCCGAAGGTGGTGTCGTTGGCGCGACGCACCACTTCGTCCTCGTCGTCGTAGGCGAGGATGCTCATCACCGGCCCGAAGATTTCTTCGCGGACAATGGTCATGTCATCGCGGCAGTCGGAGAACACCGTCGGCAGCACATAGGCGCCCTCGGCCAGGGCGCCGTCGGTGGCACGACCGCCGCCGGTCAGCAGGCGCGCGCCTTCGCTCTTGCCGCTTTCGATGAAGCGCAGCACGTTTTCCATGTGCGGGAAGCTGGTCAGCGGGCCGAAGTTGGTCTCGGCGGCCATCGGGTCGCCGATGCGGATGCGCTTGACGCGCTCGACCACGGCGGCCTCGAACGCGGCCAGCATGCTGCGCGGCACGAACACGCGGGTGCCGTTGGTGCAGACCTGGCCGGAGCTGAAGAAGTTGGCCATCACTGCGATGTCGGCGGCGCGGTCCAGGTCGGCGTCGTCACAGATCACCAGCGGCGACTTGCCGCCCAGTTCCATCGTCACTTCCTTCAACGAAGACGACGCGGCGCTGGCCATGACCTTCTTGCCGGTGGCAACGCCGCCGGTGAAGGAGATCTTCTCGATCACCGGGTGCTCGGTCAGCCAGTTGCCGATCTCGCGGCCAGGGCCCTGCACGACGTTGAACACGCCGTCCGGCACGCCGGCTTCGGTGTAGATCTCGGCGAGCTTGATCGCGGTCAGCGGGGTCACTTCGGAGGGCTTGAACACCATCGCGTTGCCGGCGGCCAGGGCCGGGGCCGACTTCCACATGGCGATCTGGATCGGGTAGTTCCAGGCGCCGATGCCGGCGACCACGCCCAGCGGCTCTCGGCGGGTATAGAAGAAGCTCGATTCGCGCAGCGGCAGCTGGATGCCTTCGATGGCGGTGGCCAGGCCAGCGTAGTACTCCAGCACGTCGGCGCCGGTGACGATGTCCACCGTGGTGGTTTCGGTCAGCGCCTTGCCGGTATCCAGGGTTTCCAGGTGGGCCAGCTCGTCATTGCGCTCACGCAGGATCTCGACGGCGCGGCGCAGGATGCGCGAGCGCTCCATCGCGGTCATCGCTGCCCACACCTTCTGGCCTTCGCTCGCGCTTTCAACCGCGCGCTCGACATCGGCCTTGCTGGCGATCTGCACGTCGGCCAGCACCTGGCCAGTGGCCGGGTTGATGGTCTGGAAGGTCTTGCCACTGGTGGCATCGATGCGGCGGCCGTGGATGTAGAGCTGTTGCACGGGCAGGGTGGTCATCGGCTTGCTCCTGGAAGGGGTGGGGCGGGTTGCTGGCGCGCTCAGGGCGCGTTGGCCTGCAATTGGAAATCGATGTAGCCGTAGGCGATGCGGCGTGCCTTGTCGGCGTTGAAGTCACCGCCGACCAGGCTGCCGCGCAGCCACAGGCCGTCGATCATCGCGGCCAGTCCGCGTGCGGACAGGCGTGCCTGCGCATGCGGCAGCTGGCGGTTGAACTGGTGACAGAGGTTGGAGAACAGTCGCTGGTCGTTGGCGCGCTGCAGCCGGGTCAGTTCCGGCTGGTGCATGCTCGCGGCCCAGAACGTCAGCCATACACGCATGGCGGTCCCGTTGGTCTGGCTGTCGTCGAAGTTGCCATCGACGATGGCGCGAAGCTGTGAACGTGCGTCATCCGGCGCGGCGTCGCGATAGCGGGCGACGGCGGCCTTCAGCTCGCGCAGGATCTGCCGCATCGCGGCATTGAGCAGGCCGTCCTTGTCGCCGAAGTAGTGGGCGACGATGCCGCTGGACAGGCCGGCCTTCTTTGCGATGGTGGCGACGGTGGCATCGGCCATGCCGATCTCGTCGATGGTCTGGAAAGTGGCCCGGATCAACTGCTCGCGGCGGACCGGTTCCACGCCTTTCTTCGGCATTGTCTCTCCACGGATTGCGACCCGGGATGCCGGGCTGGTGAAGATCATACTTTTTATTGATTGAACGTTCAATCAATAAACCCTACGATGCCGGGCGCGCCCCCACGCCATGGGCCCGGTTTCCGGTCCGGCCCCGCCCATGTGCCCCCCTGGACTGATGAGACGACCCCATGTCTTCCCTGGCTCATCCCAAGCGCTCGCCCCTGCGCTTGAACCGTTTCGTGTTCTTCAGTTCGTCGGTCTCCATCGGCATCCTCGGTGCGTTGACCGTGTTCTTCCCGCAGGCCAGCGAGCACTGGCTGCAATGGGCGCAGGCCGAGGTCTCGGCGGCGTTCGGCTGGTGGTACATGCTGTTGATCGTGGCCTGCCTGGGTTTCGTGCTGTGGCTGGCGTTCTCGCCGTATGGCCGCATCCGCCTGGGCCATAACGAGGAATCGCCCGCCTTCGGCTACGTGGCCTGGGTGTCGATGCTGTTCTCGGCTGGCATCGGCATCGCGCTGCTGTACTACGGCGCCTACGAGCCGCTGGACCATTTCCTCAACCCGCCCGGGCAGCCCGGCGGAACCGTTGCGGCCGGCCGCGAAGCGATGGTGCTGACCTTCCTGCACTGGGGCCTGCACGGTTGGGCGCTGTACGCGCTGGTCGGCGTGGCGCTGGGCTATTTCGCCTATCGCCGCAACCTGCCGCTGGCGCTGCGTTCGGCGCTGTACCCGATCTTCGGCGAGCGCATCCATGGCCGCATCGGTGACATGGTCGATGGCTTCGGCATCCTGGCGACGCTGATCTCGATGGTCACCAACCTCGGCATTGGTGCGCTGGTGGTGCAGTCCGGCCTGGTCTACCTGTTCCACATCCCGGATACGCCGCAGGTGCTGGTGGCGATCGTGCTGGTGATGATGGTCGTGGCCACCATCGGCGTCGTTGCCGGTGTGGAGAAGGGCATCGCCTGGTTGTCCAACCTCAACGTGCGCCTGCTGTGCCTGCTGCTGCTGTTCGTGCTGGTGACCGGGCCGACCCTGCATCTGTTCGACGGCCTGGTGCAGAACACCGGCGACTATCTGGGCGCATTCGTGCGCAAGAGCTTCGACATGTACCTCAATGACCCGAAGGGGCGTGAGTGGATGGGCTCGTGGACGCTGTTCTACTGGGCGTGGTGGATTGCCTGGGCGCCGTTCGTGGGCCTGTTCGTGGCGCGCATCTCGCGTGGCCGCACCATTCGTGAAGTGATCATGGGCGTGCTGCTGATCCCGCTCGGCTTCACCCTGGCGTGGCTGTCGATCTTCGGCAACACCGCCATCGACCTGGTGCTGAACCACGGCCAGGCAGCACTGGGCGAAGTGGCCCAGCATGATGCGGCGATGACCCTGTTCAAGCTGCTGGAGTATCTGCCTGCAGCGCCGTACATCGCCGGCGCGGCGGTGGTGATCGGTTTCGTGTTGTTCCTGACCCCGGTCGATTCGGGCACGCTGATGATCGCCAACCTGTGCACCCGGCGTGTCGACGATGGCGTGGAGGATGGGCATGACGCGCCGATCTGGCTGCGCGTGTTCTGGGCGGCGGGCATCACCGTGGCCAGCGTCGGCCTGCTGCTGGCCGGCAACTTCAGCGCGATGCAGACAGCGGTGGTGCTGTGCGGCCTGCCGTTCTCGTTCATCCTGGCGTTCTATATGTGGGGCCTGTTGAAGGCGCTGCGTACCGACCCGGATGCACCGCGGCGATAAGGGTGGGTGATGAGGATTTCGTCGTTCTCTGAAAGACAGCCGTACCTGCCGACTGCAATCATCGCTCGACATGCTTCTGAAGGAGTCGCGCGATGGTCCGTACCCTGGTTGTTTCCCTGATTTTCTCCCTTTGCTGCCTGCCGGCGGCGGTGGCCGCCCCTCCTGTGCAGCTGGATTTCCCGGTGCTGGTGCTGGGTGAAACCGCGCCGGTGCGCCTGCAGCTGGCTCCGCATGCGGGCGGGCTGGCGCTCTACTCGATCCACATGAATACCATGGACAGTGGAGTGGTCAGCGGCTATCAGGTGACCGGCGTGCAGTGCCCGTCGGGATTCCAGTTCAACCTGTATCGCAATGGCCAGGGGGCGGTCTGCTACCGCATGGAGGACACCCCGCATGCGGGAGGTGTGATGGTGGTGCAGGTCATCAATGTCGATGCGGCCGACGGGCACACGCTGTGGGAAGAGGGGCTGGGCTTTCTGGATGCGCATGGGCCCCCGCAGCGGACCGCGTGGCATCTGTTTGCTGTGCGCCCATAACGTGTAAAGCAAAGGGCCGGATCTGCGAGGATCCGGCCCTTTCGTCTTTCCGCTGACAGCAGCCAGGCATGGCCTGGCTCTACCTATGCAGTGCGATCGATCAACGCGCAGCCAGCTGGCGCAGTACGTACTGCAGCAGGCCGCCGTGGCGGAAGTACTCCACTTCCTTCGGGGTCAGCAGCATCACCGAGGCTTCGAAGGTCTTCTTCGTGCCATCAGCCTTGGTCGCGGTGACCGTGGCGCGCTTGCTGGCGCCATCCTGCAGGCCGGTGACATCGATCACTTCCGAACCATCCAGGCCCAGCGACTGTGCGTTTTCGCCGTTGCGGAACTGCAGCGGCAGCACGCCCATGCCGACCAGGTTCGAACGATGGATGCGTTCGAAGCTCTCGGCGATGACCGCCTTCACACCCAGCAGCAGGGTGCCCTTGGCTGCCCAGTCGCGTGAGGAGCCGGTGCCGTATTCCTTGCCGGCCAGCACCACCAGCGGCACCTTGTCGGCCTTGTACTTCATCGCCGCGTCGTAGATCGCCAGCTTTTCCGGCTGGCCGCCGTTGGCCGGGTAGTACAGGGTGTTGCCGCCTTCTTCGCCACCGAACATCAGGTTCTTGATGCGGATGTTGGCGAAGGTGCCTCGGACCATCACGTCATCGTTGCCGCGGCGGCTGCCGTAGCTGTTGAAGTCGGCCGGCTGCACGCCGCGTTCCTGCAGGAAGCGGCCCGCCGGCGAATCCTTCTTGATGTTGCCGGCGGGGGAGATGTGGTCAGTGGTGATCGAATCGCCGAACAGGCCCATCACGCGCGCGCCGTGCACGTCGTCGATGCTGCCGACCTGCATGGTCATGCCGTCGAAGTACGGCGGGTTCTTGATGTAGGTGGACGCATCGCTCCATTCGTACAGATCACCGTCCGGCGAGGCGATGGTGTTCCAGCGGGTATCGCCCTTGAACACGTCTGCGTAGTTCTGCTTGAACATCTCCGGGCCGACGGTAGCGGCGATGACGTCGCCGATTTCCTTGTTGCTCGGCCAGATGTCGCGCAGGTACACCGGCTGGCCATCGCTGCCGGTGCCCAGCGGCTCGGTGGTCAGGTCGATGTCGGTGGTGCCGGCGATGGCGTAGGCCACCACCAGCGGCGGGCTGGCCAGGTAGTTCATCTTCACTTCGGGGTGCACGCGGCCCTCGAAGTTGCGATTGCCCGACAGCACCGAGGTCACCACCAGATCACCACTGGCGATGCCGGCGCTGACTTCGGTCGGCAGCGGGCCGGAGTTGCCGATGCAGGTGGTGCAGCCATAGCCGACCACATAGAAGCCGATCTTTTCCAGCTCGGTGAGTACACCGGCCTTTTCCAGATAGTCGGTGACCACACGCGAGCCTGGGCCGAGCGAGGTCTTGACCCACGGCTTGCGGTCCAGGCCCTTGGCGGCCGCGTTGCGGGCCAGCAGGCCGGCGCCGATCATCACCGCCGGGTTGGAGGTGTTGGTGCACGAGGTGATGGCGGCGATGACCACCGCGCCATCCTTCAGCCGCACCTTCCTGCCGTCCATCTCGATGTCGGCGTAGCCCTTGGCCAACTGCTCGTTGCCCACGGCGGCGCCGCCGCCTTCATTGACGAAGGTGGAGACATCCTCGCTGCGCTTGTCGCGGTTGGCGGTCATGCCGACCAGGGCGTCGCGGTAGTTCTTCTGCACGTCTTCCAGAAGCACGCGGTCCTGCGGGCGCTTGGGGCCGGCCAGCGAGGGCTTGACCGTGCCCATGTCCAGTTCCAGCGTGGTGCTGTACTGCGCATGCGGGCTGTTGGCGTCGTGCCACAGGCCCTGCGCCTTGGCATAGGCTTCAACCAGGGCGATCTGCTCTTCGCTGCGGCCGGACAGGCGCAGGTAGGTCAGCGATTCGTTGTCGATCGGGAAGATGCCGCAGGTGGCGCCGTATTCCGGGGCCATGTTGCCGATGGTCGCGCGATCGGCCAGTGGCAGGTGCTGCAGGCCGTCGCCATAGAACTCGACGAACTTGCCGACCACGCCGAGCTTGCGCAGCATCTGGGTGACGGTCAGAACCAGGTCGGTGGCGGTGGCGCCTTCGGGCAGCTTGCCGGTCAGCTTGAAGCCGACCACCTGCGGAATCAGCATCGACGAGGGCTGGCCGAGCATGGCCGCCTCGGCCTCGATGCCGCCCACGCCCCAGCCGAGCACGCCGATGCCGTTGATCATCGTGGTGTGGCTGTCGGTGCCGAACACGGTGTCGGGGTAGGCGATGGCCTTGCCGTCCTTGTCCGCGGTCATCACCACGCGGGCCAGGTTTTCCAGGTTGACCTGGTGGACGATGCCGGTGTTGGGCGGCACCACCTTGAAGTTGTCGAAGGCCTTCTGGCCCCAGCGCAGGAAGCCGTAGCGTTCCTGGTTGCGCTGGAACTCGATCTTGCCGTTGAGGTCCAGTGCGTCGGGCTTGCCGAACACATCCACCTGCACCGAGTGGTCGATGACCAGTTCGGAGGGGATCAGCGGATTGATCTGTTCCGGGCGACCGCCCAGCTTGACCACCGCATCGCGCATCGCGGCCAGGTCGACCACGCAGGGCACGCCGGTGAAGTCCTGCAGCACCACGCGTGCGGGCATGAAGGCGATTTCGGTGTCGGGCTCTGCGCTGGGCTGCCAGCGGGCGACGGCTTCGATGTGATCCTTGCCGACGGTGACGCCGCCATCCTCGTGCCGGAGCAGATTCTCCAGCAGGATCTTCATCGAGTAGGGCAGGTGGGAGATGTCGAAGCGCTGGCCCAGCTTGGGCAGGCTGAAGTAGTCGTAGGTCTTGCCGCCGACGTCCAGCTGGCTGCGGGTGGAGAACGAATCGCTCATGCGGGATGACTCCTCTTGCGGATGGCTTGCAGTGGCCCGCATGGGCGGGCCTGCTTGCGTTTGCCGGTGGCACTCCGGCCCCGGATCCTGCCCAGTATCGGCGATCCAGCGCCCGGCAATGACCCGGCAGGCTTGGAACGCAAGGTTACAGCGATGTGTGTAGCCTTCGTGTCAGCGTACCCATCGTTTTTGCGCCGGCCCGCACGCAGACGGGGCGCTCATGGGCGCCCCGTCCGGGAATGCATCGGCTGCGGGAGTTACTTGCCGTTGGCGGCATCCAGCAGCGGGTTGCCGGTCTTGGCGCCACCGGTGCCGTTGCTCTTGGACTTGGCGGTCAGCACGCCGGCCTTGTTGAATTCGAAGACGGTCGATTCGTTGATGTTCTTGCCGAAGCTCTTGATCTTGGTGAAGTCGTAGTACCAGACCTGGGTGTCGCCCAGCTGCTCGCGGCGATTGGGTGCACCAAAGGCCTCGCTGACCTGCTTCTGGGTGGTCTTGCCGATCTCCGCCGCGTCCATCTGCGCCGGGGTGATCTCGGTGCCGGTTACGTAGGCACCGAACGGGTTGAAGGCGTGGGCCGCCGGGACCGACAGGGCCAACGGGGCAGCCAGCATCAGGGCAAGAGTGAGAGCGCGCATGAAACTTCCTTATTTATGGAGCGGATAGGTGCGGTAGGAGCGCCGAGGGCGTCCAGCCGGAGCGCAGCAGGGCTGCCGAGGGAGTCTAACCCCCGGATGCGACTGACGCGGGATGAAGGTCACATATCAGGTGGTTTGTTCCGGATGCGACGGGTATGTATAATTCATACATACTTTTTGAGGCGTACCCCATGGAAGCCACCGTTGCTGAACGCGGACAGATCACCCTGCCCAAGGCAGTGCGTGATGCGCTGGGCCTGACCAAGGGCACCTTGCTGAAGGTGGAGCTGGAAGGCAGCCGGATCATCCTGCGCAAGAGCGTGGACGATGCGATCTCCCGCGCCCGCGGCAAGTTCTCGCTGGACGGCTTCGAATCGGCCGACGCGGCCGTGCGCGACCTGCGCGACGAGGAGTAAGCGGTGATGATCGCCGTCGATTCACCGGTGCTGGTCGAACTGCTCAGCAACGGCCCGCAGGCCGATGCGGTGGAAGCCTGCCTGCGGCAGAGCCTGGTCGGCGGCCGCGTGGTGGTCTGCGGCGCCACCCTGGCCGAGATCTGCGCCGCCCTGCGCGGCGGTGCCGAGGTACTGGAAGCGCTGGAAGAAATGGGCGTGCACTTCAACGCGCTGGAAGCCAAATCGGCACTGCGCGCCGGTGAAATGCACCGCCGCCATCGCCAGCGCGGCAGCGGCCAGCGCCGTGGCCTGGACGAATTCATGATCGGTGCCCACGCCCTGCTGCAGTGCGATGGCCTGATCACCTGGAACGACACGTTTTATCGCGACTACTTCAAGGGCCTGAAGCTGATCGTGCCGCAAGCCTGAGCCCACTTTTTATTCACCTCACGCATTACCCGGGAGTTGTCATGTTGGAAGCCTACCGCCACCACGTCGCCGAGCGCGCTGCGCTTGGCATCCCGCCCCTGCCGCTGACCGCGCAGCAGACGGCCGATGTCATCGAACTGCTGAAGAACCCGCCGCAGGGCGAGGCCGAGTTCCTGCTCGACCTGCTGACCCACCGCGTGCCGGCCGGCGTCGATGACGCAGCCAAGGTCAAGGCCTCGTACCTGGCCGCGATCGCACTGGGCAGCGAGCAGAACCCGCTGATCAGCCGCGAGCGCGCCACCGAACTGCTGGGCACCATGCTGGGCGGTTACAACGTCGCGCCGCTGGTGCAGCTGCTGGACGACGCCAGCGTCGGCGCCATCGCTGCCGACGCGCTGAAGAAGACCCTGCTGGTGTTCGACGCCTTCCACGACGTGCAGGAAAAGGCCAAGGCCGGCAACGCCAACGCCCAGTCCGTGATGCAGAGCTGGGCCGATGCCGAGTGGTTCACCAGCAACCCGGAAGTGCCGCAGAGCCTGACCGTCACCGTGTTCAAGGTGCCGGGCGAAACCAACACCGACGACCTGTCGCCGGCACCGGACGCGACCACCCGCCCGGACATTCCGATGCACGCCCTGGCGATGCTGAAGAACAAGCGTGACGATGCAGCGTTCACCCCGGAAGAAGACGGCAAGCGTGGCCCGATCCAGCAGATCCTGTCGCTGAAGGACAAGGGCCACCTGGTGGCCTATGTCGGCGACGTGGTCGGCACCGGTTCTTCGCGCAAGTCGGCCACCAACAGCGTGCTGTGGTGGACCGGCGATGACATTCCGTACATCCCGAACAAGCGCGCCGGTGGCGTCTGCCTGGGTTCGAAGATCGCACCGATCTTCTACAACACCATGGAAGATGCCGGCGCGCTGCCGATCGAGCTGGACGTGTCGAAGATGGAGCACGGCGATGTGGTCGAGCTGCGTCCGTACGACGGCAAGGCGCTGAAGAACGGCGAAGTGATCGCCGAGTTCCAGGTCAAGTCCGAAGTACTGTTCGACGAAGTGCGTGCCGGTGGCCGCATTCCGCTGATCATCGGCCGTGGCCTGACCGGCAAGGCGCGTGAAGCGCTGGGCCTGGCCCCGACCGACCTGTTCCGCCTGCCGGTGCAGCCGGCCGATACCGGCAAGGGCTTCTCGCTGGCACAGAAGATGGTCGGCCGTGCCTGTGGCCTGGCCGAAGGGCAGGGCATGCGCCCGGGTACCTACTGCGAACCGAAGATGACCTCGGTGGGCTCGCAGGACACCACCGGCCCGATGACCCGCGACGAGCTGAAGGACCTGGCCTGCCTGGGCTTCTCGGCCGACCTGGTGATGCAGTCGTTCTGCCACACCGCGGCCTACCCGAAGCCGGTGGACGTCAAGACCCACCACACCCTGCCGGAATTCATCTCCACCCGTGGTGGCATCTCGCTGCGTCCGGGCGACGGCGTGATCCACAGCTGGCTCAACCGCATGCTGCTGCCGGACACCGTCGGCACCGGTGGTGACTCGCACACCCGTTTTCCGGTGGGCATTTCGTTCCCGGCCGGTTCGGGCCTGGTCGCCTTCGCCGCCGCCACCGGCGTCATGCCGCTGGACATGCCGGAGTCGGTGCTGGTGCGTTTCAAGGGCAAGATGCAGCCGGGCGTGACCCTGCGTGACCTGGTCAACGCGATCCCGCTGTACGCGATCAAGTCGGGCCTGCTGACCGTGGCCAAGGCTGGCAAGAAGAACATCTTCTCCGGTCGCATCCTGGAGATCGAAGGCCTGCCGGAACTGAAGGTCGAACAGGCATTCGAACTGTCCGATGCCTCGGCCGAGCGTTCGGCTGCCGGTTGCTCGGTGCGCCTGAACAAGGAACCGATCATCGAGTACCTGACCAGCAACATCACGCTGCTGAAGTGGATGATCGCCGAGGGTTACCAGGATCCGCGTTCGCTGCAGCGTCGCATCGAGAAGATGGAAGCGTGGCTGGCCAACCCGGAGCTGCTGGAGCCGGATGCCGACGCCGAGTACGCCGCCGTCATCGAGATCGACCTGGCCGACATCCGCGAGCCGATCGTGGCCTGCCCGAACGACCCGGACGACGTGAAGACCCTGTCCGAAGTCGCGGGTGCGAAGATCGACGAAGTGTTCATCGGTTCGTGCATGACCAACATCGGTCACTTCCGTGCCGCTGCGAAGCTGCTGGAAGGCAAGCGCGACCTGCCGACCCGCCTGTGGGTGGCCCCGCCGACCAAGATGGATGCGTCCGAGCTGACCAAGGAAGGCGTGTACGGCACCTTCGGCGCCACCGGCGCACGCATGGAAATGCCGGGCTGCTCGCTGTGCATGGGCAACCAGGCGCAGATCCGCGAAGGCTCCACCGCGATGTCGACCTCGACCCGCAACTTCCCGAACCGTCTGGGCCGCAACACCAACGTGTACCTGGGTTCGGCGGAACTGGCCGCGATCTGCTCGCGCCTGGGCCGCATTCCGACCAAGGAAGAGTACATGGCCGATGTGGGCGTGATCGCCGCCAGCGGCGCGGAGATCTACCGCTACATGAACTTTGACCAGATCGAGGAATACCAGGACGTGGCCAACACGGTCGCTGCCTGATCCTGCTGATCGGTTGATGATGTAAACGAAGAACCCCCGGTGAAAGCCGGGGGTTTTTTTGTGGGCGCCAGCGGCGCTGGCTGCGCGTTAGACTTCGACCTGCTTTTTCAGGAGGACATGGATGTTGGCGGATCGACGACATTGCGTAGCGCTGGCAGCGATGATGGCGGGCTGGGCGATGGCACCGGCTGCGATCGCGCAGCAGGACGTGCGGGCCGATGAAGCGTCTGCCGATACGCGGATGAGCGCTGACGAACACAGGGTGTTCCTGCTGCAGGAACAGTTCCTGGAGATCGCCCGGGCCAACGCGTCAAGGTCTGAGACAGCCGAAAAGGTGGAAACCTACGCCTCGGTTGATGCCGACTCGCAGCGGCAGCATCCCGTGCAGCTTGAGAACCATCAGCCACTCGAGCGCGGAGTTGGTGCGGCCACGCTGCTGGTGGACGTGGACGAGCAGGGCCGCCCGTATGCTGTGGAGATCGCGCGCGGCAGTGGATCGGCGGCGCTGGATGCGGCGGCCGTGGATGCGGCGTATCGATGGAGCTACAACGCCGCCAGCAGGGATGGCGTACCGGTGCGCGGAAAGGTGCGGATCACGGTGTCGGGACCGTAACTGCGACTGCGACTGCGTGATGTGGCGGTGCCGGGCATTGCCCGGCAGGCAGTTGAAGCGGAGAACCATGGGCGCATTCCGAGGGTTGTCTGCTACTGGATGGTCCAGTCGGCAGTGCCTTGAAGGCGCTTCCCGGCAAAGAGCACATTGCCCCGGCCGCCGGAGACGTCCATCTCGAACCAGGGCAGTCCATCACGGCTAAGCGGACGCACGTAGGCCTGGCGCTTTGCGCGGTCGAATTCGATGTAGTAGCGGCGATGAACGTTCGGGTACTTCGGGATCGACGCGCCTTTCCAGCTGACGCTCACCGCGCCGGGGTCTTCGCGCCCCACCAGCATCAGCATGAAGAACACATCACCCTGCTTGGCCTGGAAGTAGAACAGATCACCACTGGCGACGGCGGGTGCCAGTGGCAGTGACAGCAGTGTGGCCGCCAGCACGGCCTTCCATATCCCTGTGATCATGCGCAGCATTCCTTGTGCAATACGGCTATCAAAGCACAGATGCGGGCAGCCCGTTGAACCGAAGAACCCCGGTGAATGCCGAAGTTTTTTGTTGCGTGATGGCCGGCAGAGCCTAGCCCATGCTCGGCTTGCCGGAGCGGGGCCCGAAAAGCAGCCGAGCATGGGCTCGGCTCTACAGCCGTCCCATCAGCCGCGTGCCAGCGCCAGCAAACGCTCGGCAATGCGCTCCAGCGGTACCTGTTCCTCGGCCGCGCCAAGTTTGAACGCTGCGCCGGGCATGCCCCAGACCACGCTGGTGGCCTCGTCCTGCACCAGCGTCGGGGCGCCGGCCTGGCGCATTTCCAGCAGGCCGCGTGCGCCGTCATCGCCCATGCCGGTGAGGATGGCGCCGATGGCATTGCCACCTGCGGCCTGCGCCACCGAACGGAACAGCACGTCCACCGCCGGCTTGTGCCGGTTTACCGCCGGACCGTCGTCGACCCGACAGCGCCAGCGCGCACCGTCGCGGATGATCCGCAGGTGCTTGCCGCCGGGCGGCAGGTACGCGTGGCCGGGCAGCACCGCTTCGCCATCGCTGGCTTCGCGTACGGCCATCGCCGAATGGCGGTCCAGACGCTCGGCGAAGGCGGTGCTGAAACTGGCGGGCAGGTGCTGGGTCATCACCACTGCGGGGCCGTCGGCGGGCATGCCTTCCAGCACCACACGCAGTGCTTCGGTACCACCGGCCGACGAGCCGATGGCGATCAGACGGTCGGTGGTGCGGAACTGCGTTGCTGCCGGACGCACGGCAGGGGCGGCGTCCAGCGTGAGTTTCGGTGCAGCCACGCGCACCAGCGGGCGTACCCGTGAGCGCGCAGCCATCTTCACCTTGGCGATGATTTCATCGGCATAGGCCTGCAGGCCGCGGGCTACATCAAGCTTGGGCTTGGAGACGAAGTCCACCGCGCCCAGCCCCAGCGCCTGCAGGGTGGTATCGGCACCGCGTTCGGTCAGCGAAGAGATCATCACCACCGGCAGCGGGTGCAGGCGCATCAGGTTTTCCAGGAACGCCAGGCCATCCATGCGTGGCATTTCCACGTCCAGGGTGATCACGTCCGGAGCCAGGCGTTTGATCTTCTCGCGGGCCAGCAGCGGGTCGGCGGCAGTACCGACTACATCGATGGCCGGATCGCTGGACAGGATTTCGGTGAGCATCTGCCGCACGACGGCAGAATCGTCGACGATCAGGACCCGGCAGGGGGCGTTGCCGGTCAGGGTCATTCGAACAGCTCCACGCCACCGGTGACCGGGGCCTTGGACAGGCGTGCGCGCACGGCCGATTCGGTCGCGGCCACTTCGGCTTCGTGTGCATGCGGCAGGCGTTGCACGACGACGCGGCCGGTATCGGCGAAGAACCAGATCTTGCGCGGGTGGATGCCGCACAGGTCTTCGGCGAGGATCGGGATGTGCTCGGCCTGCAGGTACTGACGCACGAACTCGGCGTTGCGCGTGCCTACCGGATTGCTGGTGAAGCCCTTCAGCACGTTGGCACCGCCGAACACCTTCGCCTCGATGCGCTTGCGGTGGGCGCCGCGCTTGAGCATGTCGTTGATCAGCAGTTCCATCGCATAGCTGCCATAGCGTGCGGGCGCGCCGTCGCCGGCGTTGCCCTCGGGCAGCAGGAAGTGGTTCATGCCGCCGATCTTCAGCACCGGGTCGCGCAGGCATGCCGCCACGCAGGAGCCGAGGGTCGTGGTCAGCGCAGTGGTGTCATCCACCACCAGGTACTGGGTCGGCAGCAGCTTGGCGGCGATGGTCTTGAAGCGTGCGTCCTGGTAGCGCATCACATCATCGGTGCGCAGCGAAGCATTCATGCGCTGGCTCCCTGCGCGCGCCGGTACAGGGTACGGCCGCAGGGCTGGATCAGATCGGCGGCGTGCAGGTAGTTCTCCGAGTGGCCGGTGTAGAGCAGGCCGTCGTCGGCCAGGTGGTTGACCAGGCGGCCAAGAATCGCGCGCTGGGTCGGCTTGTCGAAGTAGATCATCACGTTGCGGCAGAACAGTGCGTCGAACGGACCGCCGACGTCATAGCGCGGTGCCAGCAGGTTCAATGGGCGGAACTCGATCAGCTCGCGCAGCGCCGGCAGCACGCGGCACTGGCCTTCGTTGGGACCGCTGCCACGCTGGAAGTAGCGGCGACGCAGGTCTGGATCGAGGCCAGCAACACGGTCGATGTTGTAGACACCGCGCCCGGCGGTGGCCAGGACCTGGGTATCGACGTCGGTGGCGACAATGCGCACCGGTGGCTTCAGAGTGCCGAACGCTTCGCAGGCGGTGATCGCCATCGAGTAGGGCTCTTCACCGGTGGAGGCGGCGCACGACCACAGCAGCAGCGGGCCGCGGCCGTTGCGCTGCTGCAGCTCCTCGCGCAGCTTGTCGAAATGGTGCGGCTCGCGGAAGAACGCGGTGAGATTGGTGGTCAGCGCATTGGTGAATGCCTGCCACTCGTCACCATCGCCCTGTTCCAGGTGATCCAGGTACTGCTGGAAACTGCGCATGCCCAGCGTGCGCAGCCGACGCGACAGGCGTCCGTACACCATGTCGCGCTTGGCTGGGGCGAGGGCGATGCCCACGCGCTGGTAGATCAGGTCGCAGACGCGGCGGAAATCACGGTCGGCGAACTCGAATTCGCGCGTACCGCTGACGATGGGGGTAGGGCTCTGCACGGGTGACGTGTCCATCGGCGGGGCGGCGGCCGCAGCCGCCGCGAGGATCAGAATTCCTGCCAGTCGCCGTCGTTGGAGACGACGGCGCTGGAGTGGGTACGGCGGATCGGTGCGGGCGTCGACAACGGCCGCGAAGGCGCAGGACTGGCGGCCTTCGGCGCGACCTTGGCGGTCACCGCCTTCACTGCGACGGCAACCTGGTTGTCGAGGCGGAAGATCGCCACGGCGTCGGCCAGCTGCGCGGCCTGTTCCTCCATCGCCCGCGCTGCAGCAGTGGCTTCTTCCACCAGCGCGGCGTTCTGCTGGGTGGTTTCGTCCATCTGCACCACGGTCTGGTTGACCTGCTCGATGCCGGCCGACTGTTCCTGCGAGGCGGCGGAAATCTCGGCCATGATGTCGGTGACGCGCTGCACCGAGGCGACGATCTCGCCCATGGTGCTGCCGGCCTGGTGGACCAGGCTGGAGCCTTCGGCGACCTTGCCGACCGATTCGTCGATCAGGGCCTTGATCTCCTTGGCGGCGGCGGCCGAGCGCTGGGCGAGGGTACGTACTTCGCTGGCGACCACGGCGAAGCCACGGCCCTGTTCGCCGGCACGGGCGGCCTCGACCGCAGCGTTCAGTGCGAGGATGTTGGTCTGGAAGGCGATGCCATCGATGACCGAAATGATCTCGGCGATCTTCTTCGAGGACGCTTCGATGGCCGACATGGTGGTGACCACCTGACCAACGACGCTGCCGCCCTGCGAGGCCACGCCGTGCGCACCGATGGCAAGCTGGTTGGCCTGGCGCGCGTGTTCGGCGTTCTGGCGCACGGTGGAGGTCAGTTCCTCCATCGACGCGGCGGTTTCTTCCAGGTTGGCCGCCTGCTGTTCGGTGCGACGCGACAGGTCGCTGTTACCGGAGGCGATTTCGCCGGCCGACAAAGTGATGCTGGAAGCACTGAGCTGGATCTGGCCAACGATCTGGGTCAGCTGGCTGACCGTGGCGTTGGCATCGTCACGCATGCGCGCGAACACGCCCTGGTAGTCACCGTGCATGCGGGCGGTCAAGTCGCCGTCGGCGATGGACGACAGCAGCTGCGAGAGCTTGCCGAGGTTGTCATCACTGACCGCCATCATGGCGTTGAGGTTTTCCAGCATGGTGCGGAAATCGTGATCGAAGCGCTGTGCGTCGCCGCGCTGGCTGAAGTCACCCGCGGCTGCAGCACTGGCCAGCTGCTTGATCTCGGCATTGATGCGGCCGAGGTTGGCCTTGACCGTGTCGACGGTGGTGGTCATCGCCGCCTTTTCGCCTGGGTAGCGGGCGATGTCGCCGCTGAGGTCGCCGACGGCGTACTGCTGCACCACGTTCAGTACATCGTGCAGGGTCTGCACGTGGCTGCCGACCAGGACATTGGTTTCCTGCACCATCAGCCCGTACTCGCCGGGGAAGGCGCTGGCGTCGATGCGGTAGCTGAGTTCACCTTCATCGTGACGGCGTGCCATCTCACGCTGGCCGCTGATGACTGCGTGCAGCTGCTGCTGCATGCGTGACATCGCTTCGAGCAGGCGACCGGGTTCGTCATGCGGCTGCGGGCCGATGTGGCTGTCCAGCTTGCCGCCGGCAATGCCTTCGGCGACGGCGGTGGCCTGCTTCAGCGGTCGCGCGATGCGGTTGCCGATGACCCAGCTCAACGCCAGCACGATCAGCACCAGTACGCCGCCGGCCAGGGTCATGATGGCAGTGAAGACCAGTGCCTGCTGCTGCACGTCATCCATGTAGACGCCGCTGCTGACCACCCAGTTCCAGGGCTTGAACAGGCCGGCATAGGCGACCTTTTCGACCTCGCCCTTCTCGCCGGGCTTGGCCCAGCGATAGGCGACGAAGCCGCCGCCGGCCTTGGCCGCTTCGATCTGGTCGTAGTAGATGCGGATGCCATCGCCGGTACGGAAATCCTTCATGTCCTTGCCCACCAGATCCTTGCGGAACGGGTGCATGAGCACGTGATAGCCGGTGTCGTAGATGTTGTAGTAGTAGGTATCGTTGTGCGCGCGCATGACCTCCAGCGCCTGCAGCGCGGCGGCCTTTGCAGCCTCTTCGCTGAGTTCACCGGTTCCGGCGAGGCGGTGGTAGTGGTCGAGGATGCCGTAGCTCAGTTCGACCTGGGTCTTCAGCGAAGACTTGCGGGTATCGGTCAGGTCCAGGTACTGCATGCGGGCAGCGATCACCGAGAGCGCGATCACGCCCAGCGCGATCAGCAGCGTGAGCAGATTGAGCTTGCGCCGGACGGAGAGATTGCTGAAGTAGTGTTGCCAGCGATGCAGGAGATTCATCGAGCAGTACCCGGGTCGTGGTGGGTGGAGGCGCCGGTGCTGGTCGGGAGCAGCGGTGACATGACCGTTATCGGCCGCGGGGGCGGGGGATTGAGGTGGGCTGTTCGAACGTATTCAGGTTTTCTTGCAGCGGCGGCTGCGGCGCTGCCTGCGGCAGGCTTTTGGGGCAACAGCAACAGCAACAGCGCTCATGACTCTGTGTTGATACGTGCTGGGATGGGTCGGGGCGGCCAGGCGGGAC